>JAZDHD010000374.1:0-10465 GCA_043806215.1 Pseudomonadota bacterium | reverse complement strand
TCCCATGAGCGCGTGCCAGGCACGCTCGCCGCCGATGCTCCGGTTCACCGCGAATTTGGATCCGTCCAGGTCGAACGCGATGAAGTTCACCGTATTGTCCAGCCGGACAGGGTACACTCCCACCGTGTAGTTTCCGAGGATATGATTCTCCGCCACCCGGGGGGAGAACGGCTCTTCAACGGGATTGTACCCCGTTTTCCCGGTAGGGCTCACCCATTGACGTGCATGTACGCCTTCCCGGCCGGCAAAGAGCCCGGTGAAGGTGACGAGCTGATGCCGGGCGGGTTCGAGGCGTTCCACATCGGCTTGGATTTCCGAGGCGTCTTGCGGTTGGTCCAAGAAGCCCAGGTCGCGGATAAGACTCTTGAACCGGTCGTCGCCGGTCTTGTCCGATCCATCCTGGTATGCCGCCCTTGCCTTCTCGAACTCCCGTGCCTCCTTGAGCGCCTCCCCGAGTCCCTGGTAGTGCTCGGGTTTGTCGGGTTCCCGCTCCACCAGAGCGGCGTACACCTTTGCCGCACGTTGCGGCAGCCCCTGGTCGAGGAAGACCTCTGCGAGCCGCGGGTACGTCTCCAGACGATCCGGATCATCCCGGATGGACAGGTTCAGTTCCAGGATGAGCTCGTCCATGAAGCCGAGCTCTTCGAATACCTCGGCCCAGGCAAGGTGCACGGCGGAGTCGCGGACGCTGCGCGTGTCAACTGTGCGAGCAAGCCGTATCGCGTCGTCCTGCTTCCCCTCGCGAAGGCTGTCCTTGGCCTTTTCTATGATGTCCAAATGGTCCGACATCTCGACATTCTCCCTTCATGGCTCTTGGAGCCAGGAAAATTGCACACGATTCGCCAATGCCTCGAAATCGGTTCTTTCGACCGAAAAAAGAGCCAGAACATCGCTGTGTAGGTGCTTGTACGTCGACTCCGATATTGGGGTCAGGCCATGAGCAAGTATCGATGAATTCCGTTGTAAAAGGCGGCTCTGCAGTTTTGAACTGCCCAAGAAATGTTGACCGAGTGGGTTACCAAACGCTGACAATAACTCGTAATCCAGCACCAGCCCTATGCGAATATGGCCCTCGGAATCGCTGTTTTGCTCCAACCGTGAGCGGAAGGCAGACGGAACTCGATTCAGATCAACATCCGAAGAATCCACTTGGTACTCCCTGGAGAGCACTTGCTGAGCCAACAACTCCACTGCACGATAAAATCGCGCAACCGCATCGTCATACTTTCGTTCTAGACCCCGTCTCAACGCATTATTGTAAACATCCAGCAGAGTTGCTTCCTGAATGGAAGCCTTATCGTCGGACGCGAACTGCTGCAGGAGTCCGTATCCTTCTGGTGTCGGCGCGAACCGGCGCGAAAGGGAGGCTTCCCAAGTCACCTTCTTGATTCTTTTCAGAGCTTCACTGTGGTTGAATCTGTCCCACTCCCCGTAGACCTGAGCCACTAGTCGCAGATTCCGGACTTCGCCGGCATCAGAGTCCTTCATGGGTGCCGGATTCACACCGGTCAAGATTTCCTCTGCCGTCGCAAACCGCAGGCGGAGCATCATTTGTTGGGCGAGTTTCACGTCATGCATGGTGTAGATTTCCGACGGTTCTACTGTCAAGAATCTCTCTGAACCGTCCACGACTATTCCTTGCTTTCTTGTTCCCGTAATATACTTGATTGACCGGCATTGATTGTAGATTCCGGAGCAGACTGCACCGGCGCTCATGGCTTTCGTTCCACTCGTGAAATCGATCTGCACTTCATTGGGAGAAAAACCCAGTCCTTCCAGATCAACAAAGGCCTCGTTCACGGCACCACACACGGATTGAAAATCGTCGAAATTTGAGAGTACCTTCATGTCGAACAGACTCTCTTCCAGATTGAGTTCGCGCACGATTGCTTCGCCGTGAACGATACTCCCCTCCGTAACCATGAGCACCAGATAATTGGGCCTGCTGTTTCTGATGGTTTTAACCAATGGCCGCACGATGTTAACCTCAGCCCTCGTACCAGTACCCACTGTGACTATGAGCGCCAGCTTCGTTTGCATGATTGTCCCCTTTCTTAATCGCCGAGGATTACCAATACCCTGGGGCGTCGGCAATCAAGCTCATGCCCTGAAAGGGCATACTGTGAATAGCCATGGATTTCAGAGAGTGTCTCAAAACTGTCGGAGCGAAGTGAATCGTGCCACGAAGGAGTGGATTCGAATGGAAATCCCCCCTGCCCCCCTTTGCCAAAGGGGGGTAACAGCCTATTCCCCCCTTAGAAAAAGGGGGGTTGGGGGGGATTTGTTGCAGCATGCCCAACAATCGTGCCACGATTAGCATCACGTACCGACTCTTGAGACAGTTTCTTCAACCCATGGAAACGGTGAACAATAACAAATAGGTATGGACCCTGGAGGGGTCCACCAAGGGTACTCCACATTGAGGGGCACCGTGATGTCGGGCCCTTCACCGCCGGTCCATCTGCACGCACCGCCTGCGGTACGTCAGACTATGGAGCCTCAACCTTGACGATGACCGTGTAACCCGTCCCGCGCACCTCTACGGTGACTCTTGCCGGGACTGCTTTTCTCTTCTTCTTCTTTGCAAACACCCTCTCGTGAAGAACTTCCGGAATCACCTTCACAGCAACGTCCTTTCCCGTGGTATGTGCATGCTTTCCCTGCCATTCTGCGACCAGAGTAGCATTGCCGGCGTTCCAATTAAGAACGGCCTGCGGCCAGACCTCGACAGGATATTTCTTCTTGACGGCCGGGTCGGGTTGGTGTTGGGCCTGACCGGCCAGTGGTGTTCTTCCCACGGACGCGTTCATGGTAAACCGTCCATGACCGACGGCAGTCTTCGCACCCAGACCGTGTTCCTCCAGCGCGGCTTTGAAGGCTGCATTGAGCAGTCCGCGGTATTCTTCATTTCCGGCTGTTTCCGAGCTCAGCAGGAGTCGGAATACAAACTGAAACGGTCTTCCGCTTTCGTCGGCGCCATGATCAACAGCCCAAAACCGTTGAGGTGTCGGCTGCTGGTCCTCGGTCGGGCCCCGGGTCTTCTTCAAGTAGTCGTGGTAGTGACAGTTCATGATCTCAGACTTGAGCCGGGGGACGGTTTCGGGATACGCGTCTAGGAAGATGACCTTGCCTCTACCTGCTTCTTTGTCCCCCGCGAATCCGAAGATCTCCCTTACGGAGTCAGGCAAGGTCTTTCCCTTCACGAGTGCACGGCAGAACTCTTCCAACTCCTTTTCATCCGTCTTCTCGTTTAACAGATTGACCAGCATGGCCAGACGAACCACTCCCTTAATCCCGCTCGAAGGTATGAACGGAATACCCATCGTCCAGTCGAAACGGAAGCCTTTCTTGGTCGGATGCTCGTTTCCCAGGCCGAGGACGAGAGGACTGATCAATGGTACTGCGTGCCGGACATATTCGTATCCCAGCTTCTTGTAAGCTTCCGCAATTCGTTCAAAAGAATTGTGTCGAGCCTCCAGCAGTGTCGCGGCCGTCTCACGATCCCACGAACCCGGCACGGGCACCGAAGCCGGAACAGCCTTGAAGCGCTCACCTTCCTTCTTGGGAAATTTCCTTGTATACGTCCGCTCTCCATTAAACAAGGCCAGGGAAACCGCGAGGTTGTCCAAACGATAGTTTGGGTCACAGATATCGCCTCTTTTCTCGACCTCACTTTCATCACTGAGCGAACAGGCCCACGGATTGCCTCTTTTCCACTTGTCTTCCATCCTGTTCCCGTCCACAACATAAAGCCATTTCTGAAAGTACAGCCCGAAGTTGAAGGGGCCGGACGGCAGATCGCCTATGGCTGCGTTGACGCTCTTAGAAACCGGTCTGAGCGCTGCGGTCATCTTGTGTTTCATTGTGTCCCCCAACCTGATCTGAAAAAAGACCGGCATTCGCATAGCGTTTCACCCACTCGAGGAGAGCGAGAGCTTCGTCCTGGGCACGGAGGTAATCCCCCTGCGGCATTTCTGAAAGCGCTGCCATGACCTGCCGGTGTTCCGTCTGTTTAACGATGTCACGATCGTTGAACCACCGAACAATGATATCAAAGGCTTGAAGGTGTTTGTCGCCATGGTTGGGTTTGCCGTTCTTGTCCGTTCCTTTTGCCAGCAGAAAAGCCAGTGCCTGAGCAAATCCATTTTGCAGGATCATCGCCGGTAATCCGGCCACGAACTTGGCAAAGTCCCGACGATTCCCCCTGAGATGTCTGACTTCTGTGAGAGCAAACGCGGAACGTTGCTGCGCCAAGGTATTACTCATGGTCCCCTCCTTGAAGATCCTGTCGATGAACCCACTTGACCTCCATGAGTCCTCGACCGAGCGTCATGTCGCCTCCCATCTGAATGTGAGTGCTCACCGCCTTGGTTACGTGTTGTCGTATGACATCCGTCATGAGAGGATCTTGCAGCACTCTTTCTTGACCAAAAAACACTAAGGAATAGAGCACCGAATCGGCCGGCAACAGCTCCTCATATCGCAGTGACCCGTCAGCCGCCGTCCCCGTTTCCATGTCGATTTTGATCTGTGGTTGGATCTCCGTTGCCGTGCGGGAAAGAAAGGAATAGTTCCGATCGGATATCACGAGGAGCCGGGTCACCTGCGGTACCAATGTGCGGAAGATGCGTGCGAGATGATCTTGATCCTTTACCGGGCTTTCCGGTGAGACCGCCAGATCCTCCAGCACCACCGCCGCGGCAATATTCCCGCATACGCACAGATATCCGTCGTCATCCCCCGGGCTCAGGATAGGCACTTCCAGCTCCAGAGCAACGAGCCGCAGGTCTCTTCTGAGCCTTGTCAGTACTGCAGGACACGTGACCCAGACAAACGGCGCCGCGTTCGATCTGACGGGAAATGCGAGGAGCCGTGCGTCTGACACGGAAATGGCTCCCGCCCGGCTGTCCTGTCCGTTCGTGCTGCCATCGGCAGAGTCGGATTGGCCTTCTTCGCTTCCGAACACTCTGGCGGTAAGATTCTTGGCCTGTTCTTTGGCATCGGGACTCTGAGCGCCATTCGTCCTATGGTAGCAGTGGAACCAGTGACGAAAGGCACCCTTAACTCCTGAAGCCTGCATTTGAGGCCATAGAGTATGCCGTTCCCGCTGGATGGGCAAATCCACTGCTCCCGTGGCCTGACCTGATCCGGCGTGCAAGGGCGACAACGCGTAAAAGACGCATATGTCGGGTGAGTCATTATAGAACATTGCGTACCTCCTGCATTAAATCCTGATAAATCCGAAAGGGATTTCCGCATCAACCCCTACTTTAACGGCGGTGCCGGCGGGAAGAAACGAGCGGATGGGCTTGTGGAAGCCTTCCAGCATGTCCCAACCACCCATCCGAATGAGTGGCCCGGATGCCCGATGGAGGCCGCCCCATCCCTGAGTGTTCAGGAAATCATACTCGAAGGGAGAGAGCGACATAACCCAGGGGCTCTGGGATAGCGGGATGAGAGGCACCGCCGTCATACGACGGTAGGCGGCGAAACGCTGCTCCCCGCCGAGATGAAGCAAACCCGAGTCATCCAGGTGGCCGGGACACAGTTCATGCGACAATCCAACTACCATTCGCACTCCGTGGCGCAAACGGACATGCGCGGCAGAATAGAGACGGCCCTGTCGCACGCGTCGAGTCTCAGCTTCCAGGGCTATCCCCACCCGTATCTCTGAAGAATAGAGGGACTCGGGCCTTACGAGAGCAGGCGACGAAGGGACAAGGGCATCCAAATCCTTGCCAAGATTGACTCGAAAAGCACTGCTGCATCCACATTGCAGGGCCGAGAGGTTAACCCAACTTCCGGAGAGGCTTTTCAGGTTTGGTCTCGTAGGGGCCGCTGTCCATATCGGATTGGCCACGCTCCCACACAACCCCAGAGATGCCTTGAGATCACTGGGGAGCTCATCGGCAACCGAAACACGGACCTCAAAGTTGCCCGCGGGCTTGGTGCCCGCCTCGGACAGATCCGCAAACCAGTGCGCCGGAGCAGGAACGAGCCGGTCTGTTTCTCCGCGGTTCACCTCAACCTCAAGAAGGGGGCCCAGCACATCGAACCCACTTTTTCCGGGAGTGCCCAGGAACGTAAATTCCCCACTCATCTCCCGATCCTGCCCAGCCAACCCTGTCGGCTCAATACCGCGCTGCCGAAGAATGGCAGTCCTGATCGCTCCCACTACTGTAGACGGCATAGGCGGAAAGATTGAACGCACCTCATGGCTCTCTCCAGCGATCATAGGTTCAGAGCCCCGGAAAAAGAGCGTGTCCAGTGGATCGATGCTCAGCCACTGCTTGACTCCGTTCATTTCAGATTTCCTTTCTTGCCGGGCAGGCTCCACCGGCGTTCACCGATGAACCTGGCAACAATGAGAGAATCCGTGTTGATGTCAACGTCCGGTGATTCGTCCGTTCCACGGGCTACAATGGCTGCAACTCGACCGGCCAACTCACGGTCCGAAGGCGCTCCACCGGATTGTTCCATCTGTTTTGTCAAGAACGGAACGAGCTCGGCCGGTGCTTCCCGAACGATAGCTTCGATGCCGGTTCGGAATTCCTGGAGCCTGTAGATAAGTGAAGTGCTCAAGCTCTGGTTGGACGGGTTGCCAAGAACCTCACCGACCTTTATGAAGTGTTCCAAAAGTGTGGAATTGTGATCGTCCAGATTCAGGGCCGACCACGGCCTCTCATTCCACTTGCTCATAAAGATTCTTCCACCCCCGCTGCGCTTATCCAGTTCTATGGCAAACCCATCTCGCCCCCCCTGATCTTTGGCCATTTCCAGCATCTGGTGGGCACGGTGCATCGCCGCCGACAGCGGCTTCTTGTGGTGACAGATGAGGATGCCGGCAGAAATTGAAATGTGGGGGCCTGCTCCCAGATGGAGGGCAAGACGACCGACTTCCGGCTTCCATGTGTCGCCAAGGAATTCAGAGGATCGCCCTGGGTCGGACGGAAAGAAGAGGAATCCTCGGCGGTAATGATCGGCTATCGTCGCTGCAGCCTCGATAGCCTCCGACGCGGGAAGGACGGCACACACGTCGTCACCCCCCGCGTAGATGAGGCGGCCGCGGTGTCGTGCAATTGCCCGAGGCACCGACGCCATGGCAAAATCCGCCAATGCCTCTGATATTGCCGCATGTACCGCGGGTGACAACAATCTGGCCCTCTCAAGTCGATCGAGCCAGAATGCCCTGTAACGTTCGTCAAAGCTCGGATTATTCAGTCGTTCCGTCAAGTCGGGATGCAGTACGGTGTCCCAGCGGGATGCGATCGTCTCGCCGTTAACGAGACGCCCCATATTATCGCCGTCCATAACCAGTATCGCGTAATATCGGTGAGTTTCGCCCACAGGATCACCGGCTTTTCGCATCTTGTCGATCACCCGCAAGCCATCAGCGAGATCTTCGCGATCAAGATCCGCTATATCAGGCGACCGCTCTGTTTCCCTGTCCTCTGACTCACGTTCGTACACGGCTTGGGCCAAGATCTTCTTCCATGGAGTGCGTCGTCCTATCAGACCCGCGTGGAGTCCTCGTTCCTGTACCCGATCCAGCCAGTCGGAAAGGGCCATCTCCGTCGCCGATGGAAACCCTCCGGACTGGTCGAAGAATGGCACGAGAGGGTGGTTGTTCAGATTCTTGGCTGCCCGGTACGCGAGGCGCTTCACCAGGGCCACTGATGAAAGCCTCTCGGTAGTCTTAAGATCCGATCTCGGAGTCCAGTTCCTCCTGAGAGTCACCCAGAAAGGATCCGCGCGGGCCGGAGGATTCTTGTCAGTATCCGGACGCCACGGGAAACGGAGTATTTCCAAATCGCCATGCAGTCCACACTTTATTCCCGGCTCCGCGGTTCCGCGATCCACTCGTGTTGCTTTGCCCGCGGCCAGAAAGCTCTGGGCCAATGCGTGGGTTACTGCATACAGCTCTGCCTCCCCACGGTTTAGTCTGACTTCTGTTTCCAGAAATCGATCCTTGTCTACGCTCCCGTGAAACTCAAATGGCAGCCTCCAAACAGCCTCGGGGAGCACCCGCTTAATCTGGTCACGACCAGAATCGTCAAGTAGCGGACAGGCAGCCCAACCAAAACTCCAGTATTGGCCGCACTGTCTCTCAAAAAACGTTTCAAGCCATGAATCATCCTGCGCTCCTACGGCTTTCGAGACCAACTTGCGCGTCTCCTCACTCAATTCCATCCAGGCCGTCCGTATGGAGTCTTGAACATTCTCGGCGATGTGCTCTTCCTCGCCGGATGGTACAAGGGCGACGAACTTGTTAGGCAGCGAAGCCGCCACTCCAAGATGGTCATTACCCCCTTGTCGGCTTAGCCACGGCAAATGCAGCTCTTGTGACAGAAATCGATCTACCATGGGCTGGCCGATAAGGCTCGGATAGATCAGGTGATCAGAGCCAAGTTCGCAGACTATGCGCCGAATTCCCTCAAACGTCAGCCATGACAGGAGAAGGGAACCCGTCCACAGATCACGGAGCTTTCTGGCACGAGAGATGAAATCCTGGACCGGTGATAAGCCGAAAACAAAGATACTTGCCTTGTGTGCCTTTGATAATTGAAAGCAGGAGGTTAGAGCAGAAACAAGGGCACAATGTTGCCATATGCCGTGGTCAGGTATCCGGGTGTCTGCCGGCAGACGGTACCACAGCCCGGAAAGCCCCCCCACGTTTTCTTGAGCCAGGCGTACGCGCAACACATGATGCACGTAATGGAATCGGGCCGCAGCAAACCCTGACGGATCATTCCTGAACCTTTCTCCAAGGGTTTCTCCATCGGCCGTGCGACCCAAATCACGGCTGACAATATCACACATCGCCTGCGTGGTCTCAGCGGCCGTCACCGACTCATCCAGTTGTATGAACAACGGCGATTCATCGCCCGTAGGATGCGTGAGGACAGGGTTTTTCAGGAAGTTCACTGCGCCGCTTCTGGTTTCATCGGCGCTGTACCCGGGTAAGTGCGCACGATCCATGCCCGCCGCTATCACGTCAGCCCGTTGATATTCATACTTATCTGGAGCAGGCAATTCCCCGAGGGCTTGAAGAAGGGTTCGGCTTCTCTCTTCGTGGCCTGGAATCCGGAGAGACTTGTCCGGCGGGTCGTGCAGGTAATTGGCCAGCTTGTGGTCCCAGTAGTCCGAATCGTTTCTGAAGTCATGTGTTTTCATAGGCACTCCCCGTATTCGGCACGTTTAAGAAGGCGATCCAACTTGGCGTGGACCTTCTCCCACACCTTGGTCTGGTTTACCTCGGGTAGCTCCATCTGTGAGCTGTGCATATGGGGCAAGTGGAGAATGAACCCGGTATATCCATGGTCCTTTCGTCGCACGATGAAACGCAATGGAGACGCGTGTCTTGCGCTGTTGCCCCACTTAGCCTGTTGTCTCGCCGGATGATGTGTGAGCGGAAACCCGAGCAAGTGGCGTTCGCTTGGGAAATCGGGACCGCCCGGATCAAGTCGTCCAAGCCCGGGACCAAGATCTCGTGATCGTACCCCGACATACGTGTCGGCCAAGGCACGCATTACATCACCGGCAGTGTCCGCGGTCGGGGTCTTCCACAGCAGTGGACCGTCGCGGTCTCTGCCAAGGCAGTTGGGATAGTCCCTGTCCAACCCGTCGGTCCATTCGCGTGTTAGTGAGTCGAGTACTCTCACCGTCTCTGCCTCATCCATGTTGATGCCTTCCATTCGTGCGATCTGAAAGCTGCCCCACCCGTTACGACAACGACCTCCAATAGCCCCAAATGCTCGGATGAGAGCCAACGTTGCCTTTATCTGTGCAGCGTCTTCAGCGGGCAGGCTGATCGTCCATGAGAAATCAGAGCCGGGGAGAAAGTAGCTGTGCAATACCTCTCCGCCGGGCTTCATAAGTCCCATGTTGGCCAGATAAAGGAGAGGGTTGACATCTGGATTGTTGGTCTCCGGGTGACGGATTGGATCGAGAGACGGCATCTTATTTTTGACAGGCTTGCCGTTGCCGGATACCGCCACGCCGACACAACTCTTTCCCCCCTCGGAAGAGCCGGATACGCCCGCAAAACCAAAAAGGCGGGACTCCGCTTCCAAGAGCTTGAGAACCCCATTCTTCCCTGGTTGGCCGAGGTCGTACTGTGTCACCCGCCACCAATATCTCAGCAAACCCTTAAATGGAGCAGCGCGCCATTCTGCCTGTTGATCCGCGTTTCCGAGAAACATTGGTGTGACGATCCTGCAGTCGAGATGAATGGCCTTACGTTTGTAATAGCGCTTTAACAGATTGTTCACTTGAGAACCTCCTCTCCAGCTGAAGCCCGGGACCGGGATAGGGCTTTGGTCTCCTCCTATCCCCCCGCGCTTTCCTCCACAACGCGTATCTTTCCCAACCCGAACGTCGTGGCCTTTCCCAGGTGGACCGTTTCGCAAAAACGGATGAGCGGGAGGAATTCGCCCAACCGGCCCTCGTACGTTACCCGGCCCAT
>JAZDHD010000373.1:0-5575 GCA_043806215.1 Pseudomonadota bacterium | reverse complement strand
CGTGAGGGACCGAAACGGACTGACGAGGATTGAAATGACTGAAGTATCGAGGCATGTGGTTGATATGATTGACGGGGTTGACGGCCTGTCACAGCGGAGGTCGCGAGTTCAAGTCTCGTCGTCCCCGCCACATAACAGCCTGTATTTCAGGGAAGCCCAAAGATCAGGCTTCCCTTTTGTTGTTTTGGGTGGGACTCAGAGCCGTCGAAGGGCCCCCAATGGAAAAGGAAGCACGGTGCGGAATTTTGCGGGGTCTTCATGAAGCTGACAAGAGTAGCAGTCAGGAATTTCAAAGGCGTTGCAGCAGTTGAATTCTCTTTCGACGATGCTTTCGTCGCCGAGGTGTCGAACGTCCTGCTCTGGTTCTCGGGCAAGGACATTCTGGCCGGGATAGCTGAATGGCTCGGTACCAAAGGCGTCGATAATCCGGGAGCTTTTCGTGCATCACTGCGCGACTGGATCATTGCCAATCCGGAACGGGCACTCGAATTGCTCCCGGAGTGGAGCAGTTTGACCGAGATTCTTAGCGGCTAGGAATGGTGGACAGAATCGGGGGGACACAACACTGATCTTGTTGACAGAGAGGGCCACTCTCTCATAGTAGGCTCTATAGGCTCGTCGGACGCGCAGCGGTCCCCCGAATTCCCACTCCTTCGTAAGGACGAGACATGGCTGAAGCCACAAGTGAAGGGTTCAAGAGCAAACGAATCTACTGCAACGAGTGCAAGAACGAAACGAACCACCTGCTGCGAGGTTTTCACAGTCGAACCTACAGGGATGATGACGGTTGTTGGGAGGAAGAAGTCACCTACAGTCTTTGGACTTGTGCAGGATGCGACACTGGTACGCTTGAGGTAGGATGGACGGCGGGTGGTATGTTTGACGGAGAGAACCAGGTCTACGACTACAGCTACCACCCGGAGCGCGCGAGCCAAGACTTAATGCCGAAAATCTTCCGACAACTGCCGAGAGCGCTGGCCGCCATGTACAGCGAGGTCGTCAGTGCCTACAATCACCAGTTATCCTTGCTGTGCGCCGCAGGACTTCGAGCCCTGATAGAGGGCATCTGCCAAGACAAGGAAATATCGGGCCGGGGGCTAGAGAAGAAGATTGACGGTCTTGGATCCATTCTTCCCCAGAACATCGTTCAGAATCTTCATGGGTTCCGCTTCATGGGTAACCAGGCTGTCCATGAACTTGCCGCACCGGAGCGAGACACCCTCCGACTTGCCATAGAAGTCATCGAGGATCTCATGAATTACCTCTATGAGCTGGATTACAAGACAAGCCGACTGCGGAAGAAGGACACTGCACGATAAATGCCAGGCACAGCGGTGCAACCGCAAGATAGTATTGGCTCGCGGTCGTCAGACGACAAGTCTATTCCCGTGGCCAGAAAATCGCTCAGAATTGATGCCGGAATTCCGGGTACACCATACCTCATTCCCGACAAACGCGTGTGGTCGTCTATGTTACCGTCATGGGTCGGCTTGCACGAATGGGGGCTTCGGGACTCCGTCATCATGTTATCCAGCGAAGCAGCCGCGGGCACCCGACTTTCTTTGCATGTGGATTGCCACGTCTTTGTAGATTTGGTGGAGGTTCCTGACTCCAAGGACGGTTTGGCAAGAGCGGTGGGAGAAGCCCATTGCCGTTTCACACGGCACGCGGGTTATCGCGAGGGATGGACAGGGCATCGCCGGCAAGGCCGTCTCAAATCCCATGCGGGGGAGTGATGATTTCATGACGCGGCTCGAAATCGAGATCTCCAGAGTATTGGATGGGCCGAAGGCCGGACGCGAAAGAAGATCCAAGCGGAATGGAGTATGGCGCAGCCGGAATTCCCCCAGAGCAGGCTCGTTGGAACACCTGAGAAGATGGCTTCAGTTCTGCACATAGAGAAATACGGAATCCTGTTTCCATTTTGTTACCCTTTCTTTGGAAAATGATGTATCCTACCGTACGAGTTGTAACAAGGTCTGTTGACATCATTGGGGATAATGGCCGGAGCACAGAGTTGTCAAGGTATCAGGATTCCCCGTCACGCCGGAAGTTGCGGGTTCGAGTCTCGTCGATCCCGCCACAAAAAGCATGGGATTTGAGGGAAGCTGGGATGATCCGGCTTTCCTGTTTTTGTTTGGGCACGGAATCCAGGGCCTCGAAAAGCCCCTCACAGAAAACTGCTTGGACAAGCATCCTAAGGACAAGGAGGACCAGTGGCTATCAGACAGAGTCGAATATTCGTCGACCACACAGAAGGGATCGACTGGGCCGAGACGCTCATCGGACGCGTATTTCGACCTCTCGTCGCAGATTTCTCCGGACGTTTGCGCTGGTTTTGGTTCTCTCGCTATGGCTGCGCGATCGGCACGCAGGGAGATGATCGCGGAGACTGCGATTTCGACGCAATTCCGGACGAGTTCAAACAGGCTTTACCGGAAGGAAATCCGAATCAGCCGGTCCACAGGAGTTTAAGATTCCGTTACGAAGTCGCGGATGCGCATCAGGCGGCTTTTGAAGCCAGGCTCAATGACCTTGTCGCACAGCACGGGTATGCGAGTTCTGGTTGCCTTACCTACGACCAAATAGGCGATGCTGGCGGAAACCGTTTCTTGGGGGTCGAGAACCGACTACCCGGTCGTGATTCTCAGCGTGCAGAACTCGTTATTCAGCTGTTTCAAAGCGTGTCCGAGATCGTGATGGACGCTCTCGTCGGACCGGATCAGGCGAACCGTTTCCATATCGAGCACAATGATGTTCGCCGGGACAATCCTAATGCTTCCACGTTCGAGTCCCTACACCATATGTTCTGCAACATCACCTATGTGCCGCTTTCAATTCTACTTGGTACGTTTTGGGGGCCGCCAAGAGGATATGCCGAAATTGACGGCCAACCAATAGCGCAAGTGTTTATGAGTTATTGATATTGGCGCCAATTCGCAATCGCGTGGTCGAGAGAGGTTAGGGGTATAGCTATTAACGCACTTGATCATGCAAACTAAGCTTTCTCTGTCGGCTTACCTTTGGCATGCCGGTCGCCGTTGACTCGGGCCATGGTTAAACAGGAGGAACTTACGTGTTTTCAATAGAACCTAAAGACCTTTTCGAAATTCACTCCATTAGTGAGGATTCTGATTTCAGGGATTATGTCGATACCGATCCAACCGGTCTCAAAATAATTTCGTTAGAATATCCCGGCTGTAATGAACGCGTGTTATATTCAGAAGCTGGTGATTTCGAGAAATGGATCAGAAAAAGCAAGCCCGAGATCAATATCGAAGTAGAAAAGGTCAACAGAAAGCTGGTCCTACAATCTGGTGATTATTGGCTTCCGCTCGTTTTCCTCGCGAGCGACGTCACGCTTCCAATTTATCTAAATATCGTCGCTAGCTACTTGTACGATAAGATTAAAGGTGCCTTAAAGGGCGAAAAACCGAGGGTACATTTCAGTGCGGTATATCAAGACGAGCTTGCAGGTGTTACAAAGAAAGTTGAGTTTGAGGGAGACATAGATGCCCTTAGTAAAATAATCACAAAAATCAACATAAATAAACTTCTAAATGACTAAGGCTTTACAAACAGAGAAAGTATGTGGCTTTCTTGGCATTCTTGTGAACGACGCCAGAGACGCTCTGACTTCGCTGAACTCCATGGTGTTTGATGAATGCGCGTATAAGATTGACTGCATCAAAAAGAAGGTCCTCGACGAACAGAGCAATTCACAGCAAGAAGACACAATTCTTAATGATTTTTTCGTAATACACAGGGTCGTGGACTTCTTGCATTCCTATTCCCAGCTTTGGGAGCGATTGATAGATCATAAGTTCTCCTCTTCATGGTACTCTTTGCAGGACGCACTTGATCTCTTGCGTCTCATTAAGAGGTTTTCTTCCATTAATGTAGAATTCTTTGAAAATCAGCTTTTGGAACTAGCGAAACTTTACCCATATGGTGTTTTTGTGAGCCTGGCATTTACAGTGGAAAAATTTCAATGCAGTATTTGCGGCTTGGATATTGACTCTCTCGAATGTCCTCACTTTTGCGGTGAAATCTATGGGGGCAAAATGGCCCAAGCGGTGGCTACGAACATAGTAGAGGTGAGCCATGCCGCACTCGTTTCCAATCCAAGAGATAAGCGGTGCGTTCCGCAATACGAGGATACTGGCCAACAGTTCAATCACGTTCGCTATCTCGCTGATTTGATGAAATCAGGTAGACTGCATATCTTCGAGTTTGGAGAACTGCGATTCTCCAAGAAGCTTAAAGTAAATCCCAATTATGTAAAACTTGGCAGGAATGAACCTTGCTATTGTAATAGCGGTAAGAAATTTAAGAAATGCTGCATCTCAAAAGAATACCTCGAAGTTGACCACGTTGACATCGTTGCATCAGCCAGTAAGATAGATACTGTTCTTGGTTGATCCAGGTTGGTGGTTGACAAGTAGTCGCCGCAGAGGAGCAGCCAGCCGCCAAAAGCAAATGGAACGTCAGCCCTACCGACTGCTCGACCAAATCTCCGTTTTTCCTTGGTCGAAGGGTAATTTCTCTGACAAGACCCGCATCACTGATAGTCAAGCACACACTTGTTGCATGCTTTCTCCGGCCTTCCAGGTCCGCAATGAATGCATAGGCTACAAGCGGGCTCAGGCCGGGAAGCCCGTCAACATGCGCAACTCGTCGCGAATGTAGAAAATCGGGAGACATAAAATTGTTTTTCAAATTGGAAAATCGAAATCGGGGGACACACAACACTGTTCCTGATGAACAGCGCGGGCACACCCGCGAAACACTCTGTTATGTTGCTTGATCTCCCTCGATTTCCCAAAGGCTCCGCTGTGACAACGGAAAAGCTTGCGCCCCTGCGTGACTGAATGGTCACCCGCACCCTCACGATTTTCCATGACAGGCATGGCTTGTTTCTGTAATAATCCACGGCTGGAGTCCCACTCTCGTTGGGGTGCGGTGGAGTGCGGCAACGTATCATGAGGAGGGAGGTCGGTTCCGTGGAACCCTGGGCGGTTTCCTACCTGCAAGCAGTGCTCAATGACCCCGAGCTTCAGGAAGCACTTTGCAGGTATGTCCCCACCGATGTAGGAAGCAAGTGCATTCCTGCGGGCATGTTCGAACGCTTCCTGAGCTTGTTTCAAGAGCGCAGCACCTCGGAACCTCCCACACCGTCATCGGGACGGGATCGCGATCCTGACCGCCCCCCGGATAGAGACCTGTCTACGAGGAAGGCTTCCAAGATCCGGCTCCCTGCACTGGAAGCGTTGAGCACGTACGCCAAAGACCATGTTCTTCTGCTCGGCAGGCCCGGGTCCGGCAAGACGACCTCAACAAGATGAGACATCCCCTTGACATCAACCAGATCATCGGCCAGTTTGAGAAAAGGGATTTCCGAGAATCTGAAGCCCGGAAGTACGTTGAATGGAATATGCGAAAAGGATGCCAACGGATACGAAATCTGTCTACATTGAGACTTCCATCATTTCCTACCTGACGGCTCGACCGAGCGGTGATCTCTTGGCGGCCGCTTGGCAAAAGGTCACAATGGATTGGTGGGATACTCAACGGT
>JAZDHD010000372.1:0-6666 GCA_043806215.1 Pseudomonadota bacterium | reverse complement strand
GGTCAACGCCGGGGAGACGGCGGGCAGGGACGCCCGCCCTTGAAGATGACGGGCATCCCGCGTTCCGCGGGACCCCACGAAACAGGTCTAAGGCTTCATGACAGTCCTTCGTAGCCCGGGCCTCCGTGCCCGGATCTTGTTCTTGCCGGCACCCGAGCCGGCAGCGAGACGAAAATGTGCGACCCTATTTGGGAAACCGAGCACTTAGTGCCTCGACGACACCTCCAGCTGCGGCTCGATCCGAGACCCTGATCTCTATTGTGCACTCGCCGTTCTCAAAAGACTGCGCCGGTCGGACGGTGGTGCCCGGCGCAAGTGGGAGTCCGGCGTACCATTCACGGAATTCTCTTTCCTTCTCCACAAGCTCCGGGAATTTTCGTGCCCTGACGAGATCCCTGAATCGCCGGGCCCGTTCCGGGGCCGGGACGTCGCGGTCGGCAAGCACCTCCCGGAATGGACCGTCTTGGATGAGCCCGGACAGTTCTCTGCCCTCGCAGATCGAAAGATCGAACAAATACTCCACGATTTCCGCATTCTTGTTTGCATTCATGCCAAGATTGTCCAGCACGTCCAGGAGCAACGACCGGTTCCTTGGGTCCATCTGCGTCAAGACCACCGCGGTCTTCTCGGAAATGCGCCCTAGTGCCAGCAGCTTCAGCGCCCGTTCCTCGAGGCCGCCCAGCCGTCTTAGCCGTTCCAGGCGCGGGCCGATGGGCGGCACTCCGAGGACGGGAAGGTACTCACGGGCAACCGTTTCGATGGGAAATAGACCGAGCAGGCGCTTCACGATTACCGCGGTAGAGGCTGCATCAAAGCTCCGATGCGCGGCGTTGTCCATGAAGGCAAGAATGAAACCGTCCGACACGGGCATGTCCGCGGACACAACGAGCACTTGGACCTCGCGAACCCCGAGATCCACGGCGGCCTGCAGCCGTCTGCGTCCCAAGACCGTAACGATGCCGTCGGACGCATGCTCCTGCACCACGGGGCGGTTCAGAATCCCCATGCGCCTGATGGATTCCCTCAGGGCAGTGGAATCGGAGTAGTTCGGTATGCGGAACGCGTCGTTACTGAAGTTGACTTCATGGGGCTCCACGACGTGAAGCCTCGTATGATCGAGCCAATTCAAGGTAAACCTCGGCCTCCTGTTCTTTTCCTCTTTTCATGCAGCCGGCTGCAACAATCCGGGCTCTTCGGATGACCTCGCGTACCGCGTTTTCGCGGCAAGGTTCCGGAAGGGCCGGGTTCCTCAGAATCTTCCGGATGGCTTGAATCCTGTACCGGTCGATGGCGGGAATTACCCGGGACAACTGATCGTCGCCGCCGCCGTGTTTGACCACCAAGGGCTCGGCAACGAAGTCGACCTCGTGGAACGCGGTGATGCGCAGCCACAGGTCGTAATCTTCCGCAGCGGGTAGATCCTCGTCAAACCACCCGATCCGGTCCAGCAGGGATCGGGAAAGCATGACCGACGAAGGGCTGATGAGACATCGTTGCAGCGAGCGTTCAAAGAAGCGTCCGCCCTGTTTACGGTGAATCCTCTTCTGAGGGACGGTTTTCCCGTCCCGAAGCCAGATCTCATCCGTGTGACAGATGAAATCCGGTTGCTCCGATTCCGGTCGGCCGACCTGCCGTGCCAGCTTGTCCGGCAGCCACTCGTCGTCCGAATCCAGAAACGCCGTGAGGCGGCCGCGGGAATGCCTGATGCCCGTGTTTCGGGCCGCGGAAACGCCTCGATTGTCCTGCCGGACGAGCGTCACCCTTTCGTCTCGGCATGCCGGCAGCGCAGCGGTGTCGTCCGTGGAGCCGTCATCCACCACGATCAGTTCAAAATCACGATAACTCTGTGCCAGGACCGATCCAATCGCTCTTCCCAGCACATGGGCCCTGTTGTACGTAGGTATGATGACGCTTGCTGCCGGCATTGTCTTCTTCGGAACCGCGGCGTCCTCCAGGCATGGAGCAAAGAATAGGACAATACGGTGAAAAAGGAAAGGTCCCGTTTTCGGTCGAAAGCCGTGGTCCGGACCGCAGTGAAACATCCGGTCGAGTGAAGGGGCTTATTGCTCCGTGGCGTAGATACGGTGACACATTAACGTGCGCCGTCTCTGTCTTGCCGGCCTCTCTGCCGGTAATCTTGCCTCCCCCCGTTGACGGGGGGACTGAGGGGGGTATCGCCCGGCAGCCGGGACGCTACCGCGTGTAATCAAGAATACGGCACCGTCTCCCCGGCGAACCGCCATGACGGGCCGGTCGTAAACGGATCATGAAAGTCCGTCTAGGGGGGGACTTCCGGAGCAAAGACCGGGCAGAGCCCGGACGAACGGCATTCCCAGGCTCCGGGATGGAAAAGCCTGCCCCACCGATTATGACCGGGAAATCGCAGACAGCGGGCGGTTTCCCCCCTCACCGGATCGGAAACGCTTCCTTGGGGATATCCACCGCCGAACGTTCACCGCTCAGAATGGCCTCGGCTTTACCGCCGGCCAATGAGAGAATGGTATTGGCAAAGAACTGGGCCGACGCGATTTTGCCGGTGTAGAACGCGGCGGACTTGTTGTTCCGGAGGGCTTCGGAACGCTTCTCCTCCGTATCGGCGTCGAGCTCCGAAAAGATCTCGTTGAGCCTCTGGTCGGCGATCTCGGCCTGCCAAAGCAGAATCCAGCCCACGGCAACGTCGCCGAAGAGTTCCAGGTACGGTGTTGCATGAAGAACCGGGACGAGGAACTCACCGCTCACGGCCTTCACGGCAAAATCAGTGGTCACGCGAACCAGTTGGGTGCGGGCCCGCTCGAACGCGTCCGCCGTCTTTTCAAGGCGAGGGCTCTTTCGAGCGTTGTCGAGAGCCGTGTCCGTTTCCGCGACAAAAGCTCTGAACAACTCCCCCTGCTTGTATGGGAGCTTACGGCCGATCAGATCGAGGGCCTGTATGCCGTTGGTCCCCTCGTAAATCGAGGTGATCTTGATGTCCCGTAGGAACTGCTCCACCGGATACTCGGAGCAGAACCCGTACCCGCCGTAAACCTGCACCGCGGTTTCGACGACTCTGAAGCCCATGTCCGTGCTCCAAGCCTTGCAGATTGGGATGAGCAGTTCCAGCAGCCCAGTATACTTGGAGACCTCACCTCCATCCTCCGCGATCACCGACCGGTCGTGACAGTATCCCGCGAAGTAGAGCAAGCCTCGGATTCCTTCGGTTACGCTCTTCATCCACAAGAGCATTCGACGCACATCCGGATGTTCGATAATGGGGATCTTCGGCGCGGACGGATCCCGCATGGCGGTGAACTCCGGTCCCTGAATCCGCTCGTTCGCGTATCTCACGGCATGCATGTACGCGCCGGAGGCCTGGGCAAGTCCCTGGAGTCCCACAGCGAGCCGAGCCTCGTTCATCATGTTGAACATGATTCTCATGCCGCCGTTTTCCTCCCCGAGCAGGTACCCGATGCAGTCGTTCTTCTCCCCGAAATTGAGCGCACAGGTCGCGGAGCCGTGCAAGCCCAGTTTCTTCTCAACGGAAACCGTGGTGATGTCGTTGTCCGCAAGGGTTCCGTCCTGCAACCGCTTCTTGGGTACGATAAAGATGCTGATGCCCTTGGTTCCGGGAGGTGATCCTTCAATGCGGGCAAGGACCAGGTGTACGATGTTTTCGGTCAGGTCGTGATCGCCGGAAGTAATGAAAATCTTGTTGCCCGTGATGGAAAAGGTCCCGTCGGGATTTCGTGCGGCTTTGGTACGGAGGGCCCCCACATCGCTTCCGGCCTGGGGCTCGGTCAGGCACATGGTGCCGCCCCATTCTCCGGCGTACATCTTGTCCATGTAGGTGCGGCGTTGCTCGACGGAGCCGCAGTTCAGGATCAGCCGTGCGGCACCGGTGGTGAGCACCGGGTACGTCATGAAAGCGAGGTTGGCGGCGGCAAACATCTCCATTGCGGCACAAACCAGTGCGATTGGGCTTCCCTGGCCCCCGTGGTCCGGTGCGGCGGAGACGGACATCCAGCCGCCTTCGCAGTAATACCGATACACACGATGAAAGGACTTGGGCGCCTCAGCCGAGCCGTTTCGAAGCTGCACCCCCTCAATGTCGCCTATAGTGCGGGTGGGCCACAGTTCGTTCTCGGCCAGCTTCTGGGCCGCGTCCAAGAACATGTCGCACATCTCGCGTGAGTATTCGGAATATCTCTCCGCCTGAACGAGTTCCTCGATCTTGAGTTGTTCGTACAGGACGAACCTCGCGTCGTGTTCGTCCACTACCAGGTTTGCCATGGTTTTCCTCCCGTTTGCAGGCGACGGCGTGCCGTCCGGTGATGGACTATAGCACAAATCCGCACGCTGAAATCGGCTCACGGTCATGTTTTTGAAGATTTATCCGGCTTGACAAAGAAAGTCCCGATCTGGTATTCAATTCAAACAGCGCCGAAGCGTACTTATCTCTTTTCGGCGTGATTCAGGTTGCGGAAAATGGATGAACCACGCCGGGGAGAGTTTCGCGGAGACCGGCGAGTTCGGTGCGACGTGCGATGCCCCCGTGCATTGAGACCGTCCGAACAAGCATGCCGGGTACGGGTCCATCCGTGTCGTGACGGATGACGCTTCCCGCAACGGCGTCTCCGATGCTTTTACGGCCGAGCGTCAAGAGAGTTGCCGGGTCCATGTCGGCACCCGCATCTTCCGGTTGGAATTCCGAATCTCATGTTGTAAGCTTGCTCTGTATGGACCGGCAGTGACCCATATCACCGGGGAATTTCCATGAATGGTGTGAGGATCTCTGAGAGGGAAAGCTACGGCTCCTTTCCACTAGCCTCGAGGCTCTGTTCTTCGCTATCTACACAGGTATAAGGGGGTTTTGAGAATGTCCTTGAACTTTGATCTTCCCAAGGATGCGGAACTGACCCGAAAGGTGGTCAGAGAATTCGCGGAAAAGGAGATTGGTCCCACTGCGCAGGATCTCGATGACAAGGAAGAGTTTTCTTACGATTTGGTAAGAAAGATGGGCGCTCTGGACTTCTTTGGTCCCTTCGTCTCGGAGGAATACGGCGGAAGCGAGGTCGGATATCTCAACTACATCATCACGGTGGAAGAGGTGGCCCGCATAGACGGTTCCCAGGCCGCGACCATAGCCGCAGGGAATTCTCTCGGAATAGCGCCCATATACTATTTCGGGACCGAAGAACAGAAGAGAAAATGGTTGCCGGATTTGTGTGCGGGAAAGATCCTTGCCTCCTTCGGACTGACCGAACCGGATGCGGGCTCCGACGCCGGTGCGTCCCAGACCTCCGCGGTGCTCGACGGCAACGAGTGGGTGATAAACGGGAGCAAGATCTTCATCACGAACTCCACCACCGACATCAGTGCGGTCTGCGTCGTGCAATGCGTCACCGACACCCACGAATCCGGAAAGCCCGAGATCAGCTGCATCCTCGTGGAGAACGGCACCAAAGGCTTCATAACCGAGACGATGCACAACAAGATGTGTTGGCGTGCGTCCAATACGGGCCAGCTTACGTTCCAGGACTGCCGGGTCCCCAAGGAGAACCTTCTGGGAGGAAGGGGTGAGGGGTTTCATCAGATGCTCAAGACCCTCGACGGGGGCCGTCTGTCCATCGGGGCCATGGGACTTGGGGGGGCCCAAGGAGCGTTTGACCTTGCCCTGGACTACTCCAAGAAGAGAAAACAATTCGGCAGACCCATCGGTTCCTTTCAGGCCAACGCGTTCAAGCTGGCCGACATGGCCACCGAGATAGAGATGGCCAGGCTGTTGCTTTACAAGGCATGCTGGCTCATGGATAACAACAAGCTCATCCCCAAATACGGAGCCATGGCCAAGCTGGTGTGCTCGGAAACCTATTACCGGGCGGCTAATCATGCGGTCCAGATTCACGGCGGGTACGGTCTGATGAAGGATTATGCCGTGGAGCGTCACTACAGGAATCAGAAACTCCTGGACATCGGTGAAGGTACGTCGGAAGTGCAACGGATTGTCATTGCCAGAAGCATAGGCGCTCCGGGAAGGTCCATGTAGGCGCGTCAACGGTTGAGAACCTCTCGGAGCGGGTCGACGCGTCACGAGAGAGGTTGAAAGGATCGAATATGGGCGAAGAAAAGAAGGAGACTTCCTACGAGTCTTTCCGTGAAGCGGCCGAAGAATACGGGGACCACGGAGGGCACGATTTCCTTACGGATCCTGAGGCGTTGGCCGCGGTCGAGGAATCCGCGGCGGTGGAGGAGGCGGTAAGTCACGGCCAGAGAATTCGAGCCGGCCGCGAACAACAGGGCTTCACTATCGAGGAGCTTTCCGCCAAGACGGGCATCGAGTCAAATGTCCTGGCACGATTGGAGGCGGGAGAGACCTTTCTGCCGTTGGGACAACTGATCAAGCTGAGCAAGGCCTTGTCGCTGAAGATGTCCGACGTCATATCAGCCGGTCAAGAGGCGTTCACCATCGTACGGGCCGGCCAAAGGCGGAGCTTCGCGCGCTTCGGCAAGGCCAAGGAGGACAGCCACGGGTACGAGTACGAAGCCTTGGCCCCAAACAAGCGGGATCGGGTCATGGAGCCGTTCATTGTGACGCTTCAGCCTGCGGCATCGGACGAAGCCTCGGCACACGACGGCCAGGAGTTCATCTACGTGCTTGAAGGTGAAATGGAAGTGGTGGTCGACGATACC
>JAZDHD010000371.1:0-32295 GCA_043806215.1 Pseudomonadota bacterium | reverse complement strand
GGTCAACGCCGGGGAGACGGCGGGCAGGGACGCCCGCCCTTGAAGATGACGGGCATCCCGCGTTCCGCGGGACCCCACGAAACAGGTCTAAGGCTTCATGACAGTCCTTCGTAGCCCGGGCCTCCGTGCCCGGATCTTGTTGTTGCCGGCACCCGAGCCGGCTGCGAGACTAAAATGTGCGACCGTATTTGTGCCATAGAACACTAAATCACTTCCGGTGAATCTTCTGCAGCTGCTTCAACTCGCTGTTGCACGTTTCCAGTTCATTATACTTTTCGTCAATCTTCGCACGGTCCTCTTTCGTAGTGAGTTCATCCTTGTCCAATTCAACGATTTCGCGGACAAGCTTCCTGCAGTTCGCTGCCTTCACCACGTCGGGCCTGCACGCAACGTTGCACTCCTGTTCTTTGCTCTTGAGCTGGAGCAGCTTCCGTCTGAGTTCCGTGATCTCTGAGCGAAGGTCGGTGACCTGGCGGAACTCCTTCTTCTTGAACGCCTTTTCCATCTGACGCTCTTTCCGGGAGAGATCCAATTGAGTCCGGGACCTCTGCTTATCGAAGTCGCGGCATTCGTCGCAGGTGACGCTCTGGGGATAGGCTGATTCAGGCGCCAACGCCATGAGCAGCGCACATATCATTCCGATCTTCCTTAACAAATTCACTATTCTTTCTCCCACGGTACTGAATTTTCCCGACAATGGCCGTCCGCCGGGGGTTGTTGCGGAACCGGCTTGCCGTTACCGGCCCTCCGCCGCGTGCCTGATGAGGCGGTACACTTGGGGCGACATGGAGGTGAAGCGGACCTCGGCTTCGTGGAAGTCGCCCTTGTCCTCCATTGCCGTGACCTTGCCGTAAATTTCGCCCTGGTCCTCTTCATGGCCGGGGGCGGCCACCCGCAGCCTGAGGTTCTCCCATTGTGCGATTTCACCTTTGATCGAGAGGATCGCGGTGGTGAGGGACGCGTGCGTCAAGGATGCTTCGAGCCGGGAATCGCCCACAACCTTCTGTTCCAATCGGTCCACACGGACGAGGAGAGCTTCCTTAAGCGGCCGAGGGGTATCGTCCCTGTCGGGCAAGCGCACATTGAACGGATCACCGATGCCGGTCACTTCGTAGAGCGTGACCTCACCGGGAACGCCCTTCATTTCCACCCGGATCACATGCTTGATCTCCACAAGATCGGAGACCCGCTCGTACGTCGCTTCGCTTATCAGGACCTGGCCGCCCACGGTAAACGACTCCACCCGCCCGGTGAAGTTCACGTCGGATCCCACTGCGCCATACTTGGACCGCCTCTCCGAACCGATATTGCCGACTACCACGGTGCCGGTGTGAACAGCCACTCCCATCTCCAGATGCGCCAACCCATCCGCTTCGTTGAGTTCGTTGATCCGTTCCATGGCAGCCTGCATCTTGAGAGCGCAAGCCACTGCGCGCGCCGGGTGGTCTTCCAGCGGTTCCGGAGCTCCGAAAAAGGCAAGGATGCCGTCGCCGATGATCTCATCGATGACACCCATGTGATCGAGGAGTATTTCAACCATACTGGCGAGATAGCGGTTGAGAAACGTGATGATCTGCTCGGGGGCCATATGGGAAGTCAGTGCCGTGAACCCCCTGAGATCCGACATCATCAGGGTGATTTCTCTGGCTTCGCCGCCGAGTTTCAGCCCGTCCTTGGATTCCAGGAGTCGGTGCACGACTTCCTTCGTAAGGTATCGGCCGAAGGTGTCTCTTATGAAATCTCTCTGTTTGAGCCCCTCCACCATGCGGGTGAATCCGTCGGCCAATTGGCCCACCTCATCGGTTCTGCGGATGTCCGACAGGTCGATGTCCAGGTCGCCTTTGGCCACTTTGCCGGTGGCGTCGGCCATCCGCACGAGGGGCCGTGCCAACGACCGTGCGACCAGGATGCTCACCATGAGCAACAGGGTGACTCCCCCCGCTGCCAAGAGCGCGGTCCTCATGTGCAAAGCGGTAATCTCCGCAAGAAGCTCCGCCTTGGGAAAAACCGCACCAAGGGACCATCCCGTGGAAGGAATCCGGGCAAAGGCGAGGAAAGCCTCCTGTTGCGTAAGCGCTGAACCGATGTCCTCAAATCCCGAGTTCCGTCGTATCATGGACCGGCCGATGGCACGCAGGCGGGGATTGCCCCGTTCTTCGGCCAGGCTGAACAGAGACTCCCGCATGATCAGCGGTTCGTCCGGGGTTGCCACAAAGATGCCGGCATCGGATACAATGAAGCAGTAGCCGGTCTTGGCAACCTCTATGGATTTGAGCAGATTGCTCAACCACTCCAGATTGACGTCCGCGGTAACCACCCCTCTGAATTCACGCTGTTCGGGCCGAGTGCCCGCCCGGTACAGGGGAACCGCATAGCTGACCATGAGACAGTTTCCGCCTCCCTCGTCGTAATACGGTTCAGTCCAGACCGGAGCGTTGAGAAGCTTGGTGATGTAATAGTAATCCTGTTGAAAGTAGTCGTAGGTGGGCGACGCGATCTGTTCATACGTGATCCCGTCCTTGCCCCGGTAATAGTACGGGCAGAAGGCCTGGACGTCCGATTTCCAGGCACCGGGAGCGAAGGGTATTCCCGAACCGAACACTTCCGGATTGTCGGCCACAAGGCTGCGGATGAGTTCCTTGAGTGTCTTCGTGTCGGGGCATTCCTGAATTTCCAGGTACCGGGCCAAGCCCGCCGGCGCATGTTCCACCGCCCGGAATTCCTGTTCGATGCGCCTGGCCGTGGATAGGGTGAGATTGCGCGCGTTCTTCTCCGCCTCCCGGAGAATGATATTCCGGGAATAGGTATAATTGTACGTCACCACCAGTGCGAACACCACCGATGCACCGCCCATGACGAGGAGGGTCATCTTTCGGACAATACTGTCGCGGAGCCGTCGCCTCATTTCCGCCCCCGGTAAAACTCCCGGTAATCCGGGAGGCGGTCCACAAGATAGAGGCTTTTGAGCGCTTTTCCGACGGTCATGTAGTCTTCGCGGGAGAGTTCTCCCACAGCGGCACGGTCTGCTTCGGGCAGGATCAGATCCTTCATCCCGGCGAGCATCCATCCCTGATGTGCCCTGTTGGTTCCGGTGTTTGCCTCGCCTGCGTACTTCATCACGATATTGAGGGCTTCCTCACCGTGATCGAAGGCATAAAGCCACCCCCGCAACGACGCCTGCACAAAAGCGGCGCACATTTCCGGGTCGGCTTCGAATGTTTCCTGCAGACAGTACAAGCCGTCCTCGGGAAAATCCGCGCCCAAGTCCCCCAGTCTGAACACGGTCAGTTCTTCCGCATCGTAGCCGCTGTTTAGTATCGAGTGGTACTCGTTGTACCACATGGCCCCCATGGCATCCACTGCGTGTTTGGTGAACATGGTGATGGAAGTGTAGTTCGGGATGACCTTCAACCTGAGGTTGTTCCTGCCGAGGAAGACGCTCAGGGGAACGTGAAACTCCCCGGTCCACCAGCCCACTGTTCTGCCGTTGAGATCGGCGAGTGTATTGATCCCGCTCTTCTTGGTTGCCACCAGGAGCAGAGCCGACCGTTGAACGATCTGAGCGAGGTTCACGAGAGAAATCCCGGCCGCCCGTTTCGTAATTGCGGTCGATAACCACCCGGTGCAAAAGGTAACTTTGCCGCCGGCTAGGCCGACAAAGGGGGCATGGCCGGGGCCTCCCGTGAGCAGCGTCAGGTCTATGCCGGCATCACGGTAGAATCCCTTTTCCTTGGCGACGAAATATCCGGCAAACTGTGCCTGAGGGATCCACTGGGGCAGGAAGGAGGCCTTTTTTAGGGGAGGTTGAGCCACGGCCGGGGGCAATGCGAGGATTGCAGGCAAGATTACCAAGAACAGTGCCGTGCATCGCATGAGCCGAATTCTCATCACCGTCCTCTTACCGGCTGAAGGCCAACAATGACTCCGGAAGAGTCTGCCCGCCGTCGACCACCAGTGTTTGGCCCGTGACGTATTTTGCCTCGTCGGACACCAGATAGAGCATGGCATATGCCACATCTTCCGGTTCCCCGAGTTTGCCCAAGGGGATTGCCTCTTCCATGCGCTGCAGGTACTCCGGGCCGAGGTCGTCGAGGCCCTCGGTCATGATATTTCCGGGGAGAACCGCATTGATGGTAATCTTGTGCCCGGCCAGTTCCAATGCCGCGGACCGCATGAAGCCAAGGAGGCCGGCCTTGGTGGCGGCGTAATGCGACCATCCCGAGAAACCGGTCAAGGGCCCGGTGATGGATGACGTCAGGACGATCCTGCCGTACCCGTTCCGTTTCATGTGAGGCAAACAGCTCCGGACGACCAGGAAAGCCCCCTTGAGGTTTACCGCGTTTACCGTGTCCCAGTCCTCTTCAGTCATCTCCTCGAGGGAGGCCGAGGGGAAGATGCCCGCATTGCAGCAGGCAATATCGACCTTTCCGTAAAGGTTCACGGTCTGCTCGACCAGAAGCGACACCTGCTCGCCGTCTGCGACGTCCGCGCTCACGAACACCGCGCTGCCGCCCGCCTCCCGGATTTCCGAGACGATGCGGGCGCCTGCTTCACGGTTTCTTCCGGCTACGACCACTTGTGCGCCTTCGGATGCGAAGACCCGTGATATCCCTCTTCCGATGCCTCTCGTTCCACCGGTTACAATGGCGGTCTTACCGGATAATCGTCCCGGCATGGCGAACCTCCCGTGTGCTCCGGACTTCTCCGGTTATCCGCATCGAGGTCATGTCCGACTCCCCGGACGTACACTGAATGTATATCAAATGCGTTTCCGTGATTCCATCTATTCCGCGCCGGCTTGACGCACGTTTCCGATGTCCGCCCGGATAAGGCCGGAACAACCACTGTAGGCCGCGGTCTTCAAGAGCTTCAGGCCATGAGCGTCGGTTCTACCCCGGCGGAAGCCCGCTTCAAACAGAGGGCCGGATAATCCTGTTGAATTCTTCAATGGCCTCCAGTATGTTCTGTTCCATCCGGAACCTCCTTGCTCCGTGGATTCGTTTACAGACCAAGATTCGAATATGCAACACACTGATACTAACCGGCCGCTTCGCCCCATGAGCCATCGATCTTGCCGGATTCTTCCGTCGGCGGTACTGTTATTGGCCTCACTGGCGGCGATCCTCGGTTCGTGTTCTCGAGCGACGGAAACACCGTCCACCCGGGAAACCTATACCATAGGTCTTGTGTTGCCGAACGGAAAGCCGGGAGACGACCCCGTGGTTCGGGGCCTGAACCTGTTTCTGAATCATTACAACGGAGAACTGAAACATCTGCTTGCCAAGGAATTCGGAACCTCGGCTCCTAATGTCGTTCTCGGCAATGTGTCTTCCGATGCCGCGGCAAGTTTTCGCGGCGGGTCCCATGAGAAAGCGGCTGCGCGCGCAGCTCAATTCCTCGTGAAAACGGCTGATCCCGTTGCTCTCATAGGAAACCCTTCGTCCGATGACGAGCATGTGGACCACAAGTTCTATAACGACAACAAGATACCTCTCATTGCCCTCGCCTCTTCAGGGACGGACGTCACCCGAAACTCTCCTTGGGTGTTCAGCATGATTTACACCGACGAATGGCAGGGGGCCCTTATTTCGGCTTATGTCAAAGACATTCTCGAAGCCGCTCATGTTCTGGTGATCCGGGGCGACTATATGACCGGACTCAACGACAGCTTTCTGAAGCAGTCGGGCTCCAACGGCCTAAGGGTCGTCGCAGATATTTCGTTTGCTTCCGAAAAGGAGATCACAAGGGGCCGATTAGCCGGGCGAGTCCGGCAGGTGCAAGACGGATACGACGCCGTAATAATCCTGGCACACGCAGAACACGCAGTTGAAATCGTCCGCGAACTCACAATGCTGAACATCGGAGTGCCGATCGTGGGACCGGATGATCTAAGCGATCCGAGATTCGTCAACGGGGTAAAGAAACTGCCGCAAGACAAGGCTCCCAAGCGCATAATTGCGGCGAACCCCTTCTTCTTCGAACTGGCTCCCTTCAAGGCGAGTGAGTTTATCCGGGAGTTTCGGCGGCTTTATCGTGAGAACCCCGGGCAGTCCGCAGTTTACGCATACGATGCGGCGTACTTGATTGTAAGGGGCCTGATGGACGGACTCCGGCGCGGCAAGAAGACTCCGCTGGAACTGCGGGAGGCCGTTCAGCACTACCTCTTGTCGATTCAATCAATGGAAAAAGCACTGGCCGGCATCTCCGGACAGCTCTACTTCGATAAACACGGTGCTATGCGCCGGCCCGTTCTCTTCAGTCAAATCAAAGAAGGGTTGTTTCTTCCCGAATTCACTCAGCTTCTTCCGGCCCGTGGAGATCCTGCCGAAACGAATCGATGGCCGGATCCGGGATCCGATGAGGAGAGTCGACCGAGGGTCATCGAGATTGACGGAGTCCCAATGAAAAGGACGGCGGTGGTCTATGCGGGAGTCGACGTGGAGCAGGTGAGCAATATTAACCTGGACTCTCAAGAGTTTGAGATGCAGGGATTCCTATGGTTCAAATGGAGGTCGGAGATACACTGGAATCAGAAACACAAATTCTTCTGGAATCAGATCCTGGAAGGCAACGAGGGAATCGTATCCCTTGGAAGAAACCGGACGGCGCCGACCAAGTATTCATCTTTTGAGATGCGGAGCAAGTTCAAGGCAGACTATGATTTGAGACAGTTTCCATTTGACACCCAGACGCTGCGGATTGATCTGTCGGCGGCGAGAGTGGGCGTGGATGAAGTGTTGTTCGTGGCGGATGGAACTCATTTGCGGAGTATTGATGAGATCATGGCATCAAAGAAGGTCTTGCCTTCGGGGTACAGGCTCGTGGGCATCGAGCACTTCTCCGGCACAAAGCCCTTCGAATCCTCATTGGGGAAGGATGCATCCGGCGGGGGTTGTCAAGAATACTCTGTCTACAGAGTGTCTCTGAAAGCACAACGGCTCAGTTTGCCTTATTTCCTGAAAGTCTTCTTGCCGCTCTTCATCCTCGTCGGCGTCTCTCACTCCGTCTTCCTTGTCCCCGTTCAAGGCTCCTTTTCGGTAAGGATGTCGCTTGCCTCCACCGCCCTTCTCAGTGCAATAGTGGAACATCTTTCCCAAGCACAGTCGCTGCCTAATGTGAGTTATTTGACGCGCATCGATTACTTCTTCGTCTTCGCTTACGTGTTTATGGCAACGAACATCATCGCATCCATTTTTAAGGAACGATTGTCCCGCATTGGCGCGGAAAACGTCGCAAGAACCGTGAACCGTGTCTTAGGGCTGGTCCTGTTCTTCGGCGCCGTGGTTGTGTTCGGTCTTCTTTCGGTGCCCGGGATCGGTGAAGTCTGGCCGGCAGGCCTTGCAGCCGTGACCATTCTCGCAGCTTTCATCTACTGTAGTTACTTGGCGTACGGACACAAACGGGTATCGAGAGGTGCCGCCGCCGCTGCGTTGGGGAAAAAGGCCGGTTGAAAGCACCAGTTGTTCACCCGATGGATGTGCCCCTGTTTCATGGTTGTGAGACAAGGTTGCCGGACTATTACACGATGGTAACTTCTGAAAAACGACGGCAAGGACTTGACGACCTTGATGGACGGAACGAACGCTCTCGTGGAACAACCGGAGCTCCACTACGAAAAGGAGTGGCGAGATGAAAGCCCGTGAGGCCCAGATGGACTACCCTGAGGATAAGACTATCCATGGACTGTTCGAGGACGTTGCCGCAACCGACCCGGGTGCGACGGCGGTAGTATGGGGAGAGGAACGGCTCACGTATGGGGATCTGAATGAGAGATCCAACCGCGTGGCCCACACGATCCGTCATACCTACCAATTGCTGCACAATACGGACATGGCTCCCGACACGCCGATCGGGATCTACATCAACCAGGGACCGAACATGGTCGTGGGCCTGCTGGGGATTCTCAAGGCCGGAGGGGCCTACATGCCCCTTGATCCGGCCTATCCGGAGATCCGGCTGCGCGGAATGATGGACGATGCACAGTCGCCTTTGGTCCTCACCGAACAGGCGCTCCTGGAAAGACTGTTGTTCCTGGATGAACACGACGACGGAATAATCTCTCTAGACGGCGGGTGGGAACAGATTGCCAAGAAGTCGCCGGAAAACCCAGTTTCCATCAGCGGACCACGCTCGCTCGCTTATATCATCTACACCTCCGGTTCCACCGGCAAGCCCAAGGGGGTCATGGTCGAACACCGCAGCGTGATAAATCTCGTGCGGAACCAAAACTACGTGAGCATCGGCCCATCCGACTGTTTGGGACAGGCGGCGAGCATCTCCTTTGATGCCGCGACCTATGAAATATGGGGAGCGCTGCTCAACGGGGCTCGTCTTGCCATTATCCACCGGGATGAATTGCTCTTGAGCGAGAGGCTGGCTGCCGTCCAACGTAAGCATGGCGTGACCCAGATGTTTTTCACTACCGCCCTTATGAATCTCCTGGCCGAGGGAGACGCCGAGGCCCTGGTGGGCTTGAGAGTCGCCATCTTCGGCGGAGAGGCGGCCAATGCGGCAAAGGTCCACAATATCCTGAACAGGAAGAGTGATGAACTGATGCTCGTCCACGCCTACGGGCCGACGGAATGCACCACCTTCAGTACATGCCGCACCCTTTCCTCCGAGTATCGGGAAGCCCGGGTGATCCCCATCGGCGTGCCGCTGGCGAGGATGTATGCCTATGTCCTGGACGATCGACTCCAACAGGTACCGGATGGGACCGTGGGCGAGCTGTACATAGGTGGGGACGGCGTCGCGCGAGGGTACTTGAACCGTCCGGAGTTGACTGCCGAGCGGTTTATCCGGAACCCCTTCGTCACCGAGGAGCAGAGGGCGCGCGGCAAGAATCTGCGGCTTTACAAAACCGGCGACATGGTGAAGCGGCTCGAGTCCGGGGAACTTGTTTACATGGAGCGCACGGACCACCAGATCAAGATCCGAGGCTTCCGGGTCGAGTTGGGCGAGATCGAGGCTACGCTGCGTACGCATCCGGATGTCAAAGACTGCGTCGTGGCGACCTTTGGCGAATCCCACCAAAAGCGGGTCGTGGCCTACGTGATCCCCGTGCGGAAAGGGAGCCTCGACTCTCATGCGCTCAACGCCTACCTGGTCAAGACCCTGCCGGTGTACATGATTCCATCATTCTTCGTAGAGATGGAGGTGTTTCCCCTCAATATAAATGGAAAGATTGACCGCGGGGCTCTTCCGATGCCCTTCGCACTCGGAACGGAAGAGGGGGCTCCGCCGGCCGGAGGAAGGTCCGGCCCGCCGGAGCCCACGGGTCCTCGGAATGAGTTGGAGAGCACTGTTCTCGACATAGTGAAGTCGGCGCTTAATGTGCGTCAAATGGGCATCGACGAGAGCATCTTCTCCTACGGAGCCCACTCCCTCATTGTCGCTCAGATTTGTGCGGCCGTGCGCAGTCGCCTGCGCGTGATGCTGGATCTGAAGGAGGCTTTTGCGTATCCCACCGTAGCCGGCATGACTCGACTCATTTCAGACCGAAGGCCCGTGGCCGCTGACGAGGATGTGGCCATACCGAAGGCTCCTCGCGACAAACCGGTTCCTCTCACCTATCAGCAGGAGCAAGTCTGGTTTCTGAGCAAACTTGCGCCGGACAACCGCGCCTATAACTGCCAATTCAGCGTGCGGTTCGCGGGCAAGCTCGACAAGGGAATCCTGGAGAGGTGCCTGAACGAACAAATCCGACGCCATGAGATCCTTAGGACGACCTTTGAGGAACAAGACGGCTCTCCGGTGCAGGTTGTCCACGAGCCGTGGCAGGCGGCCATTCCCGAGGTGGACCTCCGTGACCTGCCGGAGGCTCGGAGGGAAGAAGCAGCGGAAGAGCTTATGGCCCGGGAGATAAACCTCTCCTTCGACTACGCCAAACTGCCCCTGGTAAAATGGCGCCTCTATCGTTTGGGAGACGAGGACTCGATCCTGCTGCATGTCGAGCACCACCTCATTCATGACGGCTGGGAGATAATGGTCTTTCTGAGTGAGTTCAAGGCCCTTTATGAGGCGTTTGCAGAGGGGCACGACTCACCGCTGGAGAATCTTCCCATTCAGTACGCCGACTACGCCTTCTGGCAGAAGAAGAGGCTCACCGGCCGGCGGCTGGATGAAAAGGTGCGATACTGGATCGACAAGATCCGTGACTACCCCCACGTGCTGAATCTCCGCACGGATCATCCGCGGCCCGAGGTGCAGAGCTTTCACGGCGACATGTTCCGCTTTGATTTGGATCGAGATCTCTATCGGTCCCTGCGTGAGTTTAGCAGTCAACACAACGTCACTCTGTTCATGACCATGTATGCGGCCTTCGCCGTTCTCCTGTCGAGATACTCGGACCAGGACAGATTTCTCGTAGGAACAGGCGTCGCCAACCGCTGCATGAAAGAGACCGAATCATTGATGGGAATGTTCGTCAACGCCGTGCTGATCTACTCCGATCTGTCGGACAACCCTCCATTCGCTGAATTCCTCGCGCGGACCCGGCAAAACATTCTGGACGATTCCGCGCATCACGACACCCCTTTCCCGTCCATCGTCAAGGGATTGAGGGCCGGAAACAAGCCCGGCCGCAACCCCGTGTTCCAGGTCATCTTCGCCTTCCACGATAGTGCCGTCCCCATTCTCGACTTTGCGGGGATCAAGGGAACCATCACGGAGAGGCACAACAAAACGGCGAAGACGGACATGAACGTGATCTGCATCCCTCGGGCGGAGCAGCACGCCGCCCTGGGAAGATCGGCTCACCTGGAGGAGGAGGACCTTACCGTCATCTGGGAATACAACAGCGACATCTTCGAGCGCGACACCATCGACCGGATGATGCGGCACTATGTCACGCTTCTCCGCCAAATGATTGTGAATCCTGAACAGCGTGTGCGCGATGTCACAATGGTGTCCGATGTCGAGGTACGAGAATTGCTGGAGATCTCCGAGGGCGAGCGAGTGGATTACCGCAGAGAGAAGACACTGCACGAGCTGTTTGAGGAGCAGGTGAGCCGCCACCCTCACAAGCCGGCCGTGGTCCATAACGGACGGGTCGTGTCATATTCGGATCTGAGCGGGCGCGCCGATGCTCTGGCCCGCCAATTGCGACGAGCATTTCAAGAGAAGGCCGGTGCAGCCCTCGGGCCGGGAACGTACGTGGGGCTATGTGTGGGCCGCGGGTTCGACATGATTGTCGGCACCCTGGCCATTCTTAAGGCCGGCGGTGCCTATGTGCCGGTGCCGCCCGAGTACCCGGGAAAACGCCTCAGATTCATCTTGCATGACGCGGACATCAAGGCGGTTCTCACACAAACGGCCGTAAAGGACAGAGTGCCGTGGTTGTGGAATGGCGACCGGGCAGTGATTGCCATCGATGTGAACGAGGCCTCGCAAGCCAATCATCTCCGAGAGGACCTCCCAAACATCGTCGGTTCCTCCGATACGGCATACGTCCTTTACACGTCCGGATCCACAGGTATGCCCAAGGGGGTGGCCATATCCCACAGGGCGGTCCATAACTTCGTAATGAGTGCATCGATGCTCCACTACTCGGGGAACGACGTCATTTCGCAAATCTCCAATCACGCCTTCGATGCGGCGACCTTCGAGATCTGGGGCTCTCTGGTCACCGGGGCGACGATGGTAATCATCGACAGCGATGACGTTCTGAATCCCGACAGGCTGATGAGCATCATGGAGAAGTACGGTGTAACGGCTTCATTCTTCACGACAGCCCTGTTCAATCTCCTGGCCGAGAGCAAGGTGGAGGTGCTCACGCGACTCCGCTGCATCCACTTCGGAGGGGAGTCGGCCAACCCTCACTTTGTGCGGAACGTGCTCAAATGCAAGCGGGACGAGACCGCGCTGATCAACGTCTACGGTCCGACCGAATGCACCACCTACAGTGTCGTCTGCGAGTTGACGCAGAAATATGCCAAGAGCGACATCATCCCCATCGGGCGGCCGCTCCTGAACTATAAGACGTATGTACTTGACGAGCAACTTCGTCTTGTTCCCATCGGCGTTCCCGGCGAGATCCATATCGGCGGCGATGGAGTTGCCAATGGGTACCTCCACCGTCCGGAGTTGAATGAGCACCGGTTCATCCCCAATCCGTTCGCCACGGAAGAGGACCGAAACCAGGGTGTGAACTTGAGGCTGTACCGGACCGGGGACATGGCCAGATGGCTTCCCGACGGCACTCTTCATTTCCTCGGCCGCTCGGACTTCCAGGTGAAGATCCGTGGCTTCAGAATTGAGCCGGAGGAGGTGGAGAGGGTCCTGGTCAAGCATCCGGGCATCAGTCAATGCGTCGTCATACCATGGGAAGGACACCTGGTCGCCTACTGGGCCCCCGGCGATCCGTCGGGCGTTGCCCAGGCGGACCTGCGCTCGTTTCTCGCCACTCAGTTGCCCGAGTACATGGTTCCTGCGGGGTTCATCAAAATGGACCGGTTCGAGCTGAACCGGAATGCGAAGATAGACCGGACCAAGCTTCCACCCCCGAGCCTTGGCCTGTTGCCGAGGGAGGTCAAGGAATATGTTGCTCCACGAAACGAAATCGAACAGGCACTGGCCGCTATATGGCAGGACATCCTGCAGATCGGCAAGGTGGGCATACGTGAAAGCTTCTTCGACCTGGGCGGCAATTCCCTTCTCACCGTGCGCATGCTCGGCAGGGTAAAGCACGAACTCGGTGCGGACATCAATATGGCGAGCCTCTTTTCCATGCCGACCATCGCCGCGTTGGCCGGGCTCATCGACAAATCCGGCCCGGCGGCCGACGGAGGCGACGAAGATAACGTCGCCCTTGCCCTCAAGGACGCTGAGGCGGACATACCCATTGGCGACTCCAACGCCGAAGCCCCCACGGACAATCCTGAGCACGTACTAGTTACCGGCGCGACGGGTTTTCTGGGCATCCACCTCCTGGAACAGATCCTCTCTTTGACAAGTGCCCATGTCCACTGCATTGTGCGGGGGACGGACCGGGAAGCGGTGAAGGCGAAGCTCGGGAAGACTCTGCGCTTCTACGGGCGACCGGACCTGGCCGAAAGCCCGAGAATCACAGTGCTCAAGGGAGATATGAAGGAACCGGCCCTGGGTCTGTCCGCCGAGACTGTGGAAGAGTTGACCGGCACCATCGACCATGTCTGGCACTGCGGCGCGTTTGTCCACCATATGTTCGATTACGGCACATTGCGCCTGGAGAATGTTCAAAGCACCGTCGAGCTTATGAAGATAGCGGTGCGCGGTCGCCGCAAGGTCTTCAATTTCGTATCCACCTTATCGGCGGCGAGCCGTCGCGATGGGCAGGGACGTACCGTCGAGGTGGACCTCGGCGATCGGCCTATCAGTTCCAACGGCTACGTTCTCACCAAGTGGGCATCCGAGCGAATCCTGCTGCACCATGCCGCAAAGGGCCTGCCCGTTAACATCTTCCGTCCGGGAAACATTACCGGCCACAGCGTAACGGGAATCTGCCCTCCCGAGAAGAACCATGCACTGCTGTTAGTGAAAGGATGCATACAGATGCAGTGCGCTCCCGACTGGCCGCTGTTCATCGAAATGACGCCGGTGGACACCCTGGCGGAAGCCATGGTGCGGCTGTCGCTGAGCAGTAGGGGATCGAACACGTTCAACATGAACAATCCACTGGAGATGGGCTGGGGCGAGTACATCGAAGCACTGAGGCAGCTCGGCTTTCATGTCGACTCGGTGCGGGCCGATGAGTGGTTGAGGCGTCTTGAGAAGATCGACGAAACCAACGCCCTGTTTCCGTTGAGCGAGTTTTATCTGAAGGAGAGGAAGGACCTGATTGACCCGGAGAGTCACGCTCCCGCGGCCCGGGACGCGTCGACGACACAGGAAACTCTCCACAAGCTCGGCGTTTCCTATCTCCGGGACTACGCCTCATATGTACGGACTCTCATAAGCTACTTGAAAAACACCGGCTTCCTGCCGGCAGAATAGGAGCAAGAGCATGGGAATGCACAAGCATGAAATCGTCGTTGTCGGCTCAGGCGCGGGCGGAGCGACGGTGGCGAGAGATCTGAGCCGTGCGGGCGCCGGCGTGCTGATCGTGGAAGCAGGCCCGGATGCGTTCCCTTTGCCTCTTTCCATCGCCACGTCGAAAGAGGGAATTGACATGTATCAGGCCTTTGGGGCCGGAGGGGCGACGGTGCTCTGCAACGGCAACGGGGTCCGGGCGCTGGAACAGGACCTTGCCGGGTTTGGTATCGACCTGGCGGGAGAATACGGTGAACTGGAGGCCGAGCTTCCCATTGCGCCGATCTCCGAGTCTCTGCTTTCCGGAAACGGTTCGTTGAAGCTGTTGGAAATCCTGAACACTTCGGGGATCCACATGAAACGGATGCCGAAATTCATTGATCCCACAAAATGCGTAGGCTGCGGCATGTGCAGCCTCGGCTGCCCCAACGGAGCGAAATGGAACGCAGGGGAGTTCCTTGGCGATGCCCTGTCACACGGGGCGGAGATCGTCTACAACACCAGAGTGGAAAGGGTGTTGATCGAAAACAACCGGGCCGCCGGGGTTGAGTTAAGCGGTCTTACAGGGACGGAACAGGTTGCGGCCGACACGGTCATTCTTGCGGCCGGCGGCCTTAACACGCCGGTAATCTTGCGGAACTCCGGCTTCCATCGAGCCGGGCGCGGGCTTTTTGTCGATCTGTGTGAAATCTGGACAGGAGTAACGCCGCAGATCGACATTTCGGCTGAGCCGCCCATGCAGCTTGTCTATACGGATATGGCGCAAAGCCACAGAATCAGCCTTTCCACGGTGTACGTAAACAACAAGGAGAAGCTTCACTATTACTTCGGGGACAAGGCCGGTCTCTACCTCAATGCCAATTGGATGGGGATTCTTGTCAAGATCGGTGATGAGTCCGTTGGCGAGGTCTTTGCCGACGGCACCGTCTCAAAGGGCGTGACGCAGGAGGACCGGAAGAAATTCGAGCGGGGCGGGGTCGCGGCCAGGGACATTCTGCGGAACGCGGGTGCCTCCAACGAGTCCATTGTCAAACTGGACAAGATCTATGGCGGGCATAACGGAGGGACCGCAGCCATCGGCCAACTGGTGAATACCGATTTGCAGACCGAGGTGAGCAACCTGTTCGTATGCGACGGAAGTGTACTGCCGTTTGCGCCGGGGCTCCCGCCCATCCTCACGATCTTGGCCCTCGCCCGGCGGTTGGCAAGGCATCTGCTGCGATGAGGGCGGCGGCAATCCTCGCAACCCGGCCGTTAGACCAGTGTAACGTCGGCTGCGAAGGCTTCGCCCTCGCTGCAAACTGCCAAGGCATAGCCGCAGTCAAGATCGAAGATCTTGAAACAGTACCGGGCATCGATGGCCGACGCTTGGGTCCTCAAACGGATCCCGTCGTCTTCGATCTTGATCGTGAACGAGACCGGGTCGATATAGAACCCCTTGCCCGTACATTTCAAGAAGCTCTCTTTCAAAGCCCATATATGGTGGAAGTGTGATTGCCGGTCCGCTACGGGCTTCGCCGAGAGGTCCTCCCGTTCCTCCGCGGAGAAGAAGTACGCGGCCGTCTGATGATCGGCTTCCCCCATCCGCTCCACATCGATTCCCACCGGATTCCCGGCCACGGCACAGACAACCCACTTACCCGAGTGGGACAGATTGAAATGAAATGCCGGATAACCGGCGAGGAAGGGCTTGCCGTAAGCGTTCATCTCCATCCGGACGGCTGCGCCTTCGATCCCGATCTCCCGTTTGATAATGCCGCGTATCAGCCGCTCCCCCATCAGCGTGCGCACCACGTCCTCACTGTGGACAAGGCTTTCTACACGTTCTCTCTTTCGCGGGCTCAGAAGCGGCACGAGTTCCGCATAAAGGAGTTGATCCGAACCATCTCCGATAGCTGCGGCAAACACACGGACCATTGCGGGCCTCAATCGAGATCCTTGTGTGCAGTCTCCCTGCTGCGGCCGATGCAGTAAATCGCCACCACCAGCCACCCAACCATGTACAATGCAGGTCCCAGAACCCAACCCTCTCTCTTCAGCATCCACTCGGCCACCATTGGAGCGGTTCCGGCGAACATGCCCATCGCCAGGCTGTATGAAACCGAGAAGACGGTGCAGCGAACGTCTCTCGGCAGCATCTCCGCTATCATTACACCCTGCACGCCGAAAACAATCCCCATGGGTACGGCCATAAGGACTTGGCCGATCAGGAAAGCGGCGGTGGGACCGGGGACAGCCAACCTCAAGACATTCGTCCGGACCTCTAAAGGGGCTGAAGCCTTCATATGTCAACCGTAACTTTTCAAGAACTCCCATGGCGGAAACCGCTACAAACAATCGTGAAGGTCTCTTTGAAGGGCTCCGGGGAGACTCTCATGGGAATCCAGGTAAGCCGCCGGCAGAGATGTGCGACAAGCCCGAGAAGGATCACCCCCTACATGGCGGTTAAGCGTGGAAAACGGCATCCGCCGCCCCCGAAATGCCATTCCTCTTTGAAGATCAAGAGCCGGTTGAGTCACACGAGAGTCGGCTCACGTTTCTTTGGTGATCGACTCGGCATCGGAGGTGTACACAAGCCCTCAGGCTCAGCACTCTCATTTCTTTTTCTTTTCGGGTTTCTTTGCGAACACCTTTGCCGGTTCAGGGAAAGGTTTGTTCTCCGGCCCTCTCACCGCTTCCCTGAGCGCCATGGCCGCCTTGAATGAAGGTACCTTGCATGCAGGGATGTCCAGCTTTGCCCCCGTCCCGGGGTTCACCCCGGTGCGCGCCTTACGTTCGACCACTTTGAAGGTGCCGAGTCCGTCAATGCGCACCTGTCCTTCATCCTTCAGGGCCTGCTGTAATGTCTCGACGAGACACTTCAGGACGGCGTCGGCAGACTTCTTCGTCGTGTTGGTCTTCTCTGCAATCCGGGACACGAGTTCAGCCTTGGTCATGGGACAATCCCCTTCGGTGATAGTGAGAACCCCGACAGCCGGGAATCCGTGGGTGATGCTTCCGTGTATATCCAGACCGCTGGGAATAGTCAAAAGAATTCAGTTACAGCTTGTGGGTGCACCTCAACGGTCGGACGTCCTGCCTCCGAGCCTTGGTCTTGATTGGCGGCCCGCCCAGTGAAGAAGAGAATCACCGACAACAGCCATTGAGATCTCGGCAAACGTCAAGACGCGGAACTCACGCACGCTTTACGCGAGCCGGTTTCTTACGTCGGCAACGAAATGATGGTTGCCTTCTCCAGGAGGTCCTTTTTCTTGAAGAAGGACCATCCTCTAATAAGTGCTCACTCTGAGCACCCCGTTCGTCAGTTACAGGAAATAGCGAATGGAGTTGGCCGCACTTCAAAGTAGTATCAGTAGATACTTACTCCGCTCACTATGCTTCTCTCCGAAAGTACCGGCCGAATCTCTTTTAACATTCAGATGCTTTCTGGTATGACTAATGCTGTGGTCCATGCAGGAGCCCCCTATGACGCTGGTCCATTACTCGTGTGGAAAGGTATACATGGCGGTAAATCGTGACAAACCCGACCGCTGGAAGGCGGATATTGCCGGCTTACAAAATGAATGCAATCACTCGAGAAACTGAGCGACAAAGGGTTCAGGCGGAATTGGACGCCGGCGAGACTGCCGCTGAAAGGAACCGGCTTGGGCAGTATGCAACCCCTTTTGACCTCGCTCTCGATGTCTTGAGGTATGCCGAGAGGCTCCTTCCAGCCGAGACCGAGGTGTCTTTCCTCGATCCAGGCTTTGGAACAGGAGTTTTTTGCTCTGCTCTTCTTAGCACCTTTTCATCAAAACGTATTGCCGGAGCTGACGGGTTCGAGTTTGATAGGCACTATTGGGAACCCGCTGCCGAGCTGTGGAGAGATTCGACCCTCGTGATTCATGGAAGGGACTTTACCAAAGTATCTCCTCCGGAAGCTTTGGGAGGGCGTGGCAATCTCAGGAGGTTAAGAATGTGCGATCGTATTGGGAAACGAAGCACTGAGAAATCCGGCCCGAAAAGTCCGACAAACGCTCAATCAAGATAGGCATGGGGTCCCGGGAATTCCAGAACGGTATTCCGAGGTGGGCGGCTTGTATCCGTGTCAGGGTAATCCAGGGTGTAATGGAGCCCTCGACTTTCCTTGCGCGCGAGTGCGGAAGTGATGATCAGGTCGGCCACGGCGGTGAGGTTTCGGAGTTCCAGGAGGTCCGGAGTCAGGTGGAACCGGCCGTAATACTCCCCGATTTCCTGTTGCAGCATTTCTACGCGGCGTTTGGCCCGCTCCAAGCGTTTGGTAGTCCGCACGATGCCGACATAATCCCACATGAACTGCCGCAACTCGTGCCAATTATGTGAAACCACAACCTCTTCGTCGGAGTCGGTGATTCCGGTCACATCCCATTCCCGTGCCGAGTGCGGGTGCGGTGAACCGGGTAAAGCCTGCACGATGGTTTGCGCGGCCGAACCCGCGATCACCAGGCATTCCAGCAGAGAATTGCTGGCTATGCGATTGGCTCCGTGCAGGCCTGTGCAAGCGACCTCTCCAACAGCATAGAGACTTTCGATATTTGTCCGGCCATTGAGGTCGGTAACTACGCCGCCGCACGTGAAGTGGGCCGCGGGCACTACCGGCACCGGTTCCTTGGCAAGGTCAAAGCCGAAATCACGGCATCGCAGTGACACGGTGGGAAAATGCTCGTTGATAAAACTTGCCGATTTGTGGCTGATATCCAGGTAAACGCAGTCCACGCCCAATCGTTTGATCTCGTGGTCGATAGCGCGGGCGACGATGTCGCGTGGGGCCAGTTCGGCTTTGGGATGGAATCGAGTCATGAACCTTGTCCCGTCCGACAGGCGGAGAATTGCCCCCTCTCCGCGTAGGGCCTCGGTGAGGAGAAAGGACTTGGCCTGGGGGTGGAACAAACAAGTCGGGTGGAACTGAGTGAATTCCATGTTGGCCACAGGGCAGCCGGCTCGCCGGGCCATGACGATGCCGTCGCCGGTGGCACCGTCCGGGTTGCTGGTGTAGAGATAAACCTTGCTGCATCCCCCTGTGGCCAGGACCACCGCGCGAGCCAAGAAAGTGCGAACGCATTTCAAATCCTTGCTAAAAACATAGGCTCCTATACATCGGCCTGCCTTTCCGTCACGATCTCGTTCCCGGATAAGGTCGATCCCGATTTGATTTTCAAAGAGTGTGATATTGGGATGGGAATCCGCGCAATTTGTCAATGCCGTGGCCACGGCCATCCCCGTTGCGTCGGCGGCGTGTACGACGCGGCGGTGACTGTGTCCGCCTTCCAGTGTCAGATGATACATCGTTGTGCCGTTCGGGCTTTTCTCGAGGTTGAAATCTACCCCACGATCCACAAGCTTCCGGATGGCCTCGCGGCCGCGTTCGACAACAAAACGCACCGCTTCCGGGTCGCACATTCCCGCGCCGGCTTCCAGCGTATCCCTGATGTGCGATTCAACGGAATCGCGGTCGTCCAGAACCGCGGCTATGCCTCCCTGGGCCTGGTAGGTGTTGCTGTCCCGACAGGAGCCCTTTGACAGCACGGCCACGCGGGCATAAGGTGCAACCTCCAGTGCGAGAGTCAATCCCGCTGCGCCGTTTCCGATGATCAGGACGTCAAAGGACAACGCGTTTTCCATCTGTCACCTGCCTGTAGTCTGTGAGATCTCGGGAACACCAACCGATCGGCAGTCGTTCACCGTGACGTTTCTCAAATCTGGAAAACCGAACCACAAAGTCACCGAGAAGCGAGGAACGAGAAGAAATCTAACCACCAAGACACAAAGACACCAAGAAGACAAAGGGCAGATCTATTGATCCCGTCGTTTGGTAGCTACGCCTCCCTCCGTGCCGGTACTCTTCCCGGGCCCGGCGTCGCTGCCCGGCCATTGGTGCCAAGTCGAAGAATACGCGACCGAACTATAGTCACGCTCCTTGAAATTGGCGGGAGACTTAAGCCCAGGCTTTAGCCTCTCTCCCCATCCCCTAACCCCTTCCCCAAGCATGGGGAAGGGGAATCAAGAGCCCCCTCTCCAAACTTGGAGAGGGGGTTGGGGGTGAGGATGGTGATTCAATCAACCGTTAAGGATGCCCGCAATTTTCAACGGGTGGCACTATAACGCTACGCAGTACTTTGTTCATTCTTCTTTCAGATGGAACCAGTTCCCTTTGTGTCTTTGTGCCTTCGTGGTACACTCTTTCTCCCTCGCGGTGAACTCTCAGCAGATCGCGGTCCAGTCGAGCCCAATATCGACCGCCGGCGCAGATTGGGTGATCCTTCCTACGGAAATACAATCAACACCGGTTTCAGCTATATCGCGTACCGTCTCCAGGTTCACGCCGCCGGAGGCCTCGGTCCTGACACGGCCTGCTGCAATCTTGACCGCGCGGATCAGATCAGGCACATCCATATTGTCCAGGAGCACCACATCCGCACCAGCTTCCACCGCTGCGTTCAGTTGATCGAGAGAGTCTATCTCGATCTCTATGGGCGAGAGGCCGGCCGTTTTGGCGCCTGCCACCGCTTGCTTGACTCCTCCGCAGACCGCAATGTGGTTATCTTTGATCAAGACCCCCGAATCCAACCGCATGCGGTGGTTATGTGCGCCGCCGAGGCGGGCGGCATACTTGGCTAAGGCACGGAGGCCGGGAATGGTCTTGCGTGTGTCCAGCAGAACTACTCCGGTCCCTTCAATGCGGTCCACATAGGCTCTTGTCAAAGTGCTTATCCCAGAGAGGTGCTGCAGAAGGTTGAGAGCAGTACGCTCGGCAGTCAACAGTCCCCTCGCCGGCCCGCTGAGCCGAGCCAACACGGTTCCCGCCTCGATCCGGTCGCCATCGGATACCTCGGCGTACAATGCACATGAGGGAGCCAGCTTCCGGAAGACATCCAGGGCAATGGGCAGGCCGGCCACCACCATGTCTTCACGCGCCGACATGATTCCTTGGAAGTGGGCATCTTCCGGAATGATCGCCTGGGAAGTGATGTCTCCCAGGCCCACGTCTTCCGCGATGATTTCCTCAATGAGGCGCTTTACGAATGGATCTCCGGAATCCATGATTTCCCGACTCCTTCCATCGCTCTGCCTTCAGGTCGCTGGAGATGACATCTCCAGCATGCGTTCAAGGGGTTTGTGCGCGGCCCTTATCAGCGATTCCGCCATATCGACGCGTGGAGCATCGTTGACAAGGCAAAGATAGAGCTTTTCCAAGGTGTTCAAGGCCATAAAGGGGCACAGCGGGCGAAGCCCGCCATTCTTCCCGCTCGCCGTGCCCGGCACGGGGATGAATCTCTTTCGCGGTGAGGCCTTCATCATCTCGTGTATGAGATTTGACTCGGTGACCACAATGATTTCATTGGCCGACACCTTTGTGGCGAAATCCAGAAGAGAGCGGGTGGAGCCGACATGGTCCGCATGAGCCAGGATGGTCTCCGGGCACTCGGGATGAGCGACGACCGGAGCCTCCGGATGGTCGCGTTTCAGTTTCACCAGCTCGGATTCCGAGAATTGTTCATGGACCACACAGGAGCCGGGCCACAGGATCATATCGCGGCCGGTCTTACGACTGATATAGCCGCCCAAATGGCGATCCGGAGCAAACAGCACCGGCCGGTTCTCAGGCAATGCGCGAACGATGGATTCCGCGTTGGACGAGGTGACAATCACATCGGACAGTGCCTTCACCTCTGCCGAACAATTGATGTACGTGAGCGCGGTGTGATCGGGATGCGACTCCCTGAATTTGCGGAAATCCTCCGGCTTGCAGGATTCTTCAAGGCTGCAACCGGCATCGGCATCGGGAAGAACGACGGTGCGTGTGGGAGAAAGGATCTTGGCCGTTTCCGCCATGAACCGGACACCGCAGAATACAATCACGTCGGCTTCGGTTTCCGCCGCTTTCCGGGATAAGTCCAGGGAATCCCCCACAAAGTCCGCCAAGTCTTGTATTATCCCGTCCTGATAATAGTGGGCCAGTATGACCGCATTCTTCTCGCGTCGCAGACGAGCGATCCCGGCTCGTAAATCCAGAGAAGGAGGTATGTCCTTTTCCTTCAATCCATCAGGTCCGGGGGGAACGATGCTGTCGATCATTGACGGGACTCCTCCGGGCAGACCGTAACAATGCAGTTCGGACCACCGCAGAATAACCGCCGGGAATCAGACATGCCGGCGATTTGGCTCAAGGCGGCAAGACTCGGTTGTGCGCCGAAAAGTCCCGGCCGGGAAGGCCGTCCTTGCCTCAAGTTTCTGTCAGACCAGTCAAGACGCGCCTGCCTCATGTGCGATGACTGACCGGGAGCCCCTTTCCGTGCCGCAAAAGAGCACATGGGTCTCCCGGCCGGTGCGGAAGCACAAGGCGCAGATCAAGCGTCGATCTATACCGGCTGCGCGGTCTCATTGTCAAGAGAAAAAATGCGCAGGATTCAAGGGTTCAATCACGAGGGGGGGGCCCACATGCAGATTCAAATGAAAGCCGCTCGTCCAATATCCCCACATAATCCTGTTGTAGAAGCGATTGCATGCCACGGTGTCATGGATGCCTCCGAAGACGTCCTCGCGTTTTCCACAAGATTGTGTTGGAAGTCCGTGTCTCGAACATGCTATGATCGCACTTTTTGGCAAAAACACGGGGAGACACGGATTGACCTTGACTTCGGAGATGCTTTACCCTAATTTATCAATGGCTTGAAAGAGGAACATAAAGTGGAGTCCCATATGACCTCCTCCAATAATTCCGCCGGTACTCCCCCCGCTCTGCGGGCGAAAATCCTCGTCGAGGCTCTTCCATACATCAGGAAGTTCACGGGGAAACGAATCGTGATCAAGTACGGCGGGAGTGCCATGACTGATGAAGCGCTTAAGAACGGCTTTGCCGAAGATGTCGCGCTCATCAGCCTTATAGGAATCAATCCGATCGTTGTTCACGGCGGGGGGCCTCAAATAGGAGCGTTGCTGAAGAAAATCGGCAAGGAAAGCCGCTTTGTGAAGGGATTGCGCGTCACGGATGAAGAGACCATGGATGTCGTGGAAATGGTTCTTGTGGCCAAGGTCAACAAGGACGTGGTTTCCATGATCAACTACCACGGGGGCAAGGCAGTGGGGCTCTCGGGCCGCGATGGAGGGCTGATTAGAGCAAGAAAGGCCCGGCCTGCAAGGCTTGCCGATACCGATGAAGATCTGGGGCTGGTCGGCGAGGTCGAAAGGATCAATCCGGAACTGATCAGCTCTCTCGAAGAAAAACGGTTCGTGCCGGTCATCGCGCCGGTGGGCGCGGGCCCGGAAGAGAAACCGTACAACATCAATGCCGATACCGCTGCTGGAGCCATTTCAGCCGCTCTGAACGCCGAGAAGTTCATACTCTTGACCGACGTGCCGGGAGTTCTGGATTCGGAGGGAAAGCTGATCTCAAGTATTTCCGAAGACGAAGCGGCCGAACTGATGAACTCGGGAGTCGCGTCCGGAGGCATGATACCCAAGTTGCGGTGTTGCCTGAACGCGATCCGAGGCGGAGTGCCCAAGGCACACATCATCGACGGTAGGGTGCCCCACGCATTGCTGCTCGAGATCCTCACGGAACAGGGAATCGGAACGGAGATCGTGCGGGAGAAGGCACCGGGGCTGTAAGCCCTTATCTGCGACCGGTCGGGCCGTCCTGCGGCCGTCCGGTCAGTTTTAACTCATGGAAGGATACGAAGATGGGATCAGAGGATTTCATCGTCATGAATCAAAAATACGTGTTCAATACGTACGGCCGCACGCCGATCATGCTCGTGGAGGGCAAGGGATGCCGGGTGCGGGACAGCGAGGGCAACACGTACCTTGATTTCATCGCCGGCTTGGCGGCATGCCCATTGGGGCACGGCCATCCCGGATTGGCAAAGGCCGTGTCGGATCAGGCCGGGAAGCTGATTCATGTGTCGAATCTGTTTCACATAGAGCCGCAGATCCGTCTGGCCCGTCTCTTGACCGAGAACTCCTTCGCCGACAAGGCCTTCTTCTGCAATTCCGGAGCGGAGGCCAACGAAGGGGCCATCAAGCTGGCCCGCAGGTACTTCCACAACCGCGGAGATCACGACCGGTACCATGTAATCACCATGGAAAACTCGTTTCATGGCAGAACGCTCGCCACATTGGCCGCCACCGGTCAGACGAAATACCGTGACGGTTTCGAGCCGCACATGCCGGGGTTCTCCCATGTCCCATTCGGTGATATTGATGCCCTTGCAAAGGCCATGACGCGGCATACGGCCGCAGTCCTTCTGGAGCCGATCCAGGGCGAGGGCGGAGTGCAGGTTCCGCCGTCCGGCTATCTTCGGAAGGTGAGGGAGTTGTGCAGTGAAAACGGGGTATTGCTGATGCTCGATGAAGTGCAGACCGGAATGGGGAGAACCGGGAAGCTCTTTGCCCACGAGCACTTCGCCATCGTGCCGGACGTTATGACCTTGGCCAAGGGTATTGCAGGGGGGGTGCCGATGGGCGCGATGCTGGCAACGGATGAGTTTGCTGCGGCATTGGTCCCGGGCACTCACGCTTCCACCTTTGGAGGCAACCCTCTCGCCGCCGCAGCCGGGGTGGCCGTGGCGGAGGAGATCCTTTCAGACGGATTCCTGGCCAATGTCGAAGCGAGAGGCCTTCACCTGGGAAAGCGTTTGGAGGAGCTTGCACGGCGCCACGAGGTGATCCGCGACACCCGGGGAGTCGGCCTGATCCGGGCAATTGATCTGAAAGTTCCGGGCGCGGATCTCGTAACCGCGATGCGGGGGAAAGGTGTCCTCGTGAACTGCACTGCCGAAACGGTTATCAGATTTCTGCCGCCCCTGATCGTTGCCGATGCTGAGATCGACGAGGCTGTGGACGCTCTGGACAGCGTCCTGAGTACGGTTTGAGGTTGGGTGACAATGGACTGGAAGAAGCATTTCTTGAGTCTGTCGCATTATTCCCGGGAGGAAATCCTTGGGCTGCTCACGCGGGCAACGGAACTGAAAAGAGGAATCCCCGGCAAGGGTCCCGAGAAGCCTTTGGCCGGCCGCTCCGTGGGTTTGATATTCGAGAAACCGTCGACCCGGACGAGAGTCTCTTTTGAGGTCGGTGTGCACCAGCTGGGCGGCCAGGCGATCTTCCTCAGCCGGGACGACATGCAGATCTCCCGCGGCGAACCCGTCCGCGACACTGCCCGGGTGCTTTCGCGATATCTCCATGCCGTCGTGGTGCGCACCTTTGGGCATGTGATACTCGAGGAATTTGCCAAATGGTCGTCCATACCGGTGATTAACGGCCTCTCGGACCTGGTGCACCCGTGCCAGGTCCTGGCCGACCTTATGACGCTTCAGGAAGCCGGCGTCGATGTGGCCAAGATGCATGCCGCGTGGGTCGGCGACGGTAACAACATGGCGAATTCATGGATCAATGCGGCCGAAGTGTTGGGCTTCCGTTTGAGCCTGGCGTGTCCGGAAGGATTCCTGCCGGCGTTCCCGGTTAACGGGCACACCGTCACTGTCGGCAATGATCCGACGGAAGCCGTCAAAGGTGCGGATGTAGTTTCCACCGACGTGTGGGCCTCGATGGGACAGGAAGCGGAGGCTGATACAAGAAGAGCGGCCTTTGTCGGTTTCCAGGTCAATTCCGCACTCATGGCGCACGCATCGGGCACGGCGTACGTGCTTCACTGTTTGCCTGCTCACCGCGGCGAGGAAATCACCGACGATGTCATGGAATCCGAGCGATCCCTCATTTGGGATCAGGCTGAAAACCGGTTGCACGTTCAGAAGGCGGTGCTTGAGATGCTCTGTGGCCGGAACGCTCTGGACAGAGTCACTATGGAGGTTCCGTGAAGGAGAAGAAGGTTAATCGGATTGTATTGGCATATTCCGGAGGGCTTGACACATCGGTCATCCTCCGATGGCTCAGGGACACGTATCGGTGCCCGGTTACCGCCTTCGTTGCGGATCTCGGGCAAGGCGAGGAACTGGACAATCTCGATGAAAAGGCCCGTGCAACGGGTGCGGACTCGTTTCATCTTTTCGATCTGAGGGAAGAATTCGTCCGCGATTACGTCTTTCCCATGTTCCGGGCAAACGCACTGTACGAAGGCTACTATCTCCTGGGAACGTCCATTGCACGGCCGTGTATTGCAAAGGCCCAAATGGAGGTCGTCAAGCTCGAGTCGGCCGATGCGGTGAGCCATGGCGCTACGGGAAAGGGCAACGATCAGGTTCGATTCGAACTGGCCTATCTTGCCATAGAACCGGGCATCACGGTGATTGCCCCGTGGAGGACCTGGGACATGCGGTCTCGTTCGGATCTCATACGATACGCGCGGGACAGGGGCATACCCGTGACGTCGACGGCCGAAAAACCGTACAGCATGGACCGCAATATCCTCCACCTCAGCTTCGAGGGAGGAATTCTGGAAGATCCTTGGGCGGAACCGCCCAAAGACATGTTCATTTTGACGGTGGACCCGCAGGATGCCCCGGATGTACCCGAGGAGATCGTGATAACCTTCGATGCGGGAGATCCGGTGAAAGTGGACGGCACTTCGATGAAGCCGGCCGAGCTGCTGGCTCATCTCAACACCGTGGCCGGGCGCAACGGCGTCGGCCGGACGGACCTCGTCGAGAACCGCTACGTGGGGATGAAGAGCCGCGGAGTGTACGAAACCCCGGGCGGAACCGTTTTGTACCACGCGAGGAGAGCGCTGGAGTCCATAACCCTGGACAGGGAGGTTATGCACCTGAAGGACGAATGGATTCCCAGATATGCGACCCTGGTGTACAACGGGTTATGGTTCTCCCCGGAACGGGCGATGCTTCAGGCTGCCGTCGATGAGGCTGCGCGCTCCGTATCCGGCGAGGCGAGGATAAAACTGTACAAGGGAAATGTGACGGTCGTCGGCCGGAGATCCGACCGGTCCCTCTACGATGACCGGTTTGCCACATTCGAAGAAGACGAGGTCTACAGCCAGGCCGATGCAGAAGGCTTTATCAGGCTGAACGCCTTGCGGTTGAGGATCCGGTCGCTCATGGGACGCGGCAAGTGAGTGGGAATCCCGGCTTAGTGTTATATGGCCCAAATACGGCCGCACAAGCTAAACCGTCTTCCCGGCGTAGGCCGGGAACCAGTCTCTTTTTCCTGGACCCCGGCCTGCGCCGGGGAGACGGCGGGCATCCCGCGTTCCGCGTGACCCCACGGTCCTAACTTGTAGGGGCACCCCCCTGTGGGTGCCCGGGGCAGGCACGGAGAAACTGTCTCAAAACTCTCAGCGCACGGGGAATCGTGGCACCATGCAGGATTCGTTTTCGTCACGCAATGCACGACGGGTTGCCTGCTCGTCGCGGACGTTTGCTGCAGACCTCTGTAGGGGCGGGTTTTACACCCGCCCGCAATCGAGCACCCAGAATCGGGCGGGTATAAAACCCGCCCCTACACCGCGACGTGCCACTACTTGGGCGCATATTTGAGTTTTGAGACAGTTTGCGGACGCCTGTCCCACCAACCCTGACGGGCCCGGCAAGAATACCTTGCGGAACGCGGGGAGGCCGGGGGTACCAGAGTAGGGATCGTTGGAGCGAATTCGACACCGCATTCGCTCAACTGTGTACGAAGAAGCCGCCATATTGAAGATATCGGAGAGATCCGTGGCACGAAAGCCAAGAGCACAGACCCCTGAACCTTCCAAGGAATCGGCGGGGATTCGCAAGGGCCGCTTTCAAGAGGGGATGGACCCTGACTTTGCGAGATTCAACGCGTCGATCTCTTTTGACAAGCGGCTTGCCGTTCACGACATAACCGGCAGCATCGCCCACGTGAAGATGCTTGGAATGCAGGGAATCCTTTCACCGGAAGAAGCGCAGGCGATTGAGACCGGACTGAACGGGGTGCTCGCCGACATAGCGGACAACCGCTTGGAGTTCCGCGAGGATTTGGAAGACGTACACATCAATGTGGAAGAGGCGCTGAAGGAAAAGATCGGCGATGTGGCCGGCAAACTCCATACCGCACGGAGCCGCAATGACCAGGTGGTGCTGGATCTCCGTCTCCATTTGCTGGACGAGTCCGGAAAGGTGAGCGATTATCTCCCGGCACTCATGAAGGCGCTGACCGAAAGGAGTGAAGGTCTCCGGGACGTGCTTATGCCCGGATACACCCATCTCCAACGGGCCCAGCCCGTTCGCCTGTCTCATCACCTGATGGCCTATTTTCAGATGTTCCGCCGTGACTGGGAGCGTTTCAGGGACGCTCGGGCCCGCATCGACGAAATGCCTCTGGGGTCGGCCGCGTTGGCCGGAACCACCTTTCCGATCAACCGCGAGGCAACCGCGGCCTTACTCGGATTTACCAGGATCAGTGCAAACTCCATGGATGCCGTATCGGATCGTGATTTTGCAGCTGAGTTTGTCTTCAACTGTTCAATGGTGATGATGCACCTGTCGAGGTTGGCGGAAGAACTCATACTCTGGTCCACCTCCGAATTCGGCTTCTGCAGCCTTCCCGACGCGTACTGCTCGGGTTCCAGCATCATGCCCCAGAAAAAGAACCCTGACGCATGCGAGCTGATTCGTGGGAAGACGGGCCGCGTCTATGGAGACCTCATCTCCTTGTTGACCACCCTGAAGGCTCTTCCGCTCACGTATAACAAGGACTTACAGGAGGACAAGGAACCGCTCTTCGATGCAGTCGACACGGTGAAGGGATGCCTTCGGATCATGACCGGGATAATCAAGGGAGTCGAGTTCAATGCTGAGCGCATGTTGGAAGCCTGCCTCGATCCGAGTCTTGCCGCCACCGATTTGGCGGACCGGTTGGCGAGGGAAGGGGTACCCTTCAGGGAAGCCCACGAGAGAATCGGTGCGATGATCCGCCGTCAAGATGCGGCCGAAGGAAGCGGAGAGCACGCCATGGCCTTGCCCACTCCTGAAGAGATGGTGGAAGCCCGTAATCATCTTGGAGGAACTGCTCTGCCCGGGGTTGACCGGCAGATTCGTGACGCCGAAGCATTCCTGAGCGTTCATTCGGATTCGAACCGGTCCGGGAAGGCGAAGCCCAAGCGAAAGAGGAAGGGTTGAGGCACACGGGTGTCGGAATACTATGTGTTCTGGTTGCATGTTCGTTCGTGGGCTGTGGATACAAGACGAACCCGCGCCCTGCGACGGAAGCCGTGCCGGCAGAGGTCGGTCTGGTGACGGCCCGTGCGTATCCGGGCAGGATAGTCCTGACGTGGGAGGTGCCCAAGTTCAACACGGACGGTTCGGATCTTACGGACATTTCCGGTTTTCACGTGTACCGCAATGAGGAGAAAATCGGCGAAGAATGTGCGGACTGTGACCGAGAAAAAGGGGCGCCCATCAACGTCGACTTTCAACACCCGGTGAATGCGGTGATCGACAAAGGAGTTGCAACTTTTACGGACGAGTCGGTAAAGATTGGAAATGTTTATTCATATTCCGTAGCCGTCTACAGCCTGAAAGGAATGGAAAGCAGGCAAAGCGACGAAGTCGCGGTGGTCTTCGACGAACCGCCGCCCGCGCCGGAGGACTTGAGGGCCGAACACGAATCCGGCGGGATACTTCTGAGATGGACTTCTCCGGGAAGACTATCCGGTATTCGGAGCTACCACGTTTACAGGGCGGAAACAAACGATATGAATACGATGAAATCCATCGGAAGAACGAAATGGGCGGAAAACTACTTTCTTGACGAAGATGTAACACAAGGTAAGACCTACTACTATTGCATCCGTTCCGTGAAAATGAACCGCGGCATTCCTTTGGAGTCGGAATTTTCGTCGGTACTGGAAGCTTCCTTGGGCCCGGATCGCGCCGGGTCTCCCGAGAACGTCACGGCCAAATCCGTCAGGGACGGCATCCGGGTGGAATGGAAGCCGGTTGATGTCGATTCGGCCGAGGCTGTTTATAACGTCTATAGGTCAAGGTCCCGAGGCATGTTTCTTAAGCTCAATGCCGATCCGCTGACGAAACCGTGGTACATCGACAGACAGGTCACCCGAGACGAGGGATATCGCTACGCGGTAACAGCCCTGCCGGTAGACAAGCCGGATCGGGAATCCAACCGATCTGCGTCGAACGCAGTGAAATACGTTCCGCAAACCAGGTAATACCATGCATCATTTCCAATACAAGAACGACCAACTCTATTGTGAAGACGTACCATTGGATCACATAGGCCGAGAGGTGGGAACCCCCGCGTTTGTCTATAGCCGCGGCACGCTGGAGAGACATTTCAAGGTTTTCGAGGAACCTTTCGCTTCAATCGACCACCTGGTTTGTTTCTCGATGAAGGCATGTTCCAACATCGCCATTCTTAACGTGTTTTCAGGTTTGGGCGGAGGGGTGGACATCGTCTCGGGCGGGGAGCTTTTTCGCGCGTTGCATGCGGGAGTGGACCCGACAAGAATCGTTTACTCGGGAGTCGGCAAGACCGCCGGAGAGATGGATGAAGCACTTATTGCGGGAATCCTCATGTTCAACGTGGAGTCGGAAGAGGAATTGTATCTGCTCGACAAGAGGGCTCAATTGCTCGGCAAGATTGCCCCCGTAGCGTTTCGGGTCAATCCGGACGTGGATCCCCGTACCCATCCGTACATCTCCACAGGCCTGAAGAAGAACAAGTTCGGGATTCAGTTCGATCAGGCAATTGAACTCTACGCGAAGGCAAGAGGCCTTCCGGGAGTAGATCCGGTGGGAATTGACTGTCATATTGGAAGTCAACTCACCGAACTGTCGCCGTTCGTGGATGCAATCGGGAAGCTTCGGGAATTGGTAAGGAATCTCCGCACCCGGGGAATCGACATCCGCTATTTGGACATCGGGGGCGGGCTGGGCATCCCGTATAACCGGGAGGAGCCTCCGCTGCCCGCGGATTACGGGGCCGCCATACTTGACGGGATCTCGGACATGAATGTGAAGCTTATCCTGGAGCCCGGCCGGGTCCTGACGGGGAACGCGGGAGTCATGATCACGAAGGTGCTCTTCCGGAAGCAGGGACCGGAAAAGCTTTTCGTGATTGTGGATGCGGCCATGAACGATCTGATCAGGCCGAGTCTGTACCAGGCGTACCATTCGGTGTGGAAGGTCGAATCAAAGGGCGACGGGGCGGGGACAAAGGATACGATCACGGCCGACATTGTCGGTCCCATCTGTGAGACGGGCGACTTTTTTGCTCAGGCCCGCGAATTGGAGCGGGTTGAATCCGGGGACTTGCTGGCACTTATGAGCGCCGGGGCATACGGTTTTTCCATGTCCTCAAATTACAATTCCCGTCCCAGGGCAGCCGAGGTTCTTGTCGACGGAGACGGGTACTCCGTGATACGTCGGAGGGAAACCTACGAAGATCTTATACGAGGAGAGGCATTGCCCGCCGGCACGCCGCCCTCACATGAATCAAAAAGGAGCACATGATGTTTTCAGGAGCGTTTACCGCCATCGTGACACCGTTCAAAGACGGCCGTGTGGATGAAGCCGGACTCAAGAGCCTCATTCGCTTCGGCATTGACGGCGGCGTAAGCGGATTCATTCCATGCGGCACCACCGGGGAATCTCCGACGCTCTCACACGAAGAGCACAACCGGGTCATCGAACTGACCGTGTCCGAAGTGGGCGGCCAGGTCAAAGTAATTGCAGGGACCGGCTCCAACAGCACGTCCGAGGCAACAAGCCTGACCGGGCACGCGAAGAGCGTGGGCGCCGACGCAGCCCTGCTCGTCAGTCCCTACTACAACAAACCGTCGCAGGAAGGGCTGTACCAACACTTCAAGACCGTAGCCGAAGCCGTGGATATTCCCGTTGTGCTCTACAACATTGCCGGCCGGACCGCCGTGAACGTGGAAAACGATACCATGGAGCGGCTGTCGAAGATTCCAAACATAGTCGGAGTCAAGGAAGCTTCGGGAAACATTCTTCAGATGAGCGAAGTAATCCGGCGGTGTGGTCCGGACTTCGACGTCCTTTCAGGAGACGATCCGATGACGTTCCCCTTGATGGCTCTCGGCGGAAAGGGCGTCATCTCGGTCGTTTCCAACGTGGTTCCCGACAGGATGTCCGCCATGGTCAAATGCATGCTTGACGGCGATGTCGGCAAAGCGAGAACCATGCACTTTGAATTGTTCGAACTGTGCCAGGCCATGTTTCTCGAAACCAATCCCATACCGGTCAAGGCGGCATTGGCACTCATGGGCAAGATCGGACCCGAGTACCGTCTTCCTCTGTGCCCGCCGTCGTCTGCAAACCTGGAGAAACTGAAGGCGACACTGGAAAGAAACGGATTGAT
>JAZDHD010000370.1:0-22263 GCA_043806215.1 Pseudomonadota bacterium | reverse complement strand
GCAACCGGGTCGTCGTTGTCGCCCGTCACCGTCACCGTAATCGTTCCCGTGTCCGTGCCGCCATCTGCGTCCTCCACCGTATAGCTGAAGCTCTCGTTCACCACGTCGCTGTCGGAAAGCTCACCGCCGGTGTAGGTATAGGTGAACGTTCCGTCGTTGTTATAGGTCAGCGTTCCCGTGGTGGATTGACCAGGAGGTATCGTCACCGTCAGGCTCGCCGGCGGGGTCTCCGCATCGCTGATCAGCACTCCGGTGGTATACGTCGATGTCGGCTCCGTGATCGAACCCCCGTCATCGGATCCCACCGGGTCCTGATTTCCTGCATTGTCATTGTCCGCTATTGTTACCGTCGCCGCCGTGGTGTCTACATCAAAGACGACGGGGCTTGCCTCGTCGTTCCGGGCGTCGGTCAGGGCGACGATAACGGTCTCGTTACCCTCGATATCCGAGTCATCAACGATTCCCGTAACGTCTATGACGGCATACCTCTGTCCCTGAGGGATTTTCACGCTTCCGCTCAGAGCGGTGTAGTCTTCGTCTGCGGTTCCCGTCGCGGTGCCGCCCACGGAGTAGGTAACGATGACTTCTCCGTTCGTGTTGTTATACTCGCCAAGATCCACGGTGAACTGCCCGGGGTTCGAGCCTTGCTCCGAAGCGCTGGGGTCATTGGCGGAAACGGTAACCTTGGCAGGTCCGTCGGCAATGTTGAAGGTTACTGTTGCAGTGTTGGAGGGTTCCCCCAAATCATCGATTATCTGGTACTCGAACGTCATCTCGCCGGTGACATCGGTACCCGGGGTATAGTGGAACGCTCCGGTGGTACCACTGAACCACAGGGTTCCCGAGACAGGAGCCGTGACAATGGTATAGGTCGCGCCGTCGGTCCCGGGTGAGTCGTTTTCGCTCACGTTGCCTGCGAACAGCGTGTTCTCATAACCGTTGTAGGGTCCGTCGTCATTTGCCATAGGGGTGTCGCTGTCAACACCGGTTACCGTGATATCCACCGTATCCACATCCTGAACGGGTCTGTTGTCCGACGCCCGGTTTTCGCCGTCCCATGAAACGATCTGCAGGCTGTCGGTACCGGAGTAGCCAGGGTCGGGGGTGTACGTGGCTGCGCTGATGACGCTGTTCACAAACGCTTCGTCACCGACGATTGTCAGTTCCGAGGTTCCCTTACCTTCCACACTTGGGGAAGCTCCGACGGTCGTATTCAGCGTCCCGTGAAGAACGCTCAATGTTACCGTTAAGTTATTGGTTCCCAAATCCTTATCGGTTACCGCATGGGCAGGATCCGGAGCGCCGGTGTCGAACACCGTATTGAGAGCGAGAGAAGAACCCTCTTCAACGGATGCGGTCCTCTCGACGGACAGGAAATTGTTGACGGGTGCGAGGTCTATGACCAGGTCTTTTCCCGATCCTACTCCCTCACCGGCAAGGCTCGCTGCGGCAGTGGTCGGTGGGAGGTACTGACCTGCGCTCTGTGAAGCGTAGGGCTCCAACACGTTACCGGAATAGTCCTTGATCGTCGCGCCGTTGAGTACCAAGGAATCAGTGGACACGTAATTCAAATCAGCGGCGGTGTCGTCGGAGTCTATAAGGTACTTGAAGGTCAGTGAACCGGTCCCCGAACCGTACATGTATACAGCCGTACCGTCGGGGTCGCCGGTATCCAGGGTGAGGGTAGGGGATCCTCCCGTGAGATCCACATACACTGTCTCACTGAAGTTGACCACCACGTAGATCGTCTGTCCGTCGGTCCATGTCCCGTCGGCATTGAGTGACGTCACTCCCGTCACCGTCGGCCCGTCGGTGTCCGCGGTGCCGGCCGTGGTAAAGTACACGACATTGTATGCCGTGTGACCTCCGTAGTTCGTCCCTCCATAATTTTGTACAGCGTTGGCGTCTACGGTAACCGCATATTGGGTACCGGGCAAGAGATCGTTCACGGGATCCAATGTGACGTTCACTCCGGCATAGGCAGCTTGAGTTCCGTCCTGAGCATCAATATCGGTCACCTTTACCCAGGCGCTTGTTCCGGTGTCGTATCGCCAGAGGTGGAAGTCACCCGAGGTGCCGGTGGTGGGGTCATTATCGGGTATGACATTCTGATCGAATTGCAGCACGATGTCCGAAGTCGCGTCCACTCCCACCGCCCCGTCGGCAGGAGTGTTTCCGACCAGTAAGACAGTGGCGGGAGGCTTTGCGTTGGATGACTGGAAGTCATGGACATCGGTTAAGGTACCGCCGTCGAAATCAATGAGGAAATCCTCATACGCATTACCCTCCAAATCCGTAACGAATCCCTCGGGTATTATGATCTCCATGGCTTTATTGCCGTTGATCAAGTCTCCAATATCGAGTATCAACTTGTAGCCTGCAACAATAACTCTTGGATCATCGTATGCGAAGGTGTACGAAGATGGGCCTATTTCAACACTGATCGGATCATTCACCAAGTCGCCATTGTTATCGACGGCATTCACCTTTATGGGCTCGTCGAAGGTATAGACCACCGCTGGGCTCTTATTGTCGGCAGTGCCGCCGTCGGCAGGATTTGCCGAAACCAGTGTTGGGGGAGCATCGCCGTTCGGGTTTTCCACCACCACGGTCAATTCCTGAATATCCGTACCGCCTCTCCCGTCGTCCACCGTAACTTCAACGACATATTCGCTGTTTCTGTCCGCATCCAGCGGCTGATCCCACTTGGGCGCATTGATGAAGGTGAGGATGCCCGACACGGCATCAATGGTGAATAGGGATGCATCGTCGCCGCCGGTAATGGAAAAGGTGAGCCAATCATCGTCTTGATCGTGCGCGGTCACCGTTGTCACCGAGCGGTTTCCGCTTACGGCAGTCACATCAGCGGTGTCCCCGCCGCCGTCACTGGTAATTTGGGGGACGAAATTGCCCGAGGGTGATACGGGAGGCAGTCCCCCAAACTTCTCCGCGAAGCTCACGTCCCATTGCGTCTTGCCGTCATAGCCGCCCATATCCGAATTGTATGCATTCTCCTGGGTGGATGTCCCCAGCACGTAATTGAGAGGGCTGTCCTTGGTTATGGCGTACCCGAACTCTGCAAACTCCGCTCTGATCTCCGAGAACTTCAACTTGACCGTCACGAAGTAGTCGTTCCCGTTGTAAGAGCCGATATCGATGTTGCCGTTCCAGTTGGGATCATTGTCTTCCGACACCGGGCTGAAATCATAGTTGCCCAACAACGGGGTATCGCGGCCGCCGTCGGTGACGCGTGTCGTGCTGGGCCTATCGCATGCATACCCGCTCTCAGGGTTGTATAACTGAGTCCCGTCCGAGCTATCCTCGATGGTTAGGAACAGGTCCATGTCCCAGTCCAGGTCGGCATCGATACCGAGAAGGATCACCGAGCTGAACGATCCGCCTGAATCCGACCCGCCGATCCGCACCCTGAATGCGATCTCGTCATCGGTGTCCACGGCTGTACCTTTGTCGTCATACGCCATATAGAGAACACCGTGGGTGGCGTCGCCAACCAGGTCGGTGGTAGCCTTCTGAGCTTGTTGATCGTGCGTTGGATCGAAAGCGCTCCCGGTCATCACCGTCGTCCATCCGTCCTTGCCGGTCAAGTCGATGGTGCCGAGCCGTCCTTCAAACTGCGTGATCAGGCTCGCGTCGAAATAGCCGGCCGCCAGGTCGACATCGTCGGTCTCCAGTATCCAGTCGCCGCCGGATATCGGGTTTCCCGTGTCATCATCCGAGGCGGCCACGTTGCGGCCCGTAAGGGCTTCCAACTGAGCGACCAGAAGCTCGCCCGTCTCTGTGGCCGCAACATCACACGCCATGAGGTCTATGCGCCCGTCTTCGGCCAGGAGACTCCCCACTTGCATCCAGAAAGACTGAAGATCAGGGTTCGACGACAGTGTTTCCGAAGTGACGGAATAGTCTCCCGTCAAGTCGAATCCTCCGGTGCCCGAATTATGGGTCGCAAACGCAATGCCGGCCGCCGGGCCGGATCCCGCCGCGGTCCTTATGGTGTCGAGAAGGCCCTGCAACGTCTCGGAGGTTCCATCATAGAGAACCGAGGTCACCCCTTCCCGTGTTGCGGCAACCAAGTCGTCCGCATTGGTCAGAGTGGAATCCACCACAAGGATTCTCGTGCCCGATGAAACGAGAGAGAGATCCTCGGGATTGATCGAGACTATTGAGGACGACTCGGTAGAGTCATCGACCGGGGTGCCGTAGCCCGGGTCGTCAGCCGTCGTTTCCGCTGCGTCATCCGACCCCGAGATGAGGTCCTGACCGGTCCCACTTTCGCCGTCGGCAGAAATCACCGATCCGTCAAGCGTGGTGTCCGTGATTATCTGCTCCGGCTGAGTGGAAGCAGGCGTCTCCGCCAGGGCGCTATCCTTCGCAGCATCATTCGCTTCCCCACCGCCGGGAACGGTAGAATTGCCAAGAACGGCATCCTGCCCGGGATCAAACGCCCAGTTGTCCGCCTGGTCATGCTGGGCATCGGCTCCCACCACGGATGCATCAAAGACAACGCGTTCTTCGAGCTGTTCCATGAGGAACGTTCGCTTCTTGATCAGGGGCTTTCGTCGCATCCACATAACGGCACCTCTCGTCGGCATAGGCAATAAGCGTTTCAGCAATTCAGGGGCAGCCCTAGCAAGTTATGTGCCGTTCTTTGCGTCTGGTGAAAGGCAATTGGTAAGCTCATGTATTTCAATGAGTTACGCACATAAAAAATGGCTCGACGACCTGTTGACCGTCTACGGTTGCAGGTCATATCCGAGAAATGTGTCAATGTGACGCAGAGAGCGGGAGGCGTAATGGTGTAATTCACCACGAGCCCGACGGCCGTCACTGAAAAATCGCCGGTGTGCACCCTCGGGATGCGTGATTCACCCGCATCGGCCTCGGACTCGCCGTCTGAGGGCTCGGGATGCCTCGGAGGATCACAAGGGGCGAATGAATCGTCTAGGGGCAATTCAAAAAGGGGTTGCAAAACGCAGGAAAAAGACACATAATTTCCCAATGTGCACGGAACTAAGATCAAATTGAAGAGACAAACAATTGAAAAAGCCGGGTCACACAATTGTTTGTCACGGCGGTGTCCGGAATAGGGAGTGCCGCCGAGATCTGCGTATCCTAAAGAGGGGTTGCCGAGTGAATCGAAAAAGAACCTTAATGCCCGTCATGGCCCTCGTTTTGTGCTGCTTCCTCCTTGTGTCGTGCACCAAGTCGGAGAACAAGAAGTCCGCCGAGGCCTTGACTCCTCCCGAGAATATTCGGCAAGAAGTCGTCGCGTCGGGGGTCAGACTGACCTGGGAGCAGGTTCCCGGCGCTTTGCAGTACACGGTGTTTTGGGGCACGGAAAGACACAACTACAAGCAGTTGCTTCACACGGTTCAGAACTCGGCCGTAATTAAGGGCCTTCAGCCGGGGGCGCTGTACGCTTTCGCCGTCACCACGTGGAGTCCGACGGGTGAGAGCGAATACTCAAGCGAGTCCGTGCTCGTCTACGACAACGAGCCGTGCAGAGCTTCCACCCATCTGGCAACCGGTCAATCACTCCTGCGTCAAGGCTCCTTCGAGGATGCCGTCGCGTACTTGAGCGCCTCCATATTGCTCGATCCGCGCAGCGCGGAGGCGTACCGCATGCGCGGCTTGGCCAACGAAAAGATGAACAGGTCGGAACAGGCCCGCAAAGACTACGCAATGGCCGAAAAACTTTTCAATGGCCGGCCGTTATCCCTTGGACCGTCAACTCACTAAGAACGTTCTACCCTGCGCCTCCGGAAACAGTTGCGAGCCGCGATGGTTCGGGTAACTCATGGGGGTGAGATGCTGCCACGTGAATCTCTTCCCGGCGGGACCGCCGAAACCCGGTGAGCGCTATTGCGCAGCGGAGAGAAAAGAGGTATTGAAGCAAAGGGCGATTCCATAATGCTCTAGGAGGTATCATCTCATGAGAAAGGCTCTCGTTGTTATCGGTCCGGTTCTCCTCGTCATAGCGTTCATGCCGTGTCTTGCGGGTGCGGGCCAGGAGGAGATCGTTGCCGCGATCATCGATTCCCGTGCCGCGAACAAACCTCTTCCCAATCCCTCCGTAAGCATGCCCGGTCTCACCGAAGATGCGGCTTACGTGATTCAGGTCAAGCTTGTCGAGGCCATGGATAAGAAAGGCAAGAAGGTCGGCGGATACAAGGCGGGACTGACTTCGGAGGGCGCCCGCAAGAGATTCAAAGCCACAGGCGCATTGCTCGGTCCCATGTTCAAAGAAGGCGGCCTGGAGTCCGGCGCGGTCATTAATTCAAAGGATTTTGTGAAGCTCTTTCTCGAAACCGAAATCGGGTATTCGACCAAGGAGAAGATAACGGAACCGGTGAAGGACGTGGAATCGTTGAAGGCACTCATAAAGACGGTCCATCCGGTCATCGAGCTGCCGGACATCCGGTTTGCCGATATGAAGAAGCTGACTGTGGCCGACATCGTCGCGGACGGCGTCGGTTCATCGAAATACCTCGTCGGGAAAGGCGTGCCTGCGGGAAAAGTGGATGTCAACAATATCAAGGTTATGCTCAGCCTGGACGGCAAGACGGTCAACGAAGGCAAGGGGAGCGATGCTTCGGACGACCAATGGAAAGCACTCCTGTGGCTGATAAACGGGGTAGTCAAACAGGGGTGGAGTATCGCTCCGGACCAGATTCTCTTCACCGGCGCACTGGGTCAGATGATTCCGGGCAAGCCGGGTAAGTATGAAGCGACGTACGGCGATCTCGGATCGGTATCCTTCACCGTGCAGTAGGCGCGGCCATGGTAATACGACATTGAGGTCGTTGAGATCGGTCTTGCCGATGCCGATTTGTTGGGCGGCTTGAGGAGTTCCGGATTTTGCCGATATGGGCCGTTTGGGCAGGCATTGTATTTTCGTTTGTCGTATTGGTGGAACTCATTCACCTGAACATCATTCTTATTCAGACCCTGAGGAGAGAAAAGAGACTGGATGATTTGATCTCGCCCGAACCGCCGGGTACCTCTCCGTTGGTGAGCGTCATCGTGCCGGCGAAGGATGAAGCCGCGACAATCGAGCATACCGTTGGATCGATTCTGGAGTCGGAATACGGCCGGATCGAACTGATATTGGTGAACGACAGGAGCCTGGACGACACCCAAGAAGCCATGGAGCGTTGGGCGCGGAACGACGCGAGAGCATCCGTAGTCGCGTTGCACGAATTGCCGGGCGGCTGGACGGGCAAGACCCACGCTTTGTACGAGGGTGCACGGCGGGCCAAGGGCGACCTGTTGCTGTTCACCGACGCGGACGCCATACTCGACCGGGGGACCGTAGGCAAGGCAGTGAGGTACTTTGCAGATCATGACGCGGACATGCTGAGCCTCCTGCCCCAGTTCATTGAGAGGGGGTTCGGCGAGAATGCCGTGTACCCTCATCTTGCGCTGGGTTATTCTTCCATGTATCCGCCGACCCGGGTGAACGACCCGGGGGATAAGGCTGCCTTGGCCTCGGGTTGCTTCATTATGATCAAGCGTGAGGCCTACGGAGCACTGGGAACCTGGAAACGGTTCCGACTTGAAATAACGGAGGATGTTGCCCTCAGCAAAGCCGCTAAGGCGTCGGGATTCAAGCTTGCCGTGATGAGGGCGGGCCGCCTGGTGCGAACCAAGCCCTTTGGCAGTGTCACCGATGTTTGCCGCTTCTGGACCCGCACCTTGTACGGGGGCTTGGAAAAGAGCATCCCGAAGATTCTGCGGTTGACGGCAAACTATGTGGTGCTCACCGTGCTCTTTGGCTTCTTTCTGCTCTCCACGGTCTCGATGTTGTCGGGATGCGCTTCGGGTTCGGACACGGCGCTCTTTGTTCTTTCCACCCTGGGCATGACGGCCGTTGTCATACCATACGGCTTCATAGTAAGACAGGAGGGGGGATCATGGTGGTACGGACTCACCGCACCCGTGGGGATTGCCATCAGCGCTTGGGTGGGATTCTCCGCCCTCTTTGCAGTGGTCTCGGGAAGAGGAATACGGTGGCGAGGGACCGTGTACCGATAGAATCAACGAGCGTGGTCCGGGGATCGGGACTAAGTGCTTTGTTTACCAAACCCCCATGATTCGGGGATCACAACTGACCATGAAAGCCCCCGGGACTCCGAGCCGAAGACCGGGCAGAGCCCGGCGGATAGGCATTCCCAGGCAGGAGCCTGGGAACGAGAAGGAAAAAGTCTCTTGTTCCTGGACCCCGGCCTGCGCCGGGGAGACGGCGGGCAGCGAAGCCCGCCCTTAGAGATGACGGGCACGGAGGCCCGTCCCACGAAACAGGTCTAAGGCTTCATTACAGTCCTCGTAGCCCGGGCCTCCGTGCCCGGATCTGGTCCTTGCCGGCACCCGAGCCGGCTGAGAGACGAAAATGTGCGGCCGTAATTAGGATGCGGGGCACTAAGCAAGGGAAGGTGGGACCGGTGCGATGAACCGTTTGACCCCGTGGGCATGAGGTATTCCTCACGCATGTTCATTCGTACGGTCCGGTTTCAATGCGGGAAATTCGAGATAGGGTCGGCAACGTATGCTCTCAAGACGGTTAGGCAGAGGGGAGAAAAGCATTGACCCTCCTCAGGTTTTGCTGGTATCATTCGGACTCGCTTGAATGAGTCCCTGGGCGAAAGGAGACGATTCAATGAACTTGCTGAGGAGAGGGATGAGTTTTCGATTCCCGGCACTTGTAATATGTGCGTTTCTCTTAGTCCCGGCGCTCTCGAGTGCTCAGGAGTTCAGCGTTTTTCAAAGCGATCAGTACGGCTTTTCCATGAAGTATCCGACATCGTGGATAAAAATAGACAAGCCGAAGGGAAACTACTACGTAGTTTTTCAATCACCGGAACTTACCGAGAATTTCAGGAATCGAATTCATGTGGCCGCCCACAAGCCGGTGAAGGATCCCCTCAAGGTCTTTTTGCAGGAATTGCGCAACGGGATAAAGGACCTGCAAGGCAAGCCGGGTAGTGGACCGGAAAAACAGCAGGTCAAGATACTCGACGAAGGCGAGTTTCGATGCGAGGTGCCGGGCGCGTACTACTTCTTCATACAGGCGTACGAGAACAAACTCAAGCTCTGGATGGACATCGTAATCGTATTCTACAAGCACGAGGATACGCTTCTCAGGATATCGTGTCTCGCTCCCTCGAAGACCATGGAGCAATTCCACGGCCTGTTCAACACAGTGCTTGTGTCGGTGAATTTCCAAGCCCCTGCGGCATCGGCTCCCGGGGCAGGACCTACGGAACAATCCGCCCCCGCGCCTCTCGGACCGTCGACAACGGAAGACGAGGCTGAGCCGGGACCGGGCGGCCCGTCGGCCGAAGAGCCTGAAGCGGCCCCCTCTCCCGGTGAAACACCCGTTCAGTTGAGACGCCCTGCGGCACCATCACCGGCTCCTCCGGCGCCTGCACAACCCACGGTGCAACCCGCGCTTCCAGCGCAACCTACGGTGCAACCGGCGCTTCCTGCGCAACCCATGGTACAGCCGGCGCCTCCGGCTCCGTCACCGGGGCGACCCTCGGTGCAACCCGCTCCGCCTGCTCCCAGGCCCGGACCTCGGGGGCCTGCGAGACTGCCGGAAGGACCGGCAACCGGAATTGTGAACTGATGGGTTGTTAATACGCTCATGGTAACTTTGGATACTGCGGCCCATCGAAACGAGGTCGGAACGGTATGAGTCTGCCCCGCGTAATGAGACTTCTGAACTCTCACGAAGAGTTTCGACGATTCAAGGAATCTTCGGCAAGCCCTCAACTGGTGCCCATAGAGGCTTATCCTATTCGTATGAGGGCTCTGGAACTGGCTGAAAGTAACGAACCGAGAGGGGACCGTTCGGAACTCCTAGAAGCTCTTTCCAAGCTGGTGATGCCCTTGGACCGGTCCGAATTCCACGAAATCCGGGCCGGCATGATGTTCCTGACCAAGACGCTGTTCAGGGATATCTCACGGCCGGTTCCGGAAAGAATAATCAGACGCATCAAGGAGTTCACAGGGCCCAAGTTCTTCTTTGTCGGCCACACTTCCTACTTTGATTACGTCCACACCGCGGACGTCGTTCAGAAGATAGGCCTCCCGGAACCGATCATGCATGTTTGCGGATCCGTGACCAAGGGCTGGATTTCTCAGTGGCTCAAGGCGCTTCGTTCCCTGTTGGTCCCCAAAACCTTATCGCATCTGCAACATCGTGCGTACCACTGGCTCTCAGCGGCATTGGCGGAGCGGGGCGAAATCCAGACCCTCTTCGCCCGGACAAGTCGATACTCGGTTCGTTCCCGCGCGGGCATTCTCCGTGAACCCTACGTACCTCACGGTATTATCTCCAGCGTCAAAGCCACGGGGAAAGTCCTCGTCATTCCCGTGGCCATATCCTATGAAGTCATACCGGAAGACTCCTACCTCAGTTCCCCGAGGTTTTTTCCGGTTCTGTCGATGTTCCCCGGCGCCGTCAAGAACACACTGCCGTTGCTGTTGGGACGGGGCAATCCTGAAAAGGCCCTCAAGAGGTTGGAGGGCTATTTCGGGGATGTCTCCGTGAACCTGGGTGAACCATTCGAGTTGACCAATGACGATTCACTGATATCACAGCGGATCTCTCACCGTGCCATCGAGGAAATCGCCCGCAACAAGCTGATTCATCCCAGCCAGTTGGTCGCCAAGTCGATTCACGGCATGGAACGGGTTGCAATCAAAGAACTCAAGTCCATGGTGGCGGCCGAAGTCGAACGGACCGCGACATTCTTCACCACACGATATCGGAAAGCCCCCCCGCTTCATCCCGTTGTTGCCTCCGACCTGCTCGAGACGATCATCCGGGGCACTCACGTGCTCCAAGAACGCCGGGCCATTTCACGGTCACTGTTCGGGAAGAGCCTTTCCCCGAGGAATCCTTCTCTGCTCGGGTTCTATGCGTATCACGCAGACAGACGGATTTACCCTCTACGCGGCCGCAATACCGTGACCCTGGTGAATGCCGGTGTGTGGGGCTACACCCTGGCCCTGCACATAGGAGCGAACCTCCTGCGCAAGGAAGAGTTGGCCGAGCATTCCCTTATTCTCTACGATTCCCGGGAGGATCTCATTGAGAAACTCACCGTTGAGGGACGCCATCCGTGGCACTTCAAGGACATATCCTTGCCCCGTTCGGTGCGCCCGGAAGCGGATCTCATAGCTGCCGTGGGCGATACCTCCCTGATTCTTCTCGTCACTCCGAGCAAGTATTACTACTCGACATTGGTCAAAGTTCTGGAATTGGCACCGGCCGGCAGCGACCTGGTGATTGCCACGAAAGGCTTCATACCCGAGACCGGCCTGCTCCCGTGTCAGACGGCTCACAGAGAGCTTGAGCGGTTGGGCAAGGAGATGAGGGTCTCGGCCCTGTCCGGCGCAAATCTCGCGCACGAAATTGTGTACGGCGGAGCCGGCGTTACGCAGATTGCCTGCGAAAACTATGAAACATTCGCCCGCCTCAAGCCTCTGCTTGAAACACCCGATTTTCGCGTGGTCCATTCCGGAGACGTCATAGGCACCACCATTTCCGCAGCCATGAAAAATGTGTACGCCATTGGCTACGGCCTTCTGGAAGGGTCAAAAAAGGCTCCGGAGAATTTCCTTGCGACGTACTCGACTCTCGTGACCGCCGAGATACGGAGTTTCGGACTTCTGCTGGGAGCCCAACCGGAAACGTTCGATGCGGAGAGCCAGGTGTGGATGGCAGACCTTCTCGCCACCTGTCGAGGGGGACGGTCGTCCATTTTTGGCAGGGACCTTGCCGAACAGGATGAAAAGGCCGGCAAATCGAAAACCGCCCGCATGCTTCTGGAGCACTACCGCAAGAAGCGGATAGCCATCGAGGGTTTTGAAGCGTCGCGTTATGCTCAGCGCATTGCCGCACAGCGAGGCTTCCATCCGCCGATTCTGGGGGAAATATACTCCATACTTCATGGCGGAAAGCAGGTAGACATCAACGGATTCATGCGGAAGTGTCTCGATGCCTTGAGCAGCAAGAGTGAGTATCCCCTTCCATCCACTGTACGGTCGCGATCACATAGGTTCTGACGGCCCAGGTTCAAGTCACAATAGGCTCCCGCCGTTCACGGTTCGCTGTTGAGGCACCCCGCCGCATCTCATGTTTCAGGCCTCCCGTCACAAACGGCGCCGGAAGGAGTTATCCGGCCCCCCCGGGAGCCGGATCGGAGATAACTCGCGTTGTTTCAGGCACTTGCAGTGGAGACCTACGGGTCTGACGGAGGAGCGGGGACATCAAGCACTGGGGAGCAAGGAATGCAGAGCAATCACAACCTCTTTGAGCAAGCGGCAAGCATCAAGGACCTCAAGGCCGGCGATACGGTGTTGCACTATTTTGAGGTTAAGTCAAAGGAGGTGCGCAAGACCAGGTCGGGCCAAGACTACCTCGATCTCTTGCTCGGGGATGCTACCGGCGGCATCTCGGCAAAGATTTGGTCCGATGCAATCAGGAAATGGGGAAACGATTACGCCCCCGGCGACATAGTCAAAGTGGAAGGGCGGGTGGACTCGTACCGCGACCGGACCCAGATCGTCGTGGACAAGATCCGCAAAGCGGACGTCTCCGAGGTTCCCGACCTTTCCAAAATCGTGAAGACCACGCATCACGATACGAATGCACTGATGGGCGAACTGTTGGGAATTGCCCGGACGCTGGAACCGCCCGCGTTGGCCGGCCTAATCGAGGAGATCTTGGAACAAAACGAGGATCGCCTGCGGACCTACCCGGCGGCCAAGATGATACATCACGCGTACCAAGGGGGACTCATCGAACACGTGGCGGCGGTCACCCGCAAGGTTATGGCAATACTGCACCTCGAGCCGGCCTTGAACCGAAACATTGCCATTGCCGGCGCGATCCTGCATGATATAGGAAAGATCCGTGAGCTTCGCCCGGAAGCGTCGGGAAGAACGCCGGAAGGCAGACTCATCGGCCACGTGATTCTCGGCGTAGAGCTAGTGAGGGCATCGGCGGAGCGCAAAGGCCTTGGCGAGGAGCCGTGGCTGTACGAACTCGAGCATGTGCTCTTATCGCATCACGGGGATCCCCAATTCGGGGCGCCGGTGAGGCCGCTGACACGGGAGGCGATGCTCGTTCATTTCATTGACAATCTTGATTCGAAACTCAAGATAATGGAGGAAGCATTGGAATCCGCTGATTCCGACGGCTTCACGCAGTATAACAAGTGGCTGGAAGGAAGGGCCTATGGTGGAAACCCTTCCACGGCAGAGGAGACATGAAATGTTGGAAGTTCAAGAAAAACTTGCGGAAATCAAGGAGAGATCTACTGAACTCCGAGGTTATCTTTGACCTGGAGGCAAAGATTTCCCGTCTGAACGAACTGGAAAAGACTCAGGAAGATACCGAATTCTGGAACGATCTTCAGGGAGCCAAGACGGTTCTCAAGGAACAGAAACAGATATCCAGGCTGGTAAATGAATTTCTGGGACTGGACAAGGATCTGGACGACACTGCCGTGCTTCTGGAACTGGCATTGGAGGAGGACGACAAGTCGGTCCTCAAGGAGGTCCGGCAAAAACTCTCCGAGATGGAAGACCAGATCAACGATCTGGAAGTGCAGCGTTTGTTCTCTCAGCCCGAAGACGACGGCAATGCCATCGTGGAGATCCATGCAGGCGCGGGGGGAACGGAAGCTCAGGATTGGGCCGAAATGTTGCTGAGAATGTACTTGCGCTGGGCGGAGCGGGAAGCCTACAAGACGGAAGTGATGAACACGCTTCCCGGCGAGGAGGCGGGCGTCAAATCGGCAACGTTTTCCGTGGAAGGGGATTACGCGTACGGACGCTTGAAGGCGGAGATGGGTATTCACCGTCTGGTGAGAATCTCCCCCTTTGACGCCAATGCGAGGCGGCACACGTCTTTTGCCGCGCTGTTCGTCTACCCGAGTGCGGATGACGACGTAGACATTCAGATCAATGAAACGGACCTCAAGATCGACACGTACCGAGCATCCGGAGCCGGCGGGCAGCACGTCAACAAGACGGACTCAGCGGTGCGGATCACGCACCAGCCCACGGGAATCGTGGTGCAGTGTCAGAACGAACGGTCGCAGCACAAGAATAAGGCCATGGCCATGAAGATCCTCAAATCGAGGCTCTACGACCTGGAGATTCGGAAGAAGAAAGAAGAAAAGGACAGTCTGCATAAGGACAAGAAAGATATAGCGTGGGGGTCGCAGATTCGATCATACATTCTCCAACCCTACCAGATGGTGAAAGACCATCGGACCAACTGCGAAATCGGTAACGTAAACGCGGTGCTGGATGGAGACATCAATAAGTTCATTCAGGAGTACCTCTTTTTCGAAGCGGAAGACGGCCGGGCCGTGAGTGGCGGCGGGGAGGGTGCGAACTGAACGACCGGATTAGTCAATGAGGCTCCGCAGCGACTTTCGTAACGAGCACTTAGTGCTCGTTGGCCTAAATACGGGCACGCATTCCGTGAACACGCGGTAGCGTCCTGTCCCGCGTTCTGCGCGGGATGCCGGGCGATACCCCCCTCAGTCCCCCCGTAAACGGGGGGAGGCAAGATTACCGGCATGGAGGCCGGCGCTGCCAAAGCAGGGATGATTGCCACAAATGCAACACCGTACTTCTGAAACGAAGCACTTATCGTTGCGGTCATTACCAAGAGAGTTGCCGTATGGATCAGATTTACGGATTAGATGAGCTGAATCGTCGAGTTCTTGACAAAGGCCTGTGCGCGTCCTGCGGAGCATGCGTCGGAGGCTGCCCGTATGTTACCGCGTTCAAAGGGAGGGCCGTCGCGCTTCATCGCTGCACGGTGGAGCACGGAAGGTGCTTTGCATACTGTCCCATGACGTTCTTCGATCCCGAAGCGGCAGCCCGCATGGTATTCGGGACCCCGGTACAAACCGACGGTATCGGTCACTATGAGAAGGTTGCGGCCTCCAGGTCCGCGGACGCGGGTATTGCGGAAGCAGGCCAAGGAGGCGGTACCGTAACGTCTCTCATGATCGCGGCGATGAACTCGGGAATGATCGATGCCGCGGTCCTGACGGGGCCCGTGCCGGGCGAGAGCCGAGGCCAAGGCATGATCGCCGCCGACGTGCAGGAAATCACCTCATGTTGTGGTTCCAAGTTCACGGGATCACATTCCTTGTCCGTCCTCAGGGAGGCCCTTGACCGGGGCTTCCGCCGAATCGGGATAGTCGGCCTCCCCTGTCAAATCAGATCCCTCCGCAAAATGGCATTGTACGACATCAAGCAAGAACGCCTCGGGGAGCGTATTGTCCTTGTGATCGGACTGTTCTGCAACTGGGCATTCTCCGCACGGGATTTCAGCGAGTTTCTGGCCAAGGAATTTGACCTGGGGCGGATCGAGAAGATCGATATTCCTCCTCCGCCCGCTCAAGTGCTCGAAGTGACCACCCAGGGCGGTACGGTAAACATCCCCCTGGACCGGGTGAGGCCCATGATTCAGGCGGCCTGCCAAGACTGTCCGGATATGACCTCGGAGTTTGCCGACCTGTCGGTGGGCATGTACGAAGGCCGACCGGGATGGAACACCCTGATCACACGGACCGCAACAGGGGAGGGGCTCGTCCGGGAAGCCGCGGCCGGCGGTCACCTCGAACTGGACGTGTTCCCGCATGAGAATCTGCGGCACCTGACCGCGGCTGCCGACCGGAAGAGAAGCCGGGCTTTCGAGCAGCCCGCGCAACGCGATCTTCGTCCCACGTAAGACACGAAAGGCAGACTGATGGCGTTGATAAGCAAAGACGCTCCCGGTAGGGAACTCCTGCTGATGGGGAATGAGGCGATTGCCCGCGGTGCGCTGGAATCAGGCATCCGTGTGGCCGCGGCATATCCGGGAAATCCGTCGTCGGAGATCATCGGCTCCCTCGCTGAAGTTGCCGATCAAATGGGAATCTACGTGGAGTGGTCGGTCAACGAGAAGGTGGCACTGGAAGTCGCCGCGGCCGCGGCGGTGTCCGGTCTGAACGCCCTGGCGGCCATGAAACAGAACGGGTTGAACGTCGCGTCGGATTTCCTTATGAATCTGAACCTTACCGGGACACGGGGAGGGCTCGTTCTGGTCGTGTGCGACGATCCGTCGGGGATATCCAGCACCAATGAGCAGGACTCCAGGATTCTGGTGAAATCCGCGGACCTGCCCCTGTTGGAGCCCTCCACCTTTGATGAAGCAAAGGACATGGTCAGGTTCGCGTTCGAGGTTTCCCGGGAAATCAACACCGTGTGCATGATCCGCAGCGTCACCAGAATCTCGCACGCCCGAGGTAACGTCACGCTGGGACCCCTGCCTGGTCCGGGCCCGAAGCCGTATTTCGACACGAATACCATCCTCAGTGCGCTCCCAGTGGCATTAACCCACCCGGCCGCGCATCGACGGTTCCTACGGGCCAAGGATCTGTTCGCCGGCTCGTCCTTCAACGCATACCATGGACCGGAGTCGCCGGAACTGCTCGTCGTCACGTGCGGTTCGGGCACACTGTTCTGCCGTGAAGCCATTGGGTTGCTGGGGTTGGAATCTCGGGTGGGACTGTTGAAGATAGGAACCACCTGGCCTCTGCCCGAAGATCTCATTCTGAACAGGCTGCGCAACGCGAGCCGGGTGCTTTTCATCGAAGAGGTCGACCCGTTCCTGGAGAACAACGTCCTCGAACTCTTTGCCGAGCACAATACTACGCTTCCCAAGATGTCATTTCTCGGGAAAAGGTCCGGCACCGTTCCGGACCTGGGTGAGTTGAGTCCGGGCCTTATCCTCGACATCCTGTCCGGACTCATGGACGTGAATCCGCCCCAACCCGATGAAGGATACTCGCTGAAGGCCGCGGACGCGCTGGAAAACTTCGCGCCGGCCAGGTCTCTCGCGTTTTGCCCGGGATGTCCTCACCGGGCCTCCTATTGGGCCGTCAAGAAGGCGCTTGCCTTGGACGGACGCGACGGCGTGGTCTTCGGCGATATTGGATGCTACGCCCTGGGCGTATTTGCAACGGGATTTCATCAATCCAAGACGCTTCATGCCATGGGCTCCGGAATAGGCATGGCGTCGGGATTCGGCATGCTCGGGCAATTCGGGGCGACTCAGCCGGCCGTTTGTCTCTGCGGCGATTCGACGTTTTTCCACGCAGCCATCCCTGCGCTCCTTAATGCATTGCACCATCGGTCCGACTTGTTGATGATCGTTCTTGACAACAGCGCCACGGCCATGACGGGCTTCCAACCCCACCCGGGAAGCCCCGTGAACGCCATGGGTTCGCCGGCCCCGCCGGTAGTGATAGAAGACCTGTGCACTGCCCTGGGATTGAAGACGGTCATACGGGATCCCTTCCATCTGGAAGACACCGCTGTGACGATATACGAACTGCTGCAGGAAACAGGCACCAAGGTGCTCATTTTGCGGCAGATGTGCGCACTTGTCCGCGCAAAGAAGGGGCCGCGCAGCTACACCGTGACGGTGGATCAGGACAAGTGTATGGGAGAGGAGTGCGGATGCGGCCGGTTCTGCACCCGCGTATTCAGATGCCCGGGCCTCAATTGGGATGTGTCGCTCAAGAAAGCCCGGATAGATGAAGCAGTTTGCACCGGATGCGGGGTTTGCGCGGACATATGCCCGGCTCATGCCATCGTGAGAGAAAGGGCGTAACATGAAAAAGGACCCGTTGAACATAGTCGTCACGGGAGTCGGAGGGCAGGGTAACGTTCTTGCCTCATTGCTGATCGGGGCCGTCTTCGTGGATAAGGGATACAAGGTCACCATAGGCGAGACTTACGGCGCATCGCAAAGAGGCGGCTCGGTGATGAGTCATCTCAGGATATCGGCCGATCACCAGTACGGTCCTCTGATACCGCCGCGGGCTGCGGACCTGGTGATCGCCCTGGAACCCGCTGAAGCGGCACGCATCCTGGGACGGTTCGGTAACCCGGACACGACGGCCGTCGTCAACTCCAGGCCGGTCTATCCCGTCGATGTGATCAGCGGAGACGCCTCGTACCCCGATGTGGACGAACTCTTGGCAACCATCCGGTCGCTCAGCCGGGAGTCCTACTTCCTGCCCGCCACGGAGAAAGCCCTGGAACTGGGAAATCCGATCCTGTCGAACATCGTGCTCATTGGATACGCCGCGGGAGCCGGTCTCCTTCCCATCGACGTCGAGGGGCTCGAAAAGGCCATAGCGGACTACCTTTCTCCGGACAAGACGGCAATCAACAGGGAAGCTTTTCTGTGCGGAGTAGGCATGGTACGGTCACGTGAAACCGTGCACCGGCACGGGAACCGAGAGGACAATCCGGGACAAACGTAACTTCTCAAAAACCCCGGGCGTATTCCAAGATTTCCCCTCCCCGACCGTCCCCGCACGCAGGGAGGGAGCGCTTCCCCCCCGCTTGCGGGGGGATAAGAGGGGGGAAATGGTCCGTTATTGAGAAGTTACGCAGAAACGCCCTGACCATCTTAAATTTCAGTGGAAAACCCATGGAGAAATACAAGTCCCCGGACTATCGAAGAGACGAAAAGAAATCGGCCGACACGGCTTGGTACGACGAGGTTCTAAAGCCTCCGGCAACGGAGATGCAGACGGATCGCGGGTTCAAGGCCGCGGAGATCGTTCAGCGCCTCATGAAGGAACGGGCCACGAGTGCCGTACGACGCAAGTGGATCGGCAGGATTCTCATTGTTTTCGGATTCCTGACCATGGCCGGGTCTTGTCCGTTCTATGCCGTTTCACTCATACCCGGTCAGACGATCATGGCCGGAATGACCATCATGAGTGCAGGGCTGGCCATGATTTTCGGCGGAGGGTTGCTGGCGTCGTGGAAGACGAGGCTCAAGGACACAAACGAGGCAATGGTTATCGCCCTTAAACACGGGAACAGCTTGACGACGTCGCGGTTGGCCCTGGAAATGGACATATCGTTCGACAAGGCGGACAAGATCATTCAGAAACTCGTGAAGAACGGAATTGCAGAGATCGATCTTGAACAAAACGACCCCGATAACGCCATCGTTTACAAGATCAAGGGCCTATGATGGAGTAATCTCCGACAATCCCCGCTTGACCAACCGTGAACTGAGTTTCAATATCCCCAATGTACATACGAGAGATCTTCATCGAAAGCTTCGGTGCCGCCCAACAAATGCGGGTTGGGGAACTCGAACCGGGGCTCGCCGTGATAATCGGGTCCAATGAAGCAGGCAAGAGCACGGTGCTGGAATTCGTCCGCTCGGTTTTCTACGGTTACAAGCGGAAGGGGGGCTCGGTCAATATCTACGAAGCTCCGGACGGTACCCCGAGGAAAGGCCGGCTCACGCTCTGCAATTCGTCCGGGGAGGTGCTCCGCGTTGAGAGAGCCGAAAAGCGTGGATCGAGAGAAGGCGGTCTGGCGGCTTACGACCTTGCGGGGAACCGTCTGGATTCATCCAACCTCATGTTGCGGGGGATGCCGTTGGACAGGAAGTCCTACGAAGGCCTGTTTGCCTTTGATATCGAAGGGATGCGGAGACTGGACCGGGAGGCGCTGCGGGGCAAGATCCTCGCCGCGGCGTTCGGTTCCATAGCGGTCAACCCGATCGATGTGATCACTACGCTGACCGGTCGGATCAGGAAGATCGCGAAATGTCCTCCCCGCGAAGGCGAGTCCCTGTGGTCGCTCCAGGATCGGCTTAAGGAACTCGACAAGCAGTTGAAGGCGGGAAGCGATGCACCGGACCGGCATTCCCGCCTCATAAAGGAACTCGCGGACGTGGAAGCCCGCCGCGGGGAGATCGTGGACCGGATCAGATCGCATGAGGCCTCACTGAGCAAGGTGAATCGGTTGCTCCGTTATGAAGAGGAGTCGATCAGGCTTGCAGAGGTGGAACGTGAGATTTCATCCCTCGAAGATGCCCGAACCTTCCCCGCGGCCGGCGTAGATCGCCTTGAACGTGCATTGGAACGCGCCGGCGAGATCGAACGGTCCGTACGGGAAGCAACAAAGAGTTTGGAGCAACTCCGCAGTCGCCGGGAGAGCCTCACACCGGACACAAAGCTCCTGGAGCACTCCGCCGAGCTTCATTCGCTGGGCCGCGATGCCGGCCGTTTGTGGGAGAAGCCTCTGCACATTGAAAAGGGCGTTGTCGAGCTTGCCCGATCGGATGCCGTCCTGGAACGTGAGATGGCCGCACTGGGACCCGAGTGGAATCGCGAACGGCTGGAAGCGTTTGAACCGTCCGTGGTCATTGAGCACGAAATCCGGTCCTTTGTGGATTCGTGGCAAGCATGCCGTGAGGAGATTCGGCACGCGGGCACCAGGCTCGCCGAATCCGAGGAACGCCGGCGGGGCCTGAGGGCCAAGACGAGGCGCATCAACTCGGAGATTCTGCAATTGACTCCGTTCCGCACAACGTATCTGCCGCGGGAAGTCCAACGGAGGCTGGAACAATGGAAGTCGCACAGATACAGGATTTCCGATCTCAAGGATAACCTCGAGGAAAAGGCGAGACGGCTCCAACACTTGGCCGGAGTCCGCAGACGGATGAAGGAGGCCCTTGAGACCGCGGAAAGCGAAGCCTCGGGGTTCGTCTCCCCGGTGTTGTCCGGGCTCGCCATTCTGGTACTCTCATTGGCCGCAGCGGGACTGATCTACACGGGTTGGACACGTACGGACTTGACCTCCTTTCTGTTTCTTGCCTCAGGTGTGGGCCTGTCGGCATGCATCCCCCTCGGCATCCGTTGGAAGGTCGACCTGGACCGGCGTCATTGGGACCGGATCCGGCGTGAAAAGGAGTCCTTGGCTCTCAGGGCAACCGCGGTGACCCACGAGATCGCGCAAACGGAGAACTCCCGGAGAGTTCTGCGGCTCAGGATCGAGGAATTGCAGCGTGAGTCCGGGAAGATCGCCGAAGAGGTGCTTGGCGACCGGAATGCCGACCGCATGGACGTACTCCGGGCCGAATCCGCATCCGCCAAGGCTGAACAACCCATGCAACGCTTGCGTTCATTGGAGGCCGAATTCAGGACTGCATCCGAGGATCTGGACATCGAGGAGGACCGTTGGAAGGATCTGGCCCGCCAAGTGGATGAGGCAAACGAACGGTTGCGAAACCTCCGGGACTCATGGGAGCGTTACCTTGCGGATCAAGGAATGTCGCGGGAGATCTCGCCCGAGTCCGCGCTCGGACTTCTCGGCATGATTGCAGATGCAAAGGGGAAGCTGCAACGTCACATGGCTCGGGCGGCTGAACTGGAAGCCATGCAGCGCGAATGGGATGACTTTTCCAGGAAGGTCCGTGCAGTAGCCGGCAGGATCGGCCGTTCCGTGAACGACGGTGAATCCTTGCTCGATCAGGTGGACCAATGGGTGCGTTCGGAGATCGAGGCACGTGAGGTCATGTCGGAAAGAGACTCACTCACCGAACGGATCATTGAGCACGAGACGGTCCTGGAAACACTTCAGAGCAGGCTCGACGAAACGCGGGACCGGGTGGCCGGTCTTATGAACGCGGCCGGGGTCAATGACGAGGAAGCCTTCAGGGACCGCTCCCATAGGCACGATCGGCTCATCGAACTCGAGCGGGTGCGCTCCTCGTTGCTCGCAGCGCTGCAGGCCGGACTGGGGCTCAACGATGAAGCGGAACTTCACGGGCTGATGTCCTCGCAGAACTGGAGCGACAACCACTCGGCAGCCGCGGAACTGCAAGCCGGGCTTGAAGAACTGCGGACGGAAACCGAGCACTTAGCCGGAATCAAAGGCAAGCTGGCCCAGGAGATCGAGTCCCTGGAGTCGGAAGACCGGCGGGAGGTGCTGCTCGCTGAGAGGCAACAGGTGTCGGCACGTTTGGACAGACTGGTCGAAGAGTGGATCACCATACGGATCGCATTGACACAAATGGAAAAGATGTTGCGGATTTATGAGACGGACAAGCAGCCGAAGGTCATGGAGAAGGCATCGGAAATTTTCAGGCAAATCACGGGCAACATGTACACCAGAATTCTCTTTCCTCTGGATGAAGATCAGGTGAAGGCGGAACGGGCGGATCAATCGCGGGTGGAAGAGCATCATTTGAGCCGGGGCACCCTCGAACAGGTCTACCTGGCCTTGAGGTTGGCACATCTGGAAATCCTACGGGCCGAGGATCCCGTGCCGGTCCTGATGGACGATGTCCTCGTGAATTTCGACCCGTTACGTGCCCGCAGGACCGCAGAGGTTCTCGCCGATTTT
>JAZDHD010000369.1:0-8771 GCA_043806215.1 Pseudomonadota bacterium | reverse complement strand
CTCGACAAGGGTCAGGACGCTCTTACCCGCCAGGGTTGCGGCCGGTCTCGCGCGCGTATCGGCAAAGGACGAGTCAACCCGGTTCCGTGTAAGTGCAACGTGGTCCACGGGAGAGAACGGGTCTTTGGCAAAACGGACCGCGGCGTGAACCGCCCCCCCGGCATTGCGAACCACCTCGCCGGCAGTGACGTGGGCCTGCCGGACCGCGCCCTGAACCGCACCCACGGGATTCCGGATAGGCTCGAGGAATGCGCTTGTGCACGATGTCAACAGGACAAGTGCCGCCGGCACGATTAAGAGCCCGCCCCTCGGGAGGAATCTTCGCGGAGCCGCAGTCATGACGGCCTTTGCAGTTGAAGGGCCCCGGTCATCCCCACTTCCAGGCCGCCGCGGGAGTTGTCAATGAGGACATAGACCTTCTTGGTCTTGGTCCTGGGATCGATGAGCTTGCCGATCCGCTCCACCGTCCCGGAAAACGACTTGCCGGATCGCGGCACGAAATAGGCCTTGCCCCCCTTTCGATACCTGTCGAGGTACTGCACCGGAACATGTCCCACTGCATACACCCGTTCGCTGTCCACAAGGGAAAACAGCTTTTCCAGACCGGGGACGGTCTCATGGGGCTGCTTGTACCGGACGGCAAGGTACCCGGAAAACGGGCTCCGTACTTTACACGAATCAAGATCCTTGCGGGCCCGTTCCAGTTCGATTCTGGTTTCCGCCAGTGCGGCCTCGCCCTTTTCCAGCTCGTTTTCCGCACGCAGGACATCCAAGCGGGATGCCGAGTCCATATCGAGGAGCTGCTGTTTGATCTTGAGCTCTTCTTTGGCGAAGTTCACGAGATTGACAAGACCACGCACCTTTTCCTCCAGCCTACGAACCGCGAGTTCATAGCGCTCCGACGCGATCTCGACGACCACTTCCCCCTGTTCTATCTTGTCGCCTTCCTCGAATTTGATGGATTGGATGACCCCGCCCACCTCGGTACCGACGTCCGCGGAACGGAATGCGTTGATGATGGTCGCCTCAACCGTCGCGGTTTCCGACGCCCCCCCTTCGTCCGTTTCAGTGGTCAGTGCGGCCCCGGGCGGAGGAGGCGGTGCTTTCCAGGACGGCTCGCCCCCATCGGAGCCCTGAAGCGGCGTCATCATCAGACATGCGAACAACAGCCCGGCCGCCAGGGCCCGCAGCACGCTTCTCCGCAACATACGCCCTCCCATACTCCCTTCAAACCAACAACAAGGTACGTGTACCTAAAGATATCAGAATATTAGCGTATCGCACATCGGGGCGGGGTGTCAAGCGGGATTTTCTTGGGGGCTCGGCAGAGACAGTACTCGTCGCTAGGGCTGGCCTCCCCGCGTTCCGCGGGGTATTCTTCTCCTCGAACGCCCGGCAGAGACGCCGGGTCGCTACCATGTTCATCGCGCTTCCCCGGCTTTGGTAGCGCCGGCCTCCCTGCCGGTACTCTTCCGGAGGGCAGGCCCACATAAAAATAGGGCACCCACGGGGGGGTGCCCCTACAACTCATCGCGCCGGCCTCCCCGCGTTCCGCGGGGTATTCTTCTCCTCGAACGCCCGGCATCCCGCGCAGAACGCGGGACGGGTCGCTACCAGATCGTCGCGCTTCCCCGGCTTTGGTAGCGCTGGCCTCCCCGCGTTCCGCGGGGTGTTTTTCTCCTCGAACGCCCGGCAGGGACGCCGGGTCGCTACCATTGACCGGCAGAGACGCCGGGTCGCCTGCACAGCTTCGTCCGGGGGATGAATCCCCCGGCTAAGTTCCTAAGTGCCTTCGGCACATTAAGATTGCGGCTCTTGAGACGGTTTCCCGGGCGTTGCCCTACGGCTTTTGCTCCTTGCGTTCCTCCGCTCTCTCCTTGAAATCCTTCACTGCCTGGCCCATGGTTGCGATCAGGTCTTCAACCTGGTCCACGGTCATGAGGATTTGCCGTTCGTACAAGGGGACGGACGTCTGATGGGGCGTGCCGGCGTAGACCGTCACGTACCGGCCGAACAGTACGGATATTTCCCGATTGCTCGTGGCGACGATTGCACAATTGCTGTAGTACGAATCAGGCCGGGGGGGCATTGCGCCTGGGGGCGGCCCCGCTTGTTGCGGCCTCGGTCCCCCGGGCGGGGGATATGGGCCGGGCTGTCCTTGGACCGGTTGCTGTCCCGGCGGAACAATGTACGCGTTTTGGAACGGACCGTAACCTTCCTGATTCATAACATAACCTTTCTCGATGTATTTTCCTTCTCGTACCCGTGGGGGTAGGCCACGGGAAACTGTATCCAACGTCGGTTTGCGATGACAATCGTTGCATCCCGCGTTCTGCGCAGGATTGGGCACGCTGCAACAAATCCCCCCTACCCCCCCCTTTTTTTTTCTAAGGGGGGGACCCCCATCTTACCCCCCTTTGGCAAAGGGGGCCAGGGGGGATTTTCATTCTCGGTGGTGATCCCCGCCTCTCGGGGACTTGTTGGAACCGCAACCAACCGGCGGTTGCAGGCACCGGCCCACCGGAAGCGGAACCCAACGCCCGTTGGTTTCAGGTCGGAGACTCCGCTACGTCGATACAATAAGCCACTCGAATCCGGTATTTTCACTGAACGCGGTGGTCCCGCCGTTTGTGGAAACATCCACGGTTTGACCGGCCGCCCCGCTCGTCATGTCCCAGGCCCGGACGGTGAGCGTAACCTCAGCGAAACCGGACCCGGAAATGACAAATCGAATCTTCGAGGCCGGCGCAAGCAGTACCGCACTCGAATCGGACAGTGAGCCGAATGTGGTCCAGTCCGATCCGTCACCCAACACCGAGTACTGCCACGTGCCTAGGCCCGCGCTATCGCTCCCCATAACGGCCACGCCCATGGTGCCGGGGTACATACCGCCCATCCCGTTATCCACGTCCGTCAGGGCCATGCCGAAGAGATACTCTACCGAGTCACCGTCCGGACTCTCCGTCATCGGCATAACCATACCGTCGATCATCGGCGCATCGTTCACCGCGGTGATCTCGATTTCCGCCCAAGCAGATCCCTCGCTGAATGCAGTCTCTCCTCCACCCGGAAAACTGAGGTTTGCCGTCCCCCCGTTGACGCCCGATGTCTGATCCCAGGCTTGATATCCGAAAAACGGAGAGGACTCGATTTCCGTGTTGAAATCCGGCAAGGGCGAGAACCGGATGCGGGTGGATGCATTGTCGGCCAATAGTATGGCTTCGTGTGGCATCACCCAACCGAATGAGGTCCACGTTGTGCCGTCGTCAATCGTATACTCCCAGTCACCACCAGTAGTGGGACCGATACCGGTCACGGCGATCCCCTTCAGTGCACCGAAATCAGGATCCGTGATCGTGCTCCCCACGATTTCGCCTACCGTCTGCCCTTCATTGCTTGCCGCAGGGATATCCTCGTAGATTGCGGCAAACGAGCCCATGCCCGTCAGCGTGGGTGCGGTGTTTGGGCCGGCCATTACCATGATGGTTTGGATGCCGGTACCTGAACTGAATGCAGACGTCCCGCCGTTGGTGGAAACATCCACGCCGGTTTGGCCTGCCGAACCGCTCGTCTGATCCCAGGCCCGGGCGGTTATGGCAGCGTCACCCCACCAACCTGTATCCGGGACAAACCGAATCTTGGCCGTAGGAGCAAGAAGTATTGCACTGGTGTCGGACACGGCACCGAACACGGTCCAGTCGGATCCATCACCCAACAGGGAGTACTGCCAATCGCCGTGGCTGTTATCCGCACCGACTACGGCCACACCGATGGTTCCCATGGGCATCATTATGTCATCCACATCCGCCATACCCATGCCGAACAGTAATTCCACCGTCTCCCCTTGATTACTTGCGTCTTCAACGTCTTGCGGTATGCTCCACGGCATTCCGCCACTGGTTATCGTCGGCGCGTCGTTCACCGCTGTTACTTCGATCTCCGCATGCCATGACTCATTGCTGAACGCGGTCTCGCCGCCGGTGAGTTCCGGGAATGTCACGTCGACCCCTGTTTGCCCGTTGGAGCCGGCCGTCTGATCCCAGGCGCGATACTCAATAAATGGCATGGAAACCGGTTCCATTTCCGTATTGAAGTCCTGCGCGGGTGAGAACCGGATGCGGGTTGCTGCATTGTCGGCCACCAGCGTTGCCGTTGTTTCGGACAGCCCGGTGAATTCTGTCCACGTTGTCCCGTCGTCGGTTGTGTACTCCCACGTGCCGGCGGCCCCATTGTGGGCATAGAGCACCGCGATCCCTTCTACTGCACCGTAATCAGGATCCGTGATCGTGTCGCCCACGATTTCGCCCACCGTCTGCCCCGGATTGCTCGCATCAGGGATATCTTCGTAGATCGCAGCGAACGAGCCGTTGTCTGTTAGGGTGGGGGCCGTGTTGGGAGCCGCAGCGCTCACCGCGATGTTCACGGTCTTCGGAGCGCTCTGAAGCAGCCCGTCAGTCACCGTCCAAGTGACGGTTCTGACGGCAGTACTCGGGTCCTCGCTGCTGTTGGTATACTTTACGTGGCGGAGCATGAATTCATAGTCGGCCGCACTTGCGGAATTGGAGAGGGCGAGGGTTCCCGTCCCCGGATCCCAATCGGCATCGATGCCGCCGCGGAAATCTGCGGGATCGATACTCAACACATCCTCGGCACCCACATAGTTGCCCGTAATCTGAACCGTCGCAGAAGCCATGTTGACGCTGTCGGGGTCAATGAGTGTCAGACCGCCGTCGATGACCTGCGGGCCGGATCCCTCGATGTAGGCCACCTGGTCGGTTGCATTGTAGCGGATTACGGTAAAAGAGCTGGTATACGTTGATCCAGGAACGCCGTACTGCGAGGTTCCGGCAACTACGATCCGTCCGTCGGGCTGGATGGCTACGGAGTTCCCGGAATCTCCCGCATTGCCGACGTTGATCGTTGTAATACCGTTGTCACCAAAACTTGTGTCGAGGTTCCCGGCGCTCGTGTAACGCACCACGGCAAGGTCGCTTTCCGAAGCGATTTCGGTCTCACCGGCGACCACGATCATGCCGTCGGGTTGGATGGTGACTGATCGCGCGCGGTCAAAGGAGCTTCCGACATCGGTCATTACCTTACCGTCGCCGGAAAAGCTCGTATCAAGGCTTCCGTTGGCGGTACAACGATATACGGCGAAAACGTAATCATCAAGGGAGTCGTCCCAGTCAGAGCCCACCGCCACGATTTTGTCGTCCGCCTGAATTGCCAGGGAATAGGCAAAGTACGTGTCCAGGTACCTTACGCCGTTATCGCCGAAGCTCGTGTCAACGCTCCCGTTGCTGGTATAACGCACCAGCCCAAAGGACCCCAACGCCACAATCTGCCCGTTCGATTGGACGGCAACGGCATACCCGTAGTCATAGGACCCCGCACTTAAGGCGGTAAGGACGATGCCGTCCCCGTCAAACTCCGTATCAAGGCTCCCGTCACTGTTGTATCGTACCACTGCCAGGTCCCAGTTTGAGCCGTTGTGGCCTGTGCCGACGACAACGATCTTATTGTCGGACATGATTGCTACGGACTTTGCGTATGCACCGCCGTTGATGGGCGTGGTCACCTTACCGTCCCCGTCAAAGGATGTGTCAAGGCTCCCGTCACTGTTGTACCGCACCAGAGCGAAGTTCCAACCGCCCGACCCGCTGATGTATGTCTGTCCGACCACAACGATTTTTCCGTCGGACTGAATCGCTACGGAGTAAGCCCTGTCGAAGTCCGTCACTGTTGCCCATCCGTCTCCGTCGAAGGTCGTGTCCAAGGTTCCGTCCGCGTTGTACCGGGCCACGGCGAAATCACAATTGAGATCCTTTGCAGTGCCGGCAACAACTATCTTCCCGTCCGGCTGGATCGCCACGGCTTCCCCGGAGTCTCTACCAAAGTTCACCGAGGTGACCTTACCGTCGCCGGAAAAGCTCGTATCAAGGCTCCCGCCATCGTTGTACCGCACCACGGCAAAATTGTCACCAGGCTCACTCGAATACCCGGCCGCCACGATCCTGCCGTCTGCCTGAATGGCCACGGCCATTGCTCGGCCATTCGCATCGCCCACGGGTGTCGTCAGCTTGCCGTCAGCGTCAAAGGTGGTGTCAAGGCGGCCATCACCGTCGTACCGTACCATGGCAAAGTCGTCGTGCGAGCCTGTGTACGAATACCCGGCAACAACAATCTTACCGTCCGACTGGAGAGCGACTGCTCTTGCAAGATCATTGGAGCCGCCAATATCCGTTAGCACGATGCCGTTCCCGGTACCGCTATCTCCGTCGAAGCTGGTATCAAGGCGGCCATCACCGTCGTACCGTAAAACGGCCACCTTACCATTTGTTGAATAGTCGGCCGCAAAACCGGCCACGACGATCTTGTCGTCCGACTGGATGGCCAATGAGTACCCAAAGTCGCTCCGATTTCCAATGTTCTGGGTCACAATACCGTCAAGGTTGCCGTCAGCGTCAAAGGTGGTGTCAAGGCGGCCGAAACTGTCGTACCGGACGAGGGCCACCTCTGCATACGATCCGCTGACCGTGTATCCGGCAACCACGATCTTGTTGTCGGACTGAATCCCCACTGAATAACCGTAATCGTTGGAGCCTCCTATGTCCGTGGTTACGATGCCGTTCCCGGTATCGCTATCTCCGTCGAAGGTGTCATCTAAGCTCCCGTCACTATTGTACCGCACCAAGGCAAAGTCGGAAGTTGAGCCGTTCAGTGCCAAGCCTGCCACGACGATCTTACCGTCCGACTGGATCGCTACGGATCGCGCACAGTCATCAGAACTCGATACTGCAGTGATTACTATGCCGTTGGTGCCGAAGCTCGTATCATAGGTGCCGTCACTGTTGTGCCGCACCAGCGCAAAGTTATCGCCTGATCCGCTCACATATGTCTCACCAACCACCACGATCTTTCCGTCCGATTGGATGGCTACGGAATATGCCGTGTCATTATACGTGTCGTAACCCTGCAAGTTCGTGATCACCTTGCCGCCGCCGAAGCTCGTATCGAGACTCCCGTCGATGTTGTACCGTACCACGGCAAAGTCCCAGTCGTAACCGTTCTCCGGCGAGGCCGCGCCGACTACCACAATCTTCCCGTCCGACTGGATCGCCGTGGCGTATGCCTCGCCGACACCGCTTGTGAACTGGGTGCTCACTATGCCGTCACCGCCAAAGCCTGAATCCAAAGAGCCGGCTCCAACACTTATTGTAGGCGAATCGTTTGCACCGGTTATCGTGATGTCGATCAGCTGATGTGCGGTGCCGTCCACCGACCACACCGTCAGCGTATCGTGCACCACCTGCCCCTCGGCCAGTGCATTCGTATCGGCATCCCCGTTGTCGATGGTATAGGTCCAGTAGCCGCTCAGATCATCGAAGGTGAACAAGCCGTAGGTGCCTGTGAGGCCTCCAGGAGTCTGGAAAACTTCCTCACCGTTATCCGGGTCGTCAACGGTGAGCGTTCCCGTAGCCTGCGTGGTCGCGTCGTCTTCCGTCAACGAGCCTGTTGCCGTACCGCTGATGGAAGCTGCATCATTCACCCCGGTAACGGTCACCCTGACCGTCGCGGTGTCCGTACCGCCGTGGCCGTCGCTCACCGTATACGTCCAGGTGTCCTCGGCAGTCTGTCCCGCTTCCAAGGATTCAAACTGATCATTGGGATCATAGGTGAAACTGCCGTCCGAGTACCACGTCACAATACCCACCGTACCGGTGAGGTTGAAGCCGGTAACGGTAAGCGTATCCGAGGTATCGGGGTCCTCGTCGTTCTCCAGCACGCCGTCTGCCTGAACGTTCAGGATCAAGTCTTCGTCGGTGGAATACAAGTCATTCACTGCATCCGGACCATCGTTCACCGCGGCGACATTGATGATGCTCACCTGCGCCGTGGATTCGTCCGTGCCGTCGTTCACCTTCCACGACACGGTTCTGGGATTGGTGTTCGGCTCGTTGAAATCGTTTCTGTACGTCACGTGTTCGAGGACCGCTTCGTATTCCGCGAGCGTCGCCGGCCCGGTGATGGTCAGCATACCCTCGGCGGAATTCCAGGATACGTCCGTGATTCCGCCCGGCAGCACGTACCCGCTCTGCAAGGCCAGATAATCTTCGGTGTTTACATAGTTGGTGATCTGAACGGTTGCTGAGGCAAGGCCCGTGTCGTCACCATCGGTAATGGGGGAGATGTCGCCGCAGATCACCTTTGCCCCATCTCCCTCCCAGTACGCCATGGTCGGGGCCATCCTCGCGACCGCCCAATCGTGATAGCCTGTTGACACATAACCCTGCCCGGCCATCACGATCCTTCCATCGTCCTGCAGTGCCACGGCGTACGCTCTATCGTTACCGGTTGAGGTGATCTGAACAACCGCCTTGCCGTCACCGTCGAAACTCGCGTCCTCGATACCGTCCGCCGTGTACCGCACAATGGCGAAATCGTAGTTGTTCTGTCCCACAACGACAATCTTGCCGTCGGGTTGGATCACCACGGATTCTCCGCCGTCACTCCCGGAACCGAAATCAGTGGTGTGCTTGCCGTCGGCACTGAAAGCGGTGTCCAGGCTCCCGTCCGAATTGTAACGGGCGATTGCGAAATTGCCTGACGACGAGCCTGCCGCCACGATTTTGCCGTCCGGTTGGATAGCCACGGAAAAAGCTTCATCGTTCGCACTGCCGGTGCCGATCAACGTTGTCACCTTACCGTCGCCGTCAAAGCTTGTGTCGAGACTCCCATCGGTGTTGTAACGCACGAGAGCGAAATCCGTG
>JAZDHD010000368.1:0-6273 GCA_043806215.1 Pseudomonadota bacterium | reverse complement strand
CCACCCCATGAAATGCAACGATGAAATCTTCGGCAGCCGACCTTTCCTTCGTGCGAGTCTTTACCTACCGAGTCTAAAGCGCTTCGCCGGCACGACCGCACAGGCAAACCGTTGGGAGATGATGACTTCATGACGAGGCCGGCGTCGGCCTTGCACAGATCGACGAGGAGTCAACAACTTGGCCGGAAAAGCTCGGCCAACGCTCACGAAAGATACGTATGGCGGCCCCGGAATTTCGTCCTGGCGGCAGAATCTGAGAGGACGAGATAAGACTTGGCCCAAATGCAAATATGTTAAACCTTTTAAGGGGTGACCCCCGATAGAAGGAAATCGGCTCAGATGTCGAGAAATATCTGCTCGGCAATCGAAAGGTGTTGATTGGGGTCGCCTGAACCCCTAAAAGTGTTGGGGGTAATCCTGCATTGGATCAACTAGGTGCTGCAATGGAACTGAGAGCCTTTTTCGGCAAACGTCCGGTATTCACATACCATGAGTTCGCCGACTTTCTGAAATCACGGCAGGTCCGAAGACATGAACCATCATTCAGGACTCGACACGAACAGCCTTACCATAGCCGCAAATGATTATTAGCCCATCAAACCAAGCCACTTGACATGACTGGCGACTTTGCCTATTCTTAGATCAGTTGGAGAACCCCATAGCGGAGGTCTCGTCTTAGACTGGAGGAGGGCCGTGATGATGGAGAGGAACGCTGATTACAGGGGGGTACGACGCGAAGACCAACAAGGACTGCCCGTGCTGCTAACCGCACGCCGGTTTTTCATTTGAACTTCCAGATAGTCGGCCTGAAGCACTTGGCCGGAAACGAAGAAGGGGAAGAAGACCATGGCCGGCACGGGAGACTTAATCGGATTTAACGTCAAACGAATCCGGGCGGCTCGGGATCTAAGCCAGGTGGAACTTGCCAAGATGGCCGGTATGTCCCGATCCGGGCTTCAACAAATCGAAAAGGGGGCTGTGACCCCCAACGTGTCCACGCTGAAGCAGCTCGCAGAAGCGCTCAACGTGCAACTCTGGGATTTGGTGGAAGAATCGCCAAAGCTCATCGCAGTGAGGTTCCGCTCAAAGAAGAAGATGCGGACCAGAGAAGACATACTCGCCAAGGTGGCCTCATGGCTACGCGACTATAACGACCTGGAAGACCTAATCGGAGAGAAGCAGGAATACAAACTAAAAGACCTGGAGAAACAACTCCAGGACGTGGCCCCCGAAAAACGACCGCACGAAGCGGCCATAATGGCCCGAAACGCACTCGGGTTGAAGGACGACGAAGTGGTCCTCGATATCTGCGGCCTCTTGGAGTCCGCCGGAATCAAGATGTTCCCGCTTGATGTGAATGCGGAAGGCTTCTTTGGACTCGTAGTAGCACCAGAAAACGGCGGTCCGGCGATCGCCGTCAATTGCAGCAAACGACTCCCCGTAGAACGGTGGATCTTCACTGCCGCCCATGAGCTCGGCCACCTTCTTCTCCATAGAGAGTCGTTCGGGGCCGACAAGGATCAGGAAGTTCAGGAACAAGAAGACGAAGCGAACAGCTTCGCTGGTCATTTTCTAATGCCTGATGCGGCCTTTGCTAAGCAATTCCGACACGCCTACGGCTGCGACCTGCTTGGTGCGGTCTTCAAGCTGAAACGACTCTTTCTCGTGAGCTACAAGACCGTTTTGATCAGACTCCAAGAAATGGACATTGTTAATCGGTCTGTTTGGGGGAGATTTAACGGACAATATAGGAGACGCTATGAGAAGAGCCTCCCCTATACCCACGAACCCCATGCGCTTGGTCCGGATAGCTTCGCCCTCTACCGCGAACCTGTGGCTCCGAAACCGGAACCGTCTGGGCTCGACGCTCATGATTTTGTCGTTAACCGCCAAAGCGCCCTTGTCCGTAAGGCCATAGAGCAAAACCAAATCACCATAAGCCGTGCCGCCGAAATCCTCGGCATTGACCTGGAATCGGCTAGGGAATGGGCCGCTTCATGGAGGATTCTTGATGACGGAAGAGGAGGTGATCCTACCACGGAAAGGCAGGTACCTGCTGGACGCAAGCGTGCTGCCGGACTACCGAAACGCGGGCACGATGAAACTCTTGACCCTGTTCGGGGAAACCGCAGGAAAGCTGTACGTGAATGATCAAACGCCGGGAATCGACGCCACACAACTGTCCCGACAGGACTGTGAGGCGCACGGCATCCTCATCATTGAGGCTAACCTGAAGCAGTTGATCGAGGCGGAAACATGGCATTACCGACGCCGCTTGTCCCGTTATGACCGCCTCAACATCATCATGGCCCGAGACTCGGATCTCGTCCTCGTCCTCAACGACAAGAATCAATGGGAATGCGCCCAAACCGAAGGGGTCATCTGCATCAGAGGCCTTCGGATCATGCTGGAACTCGTGAGGCGAAGGGGATTGCAGCCGGCGAAAGCGAAAAAGGCCCTGCAAAGGATGCAGGACCGCAACAACTGGATCACGCAAGGCGTGGTGGACGAATTCCTGATCCAGCTCGACAGAATGGAACAAGCGAAATGAGGTATGATGGCGTTGAGGAGCAATGGTTTTTCAGGGGACTCTCAGCAAGATGGCTCTTGCTACGGCCCGACGGACGTTACGGTATCGATTTTGACATCTCAACTTCCCTCCCCGGATACTCTCTTAATATGTTCAGTCATACCCTGGATTTCTCCATAAGCCTCAAGAATCCAGGGATTGTGCATGAGCAAGGCATGGGCAAACACGGAGACCCATCGGGCTTCCTTTTCGTCGGTTTTGCCGTGGAGGTCGATTTGCGCGATGTGGACGGCCTCGTGCCATAGGGTGCTCAAGGCCAGGGCCGGCTCGATTTCGCCGTCGATGTAGATTACGCCTTCGCTGTACGCAGCCATGCCGATCACACCGTCATTCACGTTTACCGTCGGCATGGGTTCGATGCGAAAGCGCCTGCCGAAGATCTCCAGAAATTCAGGGAGCCGATGTTCCGTTTCCATCCCGCACCTTTCTCTTGAGGATCTCTATTCCCCGCCATATGCGGCTCTTTACCGTTCCTACGGGCCAGTTCAGCTGCGCGGCGATTTCCCTGCGCACCAGCCCCTGCAAGGTGAGTCTCAACGGCAGCGAGTACTTCTCGGGAAGTGATTCGAGCATCCGTGCCAGCGTTACCCCACGCTCCTCGTGCCGGATGAGTTCCTCCTCCTGGGTCGGCCGTTGGTCGGCGATCTCCCCCAGGTCGGCCTCATACGTGCCTGACAAGGTCTGATGCCGGTCGCGGCGGGACCGCTCCTGAATCAGCTTGCTCACCTTGAACTTGGCTATGGTGAACAGCCAGGTGTTCAAGCGGCAGTCTCCCCGGAAGCCGGGCAGTGCCTGATAGGCATCGAGGAAAACTTCCTGGACCAGGTCCTCGGCTTCGTCCGGGCTGCCCATGAAGCGCACGCACCAATTGTGAACGGTATCGTAATTTCTCCGTACCAGCTCGTCAAAGGACGCGGAGCAACCATTCTGCGCACGCCGGACCAGCGTCGCCTCATCGAGATCCTCCCGGCGTATCGTCCCCGCGGCGGTACTTGGCCTCACAGCGCTGGAGCACGCCCACGGCTCCTGCAACCGCATCTGCACAGTCTTTTGATTCATTGGGTTCATGATCGATCTTTATGGTTCCTCCTTTGGTAATCCGTTTGAGACGTCGAAGTTCCCGGTCCAGGGTTGCGTGAGGCGGAAAGAGGATTCTCCGCTCGCGGACCGCATGCTTCAGCTCGAAATAGGCCGAGGGAGTCTTGTCCACGGACACATGGCCGGCGACGATCCGTTTGGCACGCCATGCCTGGAGCATTGCCGCGGATTCCATCCAGTCCGCGGACGCATACTTGATGCGGATGTGACGGTTGATCTCGAGCACGAGATCCCGGATAATATTGAGATCGATCTGCTCCCCCACGGCCGCGTGAATGCGCAACATCCCGTCGATGAGATAGACCGGCGCAGATACGCCTTGGACCTCCAGCGCACGGCGTTCCCGGGCATTGTAGAAATGCCCCTTTTCAACCCGCGTGGTGTCGATGATCCTGCCGAGAGCCAGGCCGGTGGCATCTCCCGACAGCGACGTATCGACGTGCACGGCAAAGGCCGACTCACCTTCCATCTTCATCACACGCAAGTAGTCCCCATCGATGAGCAGAGACCAATCCAGGCGGACGTGCTCGGCGTCGTACGATTTGATGCCGAACAGGCGTGACAATGAAGTATCCTGGAGCTTGAAGAGCGTCGCCCCTCCGGTCCGCTCCATATAGGCTTGCTGAGCGGCGGCGATCTCCTCCGGAAACGGGAGAAATCGTCCGGTACTGGTGGAAGGCTCCCCGGCCAAGTCCTTGAGGGCCTGCTCGAGGTCCTGCTCGCAGTCGTTTCTGAAGACCTCGGGAATCCAGATGACACTCTCAGGATCCTCGGCCTCCTCCGGGGACGACAGGATTCTCGCGGGCTGATATTCCGTTGCCGGCTCGACCGGAAACTTCGGCGCATCCGGCGGGTACTCGTGGGACCGTGCGTCCCAGAGCGACCGCTGGATCACGAGGATGGTCTTGTCCTTCTTTGCTTCTTCCATCTTTCTCGTGGCAAAGTCGCCGACATAGTTCCGCGCGGAATCGATGATCAAACGGCCCACGAAATCCCCCTGCTCGATGAGCTGCTTGTACCGGCCGATAATGCGGTTGCGCAGGTTGCGGTACATTTCGGATCCCACGTCGAAAACCGTCTTGTCCGAATGCCGGAGCCGCACTGAATTGGTATAAACCGGCATGAAATTGATTTCCGTGATGACTCCGCCGATCGCGTTGAGCCCCAGTACGGCGTCGGTTGCTCCGGTGACGGGCTTTATGGTTATGTGATTGGGGAACATTAACTTGCTGTTGTTTCTGCCGTCCCGCCGGAAGTGTTCCCGGAAGTACGGGCTGGCATCCACGCCCCGTTTGAGCCGCTCGAAAAGCGTATCCCTCGCGGTTCCCAGACGCATGCTCTGAAAGATCAGGAAGATCTCGTCGACCGGCGCCATACCCAGCTCTATCTGAGGGTTCCACATGCACGACATGAGGTACAGGGAATAGCATGTGCTGATCCACGATTTGGTGGACTTGGCAGTGCCCGCGGCGCCGGTGAGGAGCACTTCGAACGGCTCCGGCGGCACGTGGAAGATCTTCCAAAGATCCTCCTTGGTTGACTGCCAGAGCGTTCCTTTGAGCGCGAGGAACTCCCTTGATTCCGCGAATTCCAGGATGTCGGCGATACGGGCGGTCTTGTACCCCCGGCGCTGCTCCAGGAATGCGGCGTCGTTCTCTGCGACGGCTTTCTGAAAGTTGCTCATCCGGCCGATCAACGTATCGAGTCTCACCAAACCGTCTTCGTCGACCGGAGTCGTCCGCAGATATGCTTCGAGAAGTTCAGTGTTTGCCTTACCGAGACTCTCCTCTTTGGCAAAATTCCACATCAATTGGAGAGCCTGCTCCATGCCGACCGCTTTGTGACAATAATTCGGTTTCATTCATATGCTTGGCAGGAAGGATCGGCACGGCCGATTCCTCGAGTTTGATTCGTATTTTTTCCATAAAGCCCGGCAGTCTCGATGCGTCTTCCCTGGTGAACCCGCACAATGAGAGGTCCACATGGACCTCGGGGCCGCACATTTCCGGCGACAGCAACTTCAACCGTTCCAGCAGGTCGTCACACTTCTGCATCGATTGTTCGAGCATTTGAAGGATCCTGGTCACGTACGGGTCCGGTTTTTCCGCTTCCCTGGCCCGGCGGCTCCACTCGTTGAACTCATCCCAAAGGGCTTCCATGAGCCTCATACGGTTGGCCAGGGGATCGTACGGAGCCCCCCCGTATCCGCGGTTCTCGGGCTCACCGGTGTTTCTTTTCATCCGTTTAGTACCTGTATTTGTCTTGGCGGATCGACTTGAATCGTCGGTGCCGTAACATGTGTTCATGCGAAAGACCTCCCTGATGCGACACCGATCTCCACAGTGAAGAGACGGAGACAACCCGCCCTACGGCTGCATACCCTGATTGTAGCCGATCATCCTTGGTGTTGAGGGGGTTGAAACTTCGGGCACCCACAGGGAGAGTGTCTCAAAACTCAAATATGCGCCCAAGTAGTGGCACGTCGCGGTGTAGGGGCGGGTTTCATACCCACCCGATTCTGGGTGCTCGATTGCGGGCGGGTGTAAAACCCGCCCCTACAGAGGTCTGCAGCAAACGTCCGCGAC
>JAZDHD010000367.1:0-3700 GCA_043806215.1 Pseudomonadota bacterium | reverse complement strand
GTCATTGCGAGGAGCGCAGTCCCGCGCAGAACGCGGTAAAGCAATCTCAATGCCTCATGAAAGGCTGAGATTGCCGTGCCCTCCCGTAGGGGCGGCCCCCTGTGGCCGCCCAGGGTAGGCACGGGGGCCTACCCCTACGGCTCGCAATGACAAACGTGAAGACGTCCGCAATATTCAAGAAGCGACACTGCAGCCTGCTTCTCAACACGGCACGGGCCGCCTCCCCCCGATCAGAGTCGTTAGGCTTCCGGCACGGGAACGCATGGGCCGATTTCCACCTAACCGTTAACGTGCAGGTGCCGCCGGCTAACGAGAGTCATCTTTGTCAAGGAAGTTGCTTGCAAATTCGACGTCTATAGTCTCGGGGTCCTGAGAATGAACCTTGATCAAATGCCGCAGGTGCACAAGACTGTCCACGTCGATCCGGGTGAATTTTACGGCCATTCCCTCGTCATCCACGCGGGCGACTTCGCCTTCGATTTCCACCCTGAGGAGGCTCCGAGGCCCAATGAGATCAATTGCCAGAATGCACGGCTTTCCTTTGGGGAGTGGTTTTTCGACAACGAGGTAGGCTCCGCCCAGGCTGATGTCCCGAAGCTGGTTTGAAACCAGTGTACGGTCGTCGCTGGTCACGCGGATTTCCGTCTCGAACGGAGTGCGGGTAAATCGTCTTTTTTCCGTCATCGTCTTCCCGTCGGCCGATACCGAGTTGTTCTCCGGCACAGGATCTCACATCCCCCCACTCTTGGCAACCGTTATACTGCCCGGGCGGGACGTACTCTCGGCAGGAAATTGTTGCGTGACGCCGGCGGTTTACCGGTCTTGCCATGGAGCGTTGCAGGCAACCGTCTGCAACCGGCCGGAGGCCGCCGATCCGGGCAAACATAAACCGCTCCGTTGATAGGCCCTTATTCGTGAGGCCGATGCAACGTTTCCCAGGGATCTCAATCAGTAGACCGCGGTCGGCCCGGACGGTTGCTAGATATTGGGATCACTGGTTGGGCAAGGGGGAAAGGATCATGGTCATGCTCCTTCCCTCGAATTTCGGGGGTTGCTCGACCTGCGCAGCATCGGCCACAAGAGTCAGGACCTTTTCGAGGAGCTTACGGGCCTGATCGGGGTGCGTAATCTCCCGGCCGCGGAACATGACCGTCACCTTCACCTTGCAATTCTCGCCGATGAAGGTCTTGAGCCTCTTCACTTTGTAATCCAGATCGTGATCCTCGGTCTTGGGCCTGAGCTTGACCTCTTTCAGGACGACGGTGGCCTGCTTCTTCTTGCGCTCGTGCTCTTTCTTACTCTCTTCATACCTGAACTTCCCGTAGTCCATGATCTTGCAGACCGGCGGGTCGCTGTTCGGGGCAACTTCGACCAGATCGAGACCGAACTCCTCGGCTCTTCTCAATGCTTCGGGAACATCCAATATTCCCAGTTGTTCACCATCAGGCGCTATGACGCGCGCCTTTGCCGCTCGAATCCTCTGGTTCACCCTGACCTTGGGTTCCGCAGCTACGGGACCTCTTGGTCTTCCTCTCATGAAAAAAGCCCCCTTAAAGCTTGGACTCATGACTCCATGAGCCCGGTCTATCATGAACGTTTGGCAACTTCATCCCGGAATTGAGATAGAAACTCCTCAATTGCGACAACTCTTGTCCCATCCTCTCCCCTCTTGCGGACAGCCAAGGTACGGGACTCAACCTCTTTATCTCCGAGGATGATCATGTACGGAATCTTCTGGTACCGGGCCTCCCTGATCTTGAATCCGATCTTTTCATTCCGGAGATCCGTCTCGAACCGTACCCCTTCATTACGGAGTATATCCGCCACCTCGCCGGCGAAAGAATCCTGCCGGTCCGTGATCGTCATGACCGCGGCCTGAACCGGGGAAAGCCAGAGGGGAAAGGCTCCCGCGTAGTGTTCGATGAGAACACCCAAAAAGCGCTCGATGGATCCCAAGATGACCCGATGGATCATGGCCGGCCGCTTTCTCTGGCCGTCCGAATCCGTATACGTCAACCCGAACCGTTCAGGCAACGTAAAGTCACATTGGATGGTAGCGCATTGCCAGGAACGGGACAGCGCATCCTTGAGTTTGATGTCTATCTTGGGACCATAAAATGCCCCGTCTCCTGCGTTAATTTCGTAAGCCGCGCCCTGTGCCTTCAGCGCGTTCTCCAGCGCGTTTGTCGCCCGGTCCCAATCCTCATCGGTGCCGATGGACTTCTCCGGACGCGTGCTCAACTCGATGGAGTACTCGAAGCCGAAAATACCCATAACATGCCGGACGAAATCAATGATACCCAGGATTTCGTCGTTGAGTTGTTCGGGAGCACAGACTATGTGCGCATCGTCCTGGGTAAACTGCCTCACTCTGCTCAGGCCGTGAAGCACCCCGCTCCTCTCGTGCCGATGCACGATCCCCAGCTCGAAGAACCGAAGGGGAAGTTCCCGATAGGAGCGCACCTTGGACTTGTAGATGAGCATGTGGGAGAGACAGTTCATGGGTTTGATCCCATAGTCGATCTCGTCCACACGCGTGAAGTACATGTTTTCCCGATAGTTGTCGAAGTGTCCCGATTTCTCCCACAGATCCCGTTTAAGCAATTGGGGACCGACGACCATCTGGTACCCGCGCTTCATGTGCTCCTGACGCTCGAACTCCTCGACGAGGTAGCGGAGCAGCGCTCCCTTGGGGTGCCATATCACCAGTCCGGGGCCCGCTTCATCCACGATGGAGAACAGGTCCAACTCTTTGCCGAGCTTGCGATGGTCTCTCTTCTTGGCTTCTTCGATAAGATCCAGATGGCTCTTGAGGTCCTTCTTCGAGGGGAACGCAGTGCCGTAGATGCGCTGAAGCATCGGATTACGTTCGTCTCCCCTCCAGTACGCACCGGCCACCTTGGTGAGCTTGAAGGCCTTGATGAATCCCGCGTGAGGAATATGAGGACCTCTGCAGAAGTCCGTAAACTCACCCTGAGAATACAGGCTGACTTCGGCCTGGTCCACCCCGGATATCAATTCGACCTTGTACTTCTCGCCCTTTTCCTCGAAGAAACGGACGGCCTCTTCCCTCGGCATCTCAATCCGCCTGAACGCGAGCCGGCTCTTGACGATTTCGTTCATCCGGCCCTCGATCTTCTCCAAGTCTTGAGGCGTAAATGGCCGGGAAGTATCGAAATCATAATAAAACCCTTCCGCAATGGCCGGTCCTATGGTGACCTGTGCGGCAGGGAAAAGCTCTTTGACGGCCTGAGCCATCACATGGGCGGTGGAATGGCGGAGAATTTCCAATCCCTTGGGAGAAGATGCACGGATGAAATCCAGCGTGCCGGACTCCGTGAGGGGTGAAGAAAGATCTATCGGCTTGCCGTCGATCTCTGCCGCGAGAATCTCACGGCCATTATCCGGTGGGTTCTCCCTGAGAATTTCACCGGGGGTGACGCCCGCGGGATAAGTTTTGTTGTTCCCTTGAACTTGGATCTCTATGGAGGGCTTCATGCGTTCGAGTTCGTAACAATACGGCTGGAAGGGGTCTCACACCCGTTGGCTATCATTGATTTGAAATTCCTCCTTGCCTTGTGAGGCTCCTGACGGACAAGTCTTCACATCGCTTAAAATGGTAGGCGCGTGGGGATTTGAACCCCAGACCCTCACCGCGTCAAGGTGATGCTCTCCCCCTGAGCTACGCGCCTAGGTTCAA
>JAZDHD010000366.1:0-4906 GCA_043806215.1 Pseudomonadota bacterium | reverse complement strand
GCACAAAAAAAACCGGGGCAAGAGCCCCGGCCTTTTCGTGTTCCGGTATGTCGTCGAACTCTTACTTCACTACCTGTTTCTTGACCATTTCGTATTTCAGGCCGGGCTTCACACACGGATTGCAACCGGGGGAAATGACCTCATACTTCTCGACATTGCTGACCAACTTGGAGTTGGGCGGAAGCGCCGGGGGGGCTCCCCACTGCACGGGGCCGCCGTAGGCGGGGCCGACACACTTCGGAGGATGAACCTGGACCTTCATGGTGCAGGTTGTGCCTTTCCACACTCCCCAGGGACGGAAGCCCGCGGTGTACTGCTCACAGGAAAACGGATTCATAAGTGTGCTGTCGCCGCCTGCAGTTCCTGCAGTCTTCTTGGTGAACGAATACGTCACCTTCATGGGAATCATGATCATGTCTCCCGATGCGAGCGGGGCCATCATCTGAGCACTGGCGACTCCCACCGCAGTTATGATCAGAGCTACCGCGCTGAGCACAACAATCATTTTCTTAACCATACCCAAATCCTCCTTTTATTAAGCCCCAACAGCCCGCAACCGTGGGACCGCATTTGGAATTGTAGACAAATAACACCTGTTTGACATTTTGATTATCAGAACAATCCCTCGAAGTCAAGACATTTTTTCTCGGGACCGTCCAACAGTGGCGTTGAATAAGAACGAGCATACCAGAAAAAGAACGCGTTTCAAGCTTTTTTTTCTCAACGGGGGCCTTCCCTGAAACAGGCCGGGCATCACGATCACAGATCCGCATCCCTCGGGTCGGCAAGGCACCCCTTCAATGCACTGGCGGCCGCCACCGCGGGGGAAGAGAGAACCACCTCGCTCTCGGGGTGGCCCATACGGCCGACGAAATTTCTATTGGTCGTCGAAACGGCGCGCTCGCCCCGCGCCAGGATTCCCATGAAGCCTCCCAGGCAAGGTCCGCAGGTCGGGGTCGAAAAGGCGCCCCCGGCTCTCATCACGTCTTCCACAATCCCTTCCTTCACAGCCTGGAGCATGATGTCCGGGGTGCCGGGAAACACGAGGAGCCGTATCCCCTTGGCAATCTTCCTCCCCCTGAGAATGGAGGCTGCAATCCGCAGGTCCTCTATCCTCCCGTTGGTGCACGACCCGATAACGACCTGATCCACCTTCAGTCCCGCCACCTCCTCTATGGGGCGTACGTTGGAGGGCAGGAAGGGCATCGCAACCATTGGACCAAGCGAATTCAGGTCTATCTCCAGGGTTTCGGCAAAGGACGCGTCGGCATCCGACGCATAGGCCCTATACGGCTTGGTACCGTGGCTTTCCGCGTAGTCACGGGTCTTCTCGTCAAAGGGGAAGATACCGTTCTTTGCCCCTGCTTCAATGGCCATGTTGGCTATCGTGAACCGGTCCGACATGCCGAGGCTCCCGACTCCCTCGCCGCTGAATTCCATGGCCCGGTAGAGCGCTCCATCCACACCTATTCTTCCGATTATGTGGAGAATCACGTCCTTACCCGATACCCACGGGCCCAGGGAACCCCTGAGAACGAATCGCATCGTCTCCGGGACCTTGAACCATGCCCTCCCCGTAAGCATGGCAGCCGCAAAGTCGGTACTTCCCATTCCTGTGGAAAACGCGGCCAGGGCCCCATACGTGCAGGTATGGCTGTCGGCGCCGATAACCACGTCGCCGGGTCCCACAAGCCCCTGTTCGGGCAGCAGTGCATGCTCGATACCCATGGACCCGACGTCGTAGAAATGAACCAACCCCATTTCCTCGGCAAAGGCCCGCGCCTCGGCCATATTGCCGGCCGATTCAATGTCTTTGGCCGGGTTAAAGTGGTCCAAAACAATGACTACTTTTTCCCTATCGAACACCCGCGTCCCGCCCGCATCGCGGAACGGCTTAAGGGCAATCGGCAGCGTAATGTCGTTTGCCATGGCCAGGTCCACGTCGGCCTGGATCAGTTCACCCGGTTTCACCGTTTCCAGTCCCGCATGAGCAGCGAGGATCTTCTCGGTTATGGTCATTCCCATCTGAGGTCGTCCTTTCAACGTCCGTGCATTGGTCATATTCGCCCGGCACGGAGGCCGGGTCGCTACCGTCGCCCGGCACGGAGGCCGGGTCGCTACCGTCAGGTGCGGGCAATCCGGGGACACGATTCCGAGTTTTGCGAGGTCGCATGGCTCCACCCGCAAAATCGGATCATGTCCCCGATTGCCCGTCTTCACGTCCGGGCGCGCAAATAGGCATCGAGAGCGTCTCTCCAATGCCTGAGAGAGACACCCATGAGGCTCTTGAACCGCGAATTGTCGAGCACCGAGTAGGCGGGACGCGGTGCCGGCCGTCCCAGTTCCTCCGTGGTTATCGGTACCACGCTCACGTCCGTGATCCCCGCCAGTTCGAGAATTGCGACCGCGAACTCATGCCACGTAGCTTCACCGGAATTGGTGACATGGACGGTACCCGTTACCCCTTTCTCGCAAAGCCCCACGAGGGCCTTCGCAAGATCTTGCGCGTAGGTGGGGCTGCCGCGCTGATCGTTGACCACCCGGAGGACGTCCCTTTGCTTGGCCGCATGGAGGATCGTTTCCACGAAGTTCTTACCGTGGCGGCCATAGAGCCACTGGGTCCGGACGATACAGTGTCTGTCCGGGAGGATCTCACGCACGCGCATCTCCCCCAGTGCCTTGGACTTCCCATAGACCCCGGCCGGATCGATTCCGTCGGTTTCGACGTAGGGCGTCTCCTTGCGGCCGTCAAAGACATAGTCGGTGCCCATGTGGAGAAGCACCCCACCGAGATCGCGAACAGTCTCCGCCAGGATTTCAGGTCCCTTTGCGTTGACGCCGAACGCCTCTTCACGGCGTGTCTCGCACCCGTCCACGTCGGTGACGGCCGCGGTGTTGATGACCGTTCCCGGCGCGTATCGGGCCACCGCATCCCGGACTGAATCCGGCCGCCGGATGTCGATTTCCTCTACATCCAGTCCCACTGCTCTCTTGCCGGATTCGAGGAGACATGCAAGCAGGTCGGTACCCAGCATTCCTCTCGAACCGATTACCAAGAACGGATCTCTAAATTCCACAGTACCTTTCTCCCATTGACAGTTAACTGTTGATCTCACGCCCCGTCTTCAATATGATGACCGCAAGAAATACCCACTAACCATGCGTGATATCAAGCTCTTGACTGGTGCCTGCCGTACACCGGAGCGCCGCGGGCAGGGCCGACTGCGGCTCGTCCCGGCTCCATTCCCAGGCATATAGTATGGCATTCACGGCTTATCGAGCGCAAGGATCGTCATGAAAATGATGCTCAGGCCGGCCCGTAAAAGGGATTATCCGGCCATCAAGAAACTGTTCGCACTCTGGACGGACGAGGAACCGGAAATCCAAAACGTCATGGACGGCCTCTTTCACGAAGGGGCTCCCGGCCAACCCCGCTGCAACACCCTCGAGTCGGACCGGACCCTCCACTGTGCCTCGCTTTGGACCGTCGAGAGTCCCGGCGCGGTGAGATTGTGGGCACTCGGCGTGAGCCAATCCGCGTTCGAGAGAGGCCTTGCGGAACGGTTTCTCCGCGAAGAGATACTCGACTGGGCGGAGATGGGGATTGAACGTGTCTTCATCATGCTACCCAAGGCTCTTTCCGCAACCCATGTAGAGTCCTTCAGGGCTTGCGGCTTCTTTTCCGAGGGCATGACCGCCGCGTGCGCGCTGGACAGCCGGCCTCGGTTCAGACTGACCAAGTACTTCCTGTACCGCTCGATCCCTCAGTCGGAAGTTATGGCCTTTCTCAAGGAATTTCTCTTGTCCCTGGGGTATGAGGTAAGACCGGAAGGCGACGGCTTCGGTTACCGCCTCGGCGCGGAATTCCGCCTGCCCTTCATGTTCAATGCCTGGCACCGGATTACGCGCAGCGGATCTGAAATCATCGTCCATCCGCCGGCGCGTATACTCGAGTTGCACGAGCTTGAGACGCTCTTTTATCCTCTACGCGTTCAGGGCGCGCGGGAAAAGCCCCTCCTTTTGCCCCTTCAGCGGAAAAGAGCCATGGGCCTGATCGATCTGCCCGATGAGGACGTTCACCAAGGCAGTCTGTTCCAGGACGGTTGGCTTCAGCCGCGCCGGCATGTGTTCCTCAACAATCTGACCTATGGGTACCCCGCGGGCCTCAAGGGTGTCCGCCGGGGCTTGCCGTTGCTGTTCTACGTGAACAAGGTCGGCGTGGTGGGCTCGGGCAGAGTGGAGCACTGGTACCTGGATGAACCGCGCAATCTGTACAACCGGCTTGACGAAATGGGCTTTTATGACCCCGAGGACGTCAAGGAATGCGCTGCATCTTCGGGTCCCAGTGCGGGAAAAGTCTTGGTGATCCGCTTCCACTGGTACCGGGCCCTCGGAAAACCCGTGCCGCTGGAACGGTTACGCGAGTTGGACGCCACCTTCAATCCGCAGAGGACGCGGGCTCTCTCCCCGGATCTGTTCGAGTCCATCGTGGGAGCGGGCACCATCCGACCTTAGTGGAATCCGACCGCAATGAGGAATTCGCTCCGTCGTTCATGTATTACTTTAACTATTGACAATAGATGTGCGGTATGCTTTATTAATTTCCGTTGCCTGGCAACCGCATCCATAGAGAACGGGAGGAGTTCCCATGCCTCATTCGCACAATATCGACTACTACATCGGCAGCATGGACGATGAATCACTCGCTGACGCCTTGGCCGACTTTGAGGACCCTCTCGAGGGCCGTTCCCTGGATTTGCTGTCCTCCCTGGATTTGGACGATGAGTTTGGTGAGGATGAGCTCAGCGTGGACCTGGACGATTTCTAGACATCCTCCTCGCAGAACTCGTCAAGTGACCGGATCGGACACAGAAGCCTTTCCGGTCATTGTCGTTCTGGGGCGGCC
>JAZDHD010000365.1:0-8221 GCA_043806215.1 Pseudomonadota bacterium | reverse complement strand
CGCGCCCGGCTCTTCCCCGGTGCAGGGTACGTGTCTTGAGCTTCGAATTCCCACCAGTGGTCCACGTACGGATCGTGGACACACACCTCCGCGCCCATTTCAACGAGTCGCCGCACAATGATTTCGGATCCGCTGTACCGCGTGTCTCCCACATCTTCCCGATAAGAAGCGCCGAGAAGGGCCACCTTTGACGCGGCTATGTACCGGCCCATGTTCCGCAGCGCGTCACGGGCCAATTCCGGGACATGGAGTGCGCGGCCGTCATTAATGTTGATGGATGCGGGGGTAATCTTGAACAAATCGTCTTCAAAGCCCATGAGATGTCTGTAAGCCCAAACGGCGAGGCCCCCGTCCTTGGGCAGGCAGTATCCTCCGATGCCCGGCCCGGGAAAGATCAAATTCGAGTGGGTCGGCCGGACTTTCACCGCATTGATCACTTTGACAAGATCCACTCCGTTGCGTTCGGCAAAGACACTCCATTCATTGAGAAACGCCAGTATTGCAGCCCGGTAACTGTTCTCGACAATCTTTGCGGTTTCCGATTCGATGGGCCGGTCGAGCACGGTAAGGGGATAATTTTCGGTGTCGAGCACTTCGGAAAGGAAACGGACCACCCTCTCTTTTGACTCCTCATTTACTCCGCTGCACACCCTCCAGAAATTCCTTACGGATCGGACGTATTCCGCGCCGGGCATAACCCGCTCATAGCTGTGGGCCAGAATCGGTTCCGAGTCGATGTTGCGGTGCCTGAACGCCCTCTTGATGACGGGATACGCCACCTGTTCGGTGGTCCCCGGCGGCACCGTCGTCTCGATGAGGACAAGAGCCTTGGGGTCTATGGTCTCGCCGATAATCTCCAGGGCCTTCTCGAGGTCTTCCATTTGCACATAACCGGTACTCACGTCGGTCAGAGACTCTTTGACGTAATCGCACTGAACGTCCACGACCACCACATCGGCAAGACGCAACGCGTCGTAGGTAAAGGAAGCGGTCAGGGTCTTCTTTTCGTTCACGCATCGCCCGATGATTTCCTGAACCTCCGGATCTTCCGATTTCATCGGTGAAACGCCCCGATTGATCAGTTGGGTCTTCCAGAAGCTGCGGGTGCTGGGCCGTTGCATGCCGATGACAAACTTACGTGGAGCGCCGTCTTTATCCGACGAGTCTGCGACGACCGCGGCCATGACCGCGCCGACGAATCCCAGACCCACCACCACGACTATCTCACGCCCTTTGGCCCGGTTCTGGGCCGCCAAGTCTTCCAAGCGCCGAAACTCAAGCGTGTAGTCCCCTTGGGTCGGCAGAGGAAACCTCTCGCCCTCCGGACTCACTGAATATTGCAGGTTCTCGCTCTCTTGCAAATCTGCGTGCATGGAAATCTCTCCCTCCCACAGTTTTCATCCACCACTTCTGATAACCGGATTATCGTACGGAGCCATGAGCATAGAACAGAGGTGTTGCGTTCGTCAAGAATCCCGGGCCTTCTTCGCAGCCCGTTTCCAAAATGAGGCTGGATGGCGATGATTTGGAGACGTCCCGCGTTGACTGCGGGATGCCCGACAGGGGCACCAATGTGAAAAAGGCCGCCCCGGCGAGTATACGACGAGGAGGCTTCAGGAAAGGCGTTGAAGCCGTGACGCCGGTATGCTAGAAGAAAGCGGTTGATTACCGACTGTAATTGCAAGGGAGGAACCATGGAGAGGAAGTACAATCCCGAGATGGTTGAACAGAAATGGCAGGAATACTGGAACAAGGAACAGATATTCAAGTTCCGCCTCGACGCGTCGAAGGGAAAATACTATCTCCTTGAAATGTTTCCGTATCCCTCCGGCAGGATTCACATGGGCCACGTCCGCAATTACTGTATCGGCGATGTGGTGGCCCGCTTCAAGATGATGCAGGGATTCAACGTGCTTCATCCCATGGGTTGGGACGCATTCGGCATGCCGGCTGAAAACGCGGCCATAAAGCATGGATCCCATCCCGCGGTCTGGACCAGGAACAACATCGACGAGATGCGCAGGCAGCTGAAGAGGATGGGCTACTCGTATGATTGGGACAGAGAAATCGCCACCTGCCACCCGGACTATTACAAATGGGAGCAGTGGCTTTTCATCAGAATGCTGGAAAACGGTCTGGTATACCGGAAAAAATCCATCGTAAATTACTGCGAGCCCTGCCGGACCGTGCTCTCCAACGAACAGGTCGAGGACGGCGCGTGCTGGCGGTGCGGTACCCCGGTTGTCCAAAAAGAGCAGGAGGGGTGGTTCTTCAAGATTACCAACTATGCACCGGAACTGCTCCAGTGGTGTGAAAAGCTCTCCGGTTGGCCGGAAAAGGTGCTCACCATGCAGCGGAACTGGATCGGCCGGAGCGAAGGTGCCCGGATACTCTTCGATCTGGAAGGCGGAGGCGATCCTATCCAGGTGTTTACCACGAGACCGGACACTCTTTACGGAGCGACTTTCATGAGCCTAGCCCCGGAACACCCCCGCTGTTTGCAGCTTTCACGCGGGACGGAACAGGAGTCCGCGGTCAAGGAATTCATCAATCAGGTGCTCACTCAGGAATGGCAGGAACGGGTGGGTGAAACGGCCGAAAAGAGAGGAATCTTCACCGGCGCGTATTGCATCAACCCGGTCACGGGACGCAGAATGCCCATATATGTCGCCAACTTCGTGCTTTTCGAGTACGGCACGGGCGCGGTCATGGCGGTTCCCGCACATGATCAGAGGGATTTTGAATTTGCGAAAAAATATGACCTGGACATCGTCATCGTAATACAACCCGAAGGTGAACAATTGGATTCCGGGAGCTTAACGGAAGCCTACGCGGGTGAAGGCCGGCTCGTCAATTCTCAAGAGTTCGACGGCATGGACAACGTGTCCGCCATGAAGGCCGTCGCAGACAAGCTCTCGTCCATGAACAAGGGAGGCACCACGGTGAACTACCGTATCCGGGACTGGGGAATTTCCCGGCAGCGATACTGGGGAGCTCCCATTCCCATCATTCACTGCGCCGATTGCGGAGCGGTTCCCGTGCCGGACAAGGACCTTCCGGTCGTCCTGCCCACCGATATCGAATTCCCCAAGAGCGGCAGGTCTCCGTTACCCGACCTGGATTGGTGGCTGAACGTTCCCTGTCCGCAATGCGGGAAACCCGCGCACCGTGAAACGGATACCATGGATACCTTTGTGGAGTCATCCTGGTATTTCGACCGCTACGCGTGCCCGCGGTACGAGAAGGGCATCATCGACCCGGAATCGGACGCATACTGGCTCCCCGTTGACCAGTACATCGGCGGAATCGAGCACGCAATTCTCCATCTGCTCTATTCCCGGTTCTTCACAAAGGTCCTCAGGGACATGAACATCAAACGGAGCGATGAGCCGTTCACCAACCTTCTCACCCAGGGGATGGTCATTAAGGACGGCGCGAAGATGTCCAAGTCAAAGGGCAACGTGGTCGATCCCGAGGATCTCATCGACAAGTACGGGGCCGATACCGTGCGTCTGTTCTGTCTCTTTGCCGCTCCCCCCGAGAGGGACCTTGAGTGGACTTCCGAGGGCGTCGAGGGAGCTGCCAGGTTCCTCGGCCGCGTATGGAATTTCGTGTTTCAGTGGAAGGACGTCCGGTGCCCGTCATCGCCGGATGCCTCCGATAATGAACAAGCCAAAAAGGTGCGTAGAATCACGCATAAGACAATTAAGAAGGTGACCGAGGACATACACGGCCGGTTCCACTTCAACACCGCGGTTGCCGCCATCATGGAAATGACCAACGAACTGACAAAGTTGACCTCCGAGGTGGAATTGGACAAGGCCGGCTCGCCCGGTATCTCGGGAGCGCTCCACGAGGCCGTCCGGTCGCTGGTGATCCTCCTCTCGCCGTTCGTGCCCCATGCTGCGGAGGAACTGTGGGAGGCGTTCGGCGAAAGCCCCGGCATGGTTCGGGTCCCATGGCCGGTGTTCAACCCCGAGTTTCTCGTCGAGGACGAAGTTCTCGTCGTGGTGCAGGTAAACGGTAAGAAACGAGCTGAAATCGTGGTACCTTTGGATGCTCCCGAGGACCATGTGAAGCAGGCGGCTCTGGCCGAGCCCAACGTTCAGCGGTTCATCGAGGGCAAGACTATCCGCAAGACGATCCTCGTGCCCGGGAAACTGTTGAACGTCGTGGTGGGCTGAGGCCGCGAATCTCACCTTCAACGTGTCCATCGGACAAACGCGGCAACGGACAATGTCAGGCCATGACGCAATTTCGTATCGTAATAACCACCATTTCGGCGACGACACAACGAATCATGAAAGTCCTCGCCCGTTGTCAAGACCTCCGTGGCTTCGCCTCGGAGATGGGTAGGAAGAGCGCACGATGCGCCATAATTTGGGGGGGAGACTCCATCTCCCCCCAAGCCCCCCCATACGAATCACGAAACAACGTTGCTCCATTCGAGAGACTCTCATAGAAATCACAAGCGGGATGATTATGGCTGGGGTAGTCATGGCTTCGGCATTTTTTGCCGGTTGCGGTTACCGGTTCAGCGGAGGGCCCAAGGACTTCCCGTTCCCGCCGGACGTGAAGACCGTAGTCCTGGAGAGTGCGGTCAACAACACGACCATCGCGGGCATCGAGACCGAGCTCACCAACGACCTGCGCCGCGAATTCGCCCTTGGGACCGGTCTCGAACCTGTGGCCGGCGGTGGAGACGCAATTCTCAAGACCATAATATCGTCGTACGACGATGTCACGACTTCGTACAGAGCCGACGGCAAGGAGTTGACCAAGATAGGCACGCTGAGAGTGTCGTGCAGCCTGGGGAAAGCCGACACCAAGAAGGTCCTTTGGCAGCAGAATCTCTCCTCTTCATACGCGTACACGGTCACCGATACCATAACGGGAACCCTTGCCAACAGACGGCGAGCCATCTCCCGCATGATCAAGGACATTATCCCCCGGATCCACCGCTCGATGTACGACAATTTTTGATCCCGGCACCAACGTGCACCTAAGTGTTTTATGGCATAAATACGGTCACGTATTCAAGGCACCGATCCCGGCTTTGGTAGCGCCGGCCTCCGTGCCGGTACTCTTTGATCATGCGCCCGGCAGACGCCGGGCGAGAGATAGTACATTGTTTCCACTAAAGAAAACCAACCGCAGTTTCGCCGCAACGGTTATTTGCGGACGGACCCCTAATCTTGGGATCGCGCGGGCATGCCGGTTTCCCGGCTCACCCCCATAGGGGCCAACATAAGCGCGTACGCCGTATGGTTCAGGGGGCTGTCTTGACGTCCCGAAGGGACACGCGGTGTTGGCCGGGCCTTTCAAGGCCTTCCGGGGGATGAATCCCCCGGCTAAAATCGTATGTGCCTCCAGCACATTAAGATCGCAGCATATCACCCCTGGACTTGGTACACGTTCCCTCTTTTTGTATGCCGTGCGAAGAGCGGGTTGGCAACCAAGATCCTTACGTTGGCGCTTATGCGGCTCGCGCCGGCGGATCCGTCGGCGATGTACGACGCAAGTGTCGCCGCAGGCCCACGGCCTCTTGGCAGTCACTCCCCCCGCTGAGTCCGCTGCCGGGCGAGAAGTGCTTCAACGGCCTCCATGTGTTCGGGACTGTGGTGGCAAAGGGCCTGAAAAGAACAAGAAAGTTCCAGCGTTTCTTCCAGGCTCCTCCCTTGAGACAGGTAGAAGAGACGCTTTGCCAGGCGGAGGATTCGTGCCGGGTGCTGCGCAATCTCCTCGGCAACTTCCATGGCTCGTTCCATCAGCCTTTCGGCCGTTGTCACTTCGCTCACCAGCCCTATGCGCAGAGCCTCGTCCGCGTCTATCACCCGGCAGGTGAAGGCCAGTTCCAGAGCTTTCGGGAACCCCACGACACGCGGGAGCAGGAAGGCTCCTCCATCACCCGGGATAAGTCCCACCGAAACAAAGGTCTCGCCAAAACGGGCTTTCTCCGAGGCAATACGAATGTCGCACATACAGGAGAGATCACACCCCGCTCCTATGGCCGGGCCGTTCACCGCTGCAATTGCCGGCACGTCCAGGCGCTGGAAAGCCAGTGTAACCCGCTGGATCCCCTTGCGGTAGTTCTGCCGGACATCGTTCGGATCCCCCGCGAACATTCCCTCCTTCTTGAGCATATCCTTCACGTTCCCGCCCGCGGAAAACGCGGAGCCCGCACCGGTGACCACAAGGACGCTTACTGACTCTGAATCTTGAACCCTTTGGCACGCATGGACAATTTCATCGATCATCTCTTGGTGGGAAAAGGCATTCCGAATGTCCGGCCGATTCAGCGTAAGAACCGCAATCTTATCTCTCAGTTCGAACATAATCTCCCGGTAGTCAGTCGTACCATGGCCTTCAGCTATCTTTGAGTCTTCCATAAGCCGCTCTTCCGTCATAACCTTCCTCCTGTGCCGAGGGCACGTGTAACGATCCCGTACAAGTATACTATCTCTCGGCCGGAGAGTCCCGCCCCGAAGTCGGAAAGCCCGGTCTCTGATCCAACGGTCTCCCGCGGAGAGCCTATAGGGAGATCCCGGCCGGTGTGTTCTTGACATCGGATGCATCTCGGGGATAAGAATATCCCTGATAATCGCTTTTCCCGTCACCCTCCCGTCCGTTCGCACAGCCGCAGGGGAATACCCCTGGACCCGGGCCGAAGAATGCCCGCGGCTTCATCTCCGTAGTAGGCCGGTTTTTTCTTGGTTCTGCCGTGTTTCTTGTCCGAATCCCCTGTCTCGCGGGAGTTCCGGGACAAATCTCCCGGACACACGTGCGGGGAATGGGAAGCGGAGCAGTTCAGGCCGGCAAGCCCGGGATTCGGCGGAATGACGGATTAAGCTATCGGCATGGCCGGTGCCGGCTGCACGTGGCGGAAGTCGGCACCGGCCCATGCAACATACTGTTTTCTCGTAGCCGTGACATTGCTCGGCGCAAAAAAGGATTGCGAAAGGGAGGATTCATGTCCAGGAAGAAGATAACCGTGATTGGTGCAGGGAACGTAGGTGCATCCGTGGCGGCCTATGCATCGGCTCAGGAACTCGGGGACGTGGTGTTGGTGGATATTCTGGACGGCGTTCCGCAAGGAAAAGGGCTCGATATGTTCGAGACGACCCCCGTGCTTGGAGTGGACACCCATGTCATCGGGACGAACGATTACGGGGCCTCCGCGGCCAGTGACGTGGTGGTCTTAACCGCCGGCATTGCAAGAAAGCCGGGCATGAGCAGAGACGACCTACTCTCCACGAACGTCCGGATCGTGAGCGCTGTAGCGGAACAAGCGGCCAAGGCTTCCCCCGATGCAGTCATGATCGTGGTTTCCAATCCCCTGGACGCGATGGTGTACACCGCGTGGAAGAAGTCCGGATTCGACCCGAGACGCGTCATCGGCATGGCCGGCGTGCTGGACACGGCGCGCTTCCGATGCTTCCTTGCCGAAGAAATCGGTGTCTCGGTGGAAGACATTCAAGCGCTGGTTCTGGGTGGCCACGGCGACTCCATGGTTCCGCTCACCCGGTCTTGCTCGGTGGGCGGTGTCCCCATCACGAAGTTCATCTCGGAAAAACGGCTCGAGGAAATCGTGCAGCGTACGCGCCAAGGTGGAGCCGAGATCGTCGGGCTGCTCAAAACCGGGAGCGCGTACTACGCGCCTGCCGCGTCGGCCGTCCAGATGGTCAAATCCATCTTGCTGGACAAGAAGCGGTTGTTGCCCTGCGCGGCCTACCTCCAGGGAGAGTTCAACCAGAAAGACGTGTTTGTGGGCGTTCCTGCCCTGCTGGGCGCGGCCGGGGTGGAAAAAGTCGTGGATCTTGACCTCACCGATGACGAGCAGAGCGCGTTCAACAAGTCGGTCGACGCAGTCCGGGTATTGATGAAGGAGGTGGACGCGCTTCTTTAGGGACCGTCCCGAAATAGACGTTGCACATGGCCGGGCGTGCCGCCTCGTAGGGGCACGGCGTGCCGTGCCCGCAGAAGGAGAAGGTCCAGCGAGATTGAACCGTTTATTCTGAGACGACCCCTTAGTGTTCTGTGGCACAAATTCGGTCGCACATTTTCGTCTCGCTTCAGGCTGGGGTGCCGGCAAGAACAAGATCCGGGCACGGAGGCCCGGGCTACGAGGACTGTCATGAAGCCCTAGACCTGTTTCGTGGGGTCCCGCGGGACGCGGGATGCCCGTCATCTTCAAGGGCGGGCGCTGCCCGCGTCCCGCGGG
>JAZDHD010000364.1:0-3817 GCA_043806215.1 Pseudomonadota bacterium | reverse complement strand
CTTAGTGCTCCGCGGCGTAAATACGGTCGCACAACCTGAGCCCCGGAAGATAACGGGCAGGGACGCCCGTCCCACGAAACAGGTCTAAGGCTTCATGATAGTCCTTCGTAGCCCGGGCCTCCGTGCCCGGATCTTGTCCTTGCCGGCAGCGAGACGAAAATGCGTGACCGTATTTATGCCATAGAACACTTCGTCGGATGTGGTGAATCCCGCGAGGCGGGAGCAAAAAACCATTGCCGACACTTGCGAAGCCGGCGTAGGATTCTTCCGATGGACTGTCACCGAATGAGAAGGAGTTTTTATGGCCGCACTAGATCTGAACAAAGACGGGTCCGTTTTTGTGGTTACAATGTGTGACCAAGAGGGAGCCAACACGTACACCGACGAGGTTATCAACGACCACCATCGGATTCTGGATGAAATAGAGTCCTCAAAAGGCTCGGGCGCGGTTGTTTTGACCAGTTCCCATCCCAAGAGCTGGACCCAGGGGATAAATCTTGAGTGGTTGGTGACGAAGCCTCCTGAGTATCTTCCCCGGTTCAAGGACATCATGGACGGTTTCCTCATCAGGTGGGCTCTCCTGGATCTGCCGACCATTGCCTGCTTGACCGGCCACACGTACGCGGGCGGCGCCATATTGGCCTCGGGTTTCGACTTCAGGTTCATGAGGGAGGACAAGGGTTGGTTTTGCTTTCCCGAGGTCGATATCAAGATTCCCTTTACCCCCATCATGCACGAAATCGTGAGTCTTCTGCCCAACAAGCGCGCATTACGGGATCTGCTGCTGACCGGGAAACGGATCGGCGGAACGGAAGCGGCCCAACTCGGCATCGTTGACGCGGCGTACCCCGGGGAAACCCTCTTGGACAAGGCAATGGAGACCGCCCGGACAATGTCGCAAAAGGACCGCGCCACGTACGGTGCAATCAAGAAAGGCATGAGAAGCAGGCTGGCAGGAATGCGGAAACCTTGATACCGAGAGGATCGATGCCGTAGAGCACCGGCGGACGCGTGTCGGTGCTTGAATACCCTCCCCCCCTTGGACTGAGCATGGCCCATATCTTCTTGCCCGGTGAGAAGCCGGAGTAGGACTTGCTTCTTGGCCTTTATGTTGTCATGAGAGGCTCCAAACGCTCCCAGTTCATTGCATTCACCTTCCAAGGAGCGGGAAGCCTTCAACCGGTCGCCGGCCTTTGCCGGCCATTAGGCATTTCCGCGATCTCTCAGGTTTTCGATCCGGTACCGGAAGCCCGTTGTCGTCAGAATGGCCCTTTTCTTATATGCGATGCCCAACTTGTCCATTCTTTTTCTCAGAGTATTGGGATTGATGCCGAGAAGTTCAGCGGCTCCGCCCGGTCCGTTGATTTTTCCGTGCGCACGGATCATGGCCTGCCTGATATGAGCAGAAATTATCTCATCGAGAGTCTGCGAATTGTGGAAAAAGCTGGAATCGGCTGCAGGCGACGGCTGATGGTTGAGGTCCGGCCGAATCATAAGCAACTCTTCCAACGGAAGAAGTCCATCTCGATTAGTGATCAGGGAACGCTCCACGATGTTCTTTAACTCCCTCACGTTACCCGGCCAATCGTAGGCCATGAGCCGGTTAACCGCATTGGGCGTAAGTCTTGGGGTAATGTTCAAGCGCAACTCTTGCTTCTTCTCGTCGATGAAGGAGTACAGAAGATCAGGAAGATCTTGTTTTCTTTCCCTCAGCGGAGGAATAGTAATTGGAAATACGTTGAGACGATACCACAAGTCGCTACGGAATTTCCCAGACTTGACCATCGCTTCCAAATCCCGGTTTGTGGCGGCGATGACCCTTGCATCTACCAAGACGGGCATTGTTCCACCTACCCGTTCAATCTCCTTATATTGAAGCACCCTGAGAAGCCTGACTTGGCCTTGTGGAGGAAGGTCTCCTATCTCATCGAGATAGATCGTGCCCGTATCGGCTCTCTCAAAACGTCCCATCTTCCGGCCGACGGCGCCCGTAAAGGCCCCTTTTTCGTGGCCGAAAAGCTCGCTGTCCAGAAGGGTCTCGGTTAATGCCCCACAATTGACGGGTATGAAGGGGTTGTGTCTTCTGCGAGAATGCCTGTGTATAGTCCTGGCCAACAGATCTTTACCGACACCCGTTTCGCCGAGAAGCAGTACAGGACTGTCGATAGAAGCAGCCTGACGACATTTCGCCAGCGTCGGTCTCAGTCCGAGCTGCCTGTCTAGAACGACTTCGGGAATCCCCTTTTCACTCTCATGAATTCGGCGACGCTCATCAACGAGCAGACCTTCGAGTCTCAGCAGCCTTTCCTGCCGCAGGGCGTTTGCTATGACAATGCTGAAAGGCTTCTTGAGTAGCTCCATGAGACGGGCATGCTCTTCCGAATAAATGCCTTGGCCATTTTCGATAAGCCCCACCATGCAGTATGACTCATCGACCTTGAGTCGCAGGATCAGGACCGAAATGTCCGTCCGATAGTTGATGGCGCGGATATGGTCCCAGAACCAGTCCTCAGAATTATGATCATTGATGATCATGTGGCCTTCCCAGTCACGGACCCACTCACGGACATACTTCTCAGGAATCGGTATGGCCGTGACACCTACCACGCCGTCCAGCGTGACCGAGGAAAATATCTGGGTACAACGTAAATCAGGGTCAAACAGAAGAACATACATTCTAGACATTGGAACGAATTGCTTAATGCACTGGGAACATTCCCGGAGGGCTTGCCCGATATCCGTATTACCGCAGAGCCTGAGAGTGGCCTCTCGGAAGAATTCGTTTTCATCTACCTTCAAGGATTCTCTCCTGCTGAGTTTCGGATATTTCAAGCGGTGGAAGCAAGACCCTTTTACGCCCTGGTACGAATCTTACCCATGGTTGAGTTTGATTTCAAGAGTAAATTACGCCATGGCGCAATTGGATGATGTCCTCTGGGATATGCTATTGAATTAACTCAAGTTACTCTATGATGAATCCCTGGCACGAACTATGCTACGTAATGCGACGTGCGCTTAAGGGCGAATCCACATCGCAACGCGGTGTACAACAAGAAAGACTTAATCCGATTAGAGCAACGTTCCTGATTCTTCAAACGTCTGTTCATGGGCACGAAACACCTCTGTGCTGAACCGATTAATCCAAAGTTCTCCACTTTTCTCCCACAGCACGGAGGATCGTAGGCTCTTGAATGTATTCACTTTCCTTAGAAACGCCTGCCCAGACTGCAAAAGGCCTTGGATTATGACGCGCAGGCCGGGCTTCGGCTATACGACCCAAGAACCGGGATGGAAATGACATGCCGGGTCTTCCGGGCATGTATACCGGTAAGCTCTTACGTCTTACCGAATAACACGTTTCTCAGGAGGGAAGAATATGGCAAGCAGGTCACTTACGGTAGCAGAATTTCTTGATAATTCTGCATTCACCCCATACCAGATGTGGGTCTGTCTTCTTTGTGTTTTGGTGACCGTTCTAGACGGCTTCGACCTGACAGTTATCGGTGTTGCGCTGCCAAAGATTGCCGAGCACCTGAAGTCGGAACCCAAAGCCCTTGGCCTGGCAGTTGGAGCCGGTCAATTCGGGCCCCTCGTAGGGGCGGCCATTTTGGGCATGCTTGCCGACCGTTGGGGACGCAAGATGATGTTGATCATATCAGCTCTCCTGTTTGGCGGGTTCACATTGCTCACTGCCTACATCACCAGTGTGGAGCAACTGGCGGTTTGTCGGTTCCTCGCCGGAATAGGTTTGGGCGGCGCCATACCGAACGCTCTTGCCTACGGCAGCGAATATTCTCCCAGCCGAAACCGAGCCACT
>JAZDHD010000363.1:0-11753 GCA_043806215.1 Pseudomonadota bacterium | reverse complement strand
GCCTGTCACCGGCTGTTCGGTGCCCCCACCGGTTCGTCTCCCGCACTGGCCGGGCAGGAACGGGAGTACTACGACCGATGGTTCAGACTCGTCTCCATCGATATTTGGGAGATGGAGAATGCCTTCTCCCGGGTCCTGAACCCTTCGACCTTGGAACTCAGAATTGACGAGGGCGTCACCATCCCGCTCAAGAAACTGGAGCTTCAGACCGATCCCCATGCCGTCCACATCGGCAGCGATCTCGAAAACGAATCTTCGGTACAGCGACCACAAGTCCCGCACCGGCAGGCAGACTCAAGAGCCGTCACACCGGGCGGCTTCGCGTTTGTCCTGGGCACGTTTGCCGACCCCGAAACGGCATCCGATGTGACCCCGGGTGAAGAACTCATTGTTCATCGCGGGGATCCATGCGCTTGGGAAGCGTTCCGTGCGTGGGTAACCCGGTTGCATGAAGACCGGATACTCCTGAGATTCAGGGTTCCGCTGCATATCTCACGGGACACCGCATTGAACGGAACCCCTCCGCCGGGCGGAGAAGCCGGGTGGTTTCTCGATCGGCTGCCCTTTTCCAGGCCTCGGGAAGCTGCGCGGCGAGGCCTGTTCGAGTTCCTTGCCAGGGCTCGCAGGCCCGTAATCGACGTAGTGGCCCGGGGAGCAAAGGAAGACTCGGCGAGGGAAGATTCTTCCCCCGGGCATCCCGACAATGCGTCATGCACCGAAGCATCGTCCAAGGATGCAACGCCGGCTCCGACTTCCGGATCCGCCGCGGTCAAGGGATGGTCGGACGCTTCGCCGGATCTCGACGATTTGTGCTTCTCCGAAGGGCTGACGGCCGAGTTGAACGAAGACCAGGAGGAGGCAATCAAGGCGGCGCTGACAAGCGAGACATGCCACCTGATTCACGGCCCGCCGGGTACCGGAAAGACCCGCGTGCTTGCCAGGCTCATAAGACTGTGTCTCGACCGTGGCGAGAGAGTGCTGGTAGCGTGCCCCACCAATGTCGCACTGGACGGACTGCTCCTCTCGGTAATGGATCTGGGCGTCCGGGAGTTTCTTCGCATCGGGCGCCGTTCGGGTGTGTCTCGAGCCTTTCTCGATGCCGTCGAGCGCATAGGGTCGCCCCCTACCCTGCTCAACGAGCTTGCGGCAATCGACATGAGCTTCGGAGACTTCCGGCGCCGAGTCAAGTTGACTCAATTGGTCGGCGCCACGGCATACCAGTGTGCAACGCATCCGTTCTTTCTCAAACAACGGTTTGACCGGGTTGTCATAGATGAGGCCGGACAACTGGACGAACCTTCAACCCTCGCCCCCCTCGCCGTTTCGGACAGGTTCGTCCTCGGCGGGGATCATTTGCAGCTTCCGCCCATCGTACGGGTGCGTACGGCCGACTCGGAACGGGAAGAATCTCCCGGACTGGAACAATCGCTTTTCGAGCGGCTGCTTGGTGCATTGCCGGGTGCCGGGATTTCACGGCTGAACATGCAATACCGGATGAACCGGGAAGTTCAGGACATCCCGTCTCGACTCTTCTATGGCGGTGCTCTGTATCCCTCACCGGAGGCCGGATCTCGGAGGCTGTGCATAGAGCCCGGCGTATCCTCCGTTCCGGAGGTCAATGAAATCGTGAGCCCGGATTCGCCTGTGGTGTTTGTTGATGTTGAAGGGCCTAACGGAGGCAGAGCAAGACCCGAAGAGGCCGAGGCAGCGGGGACGATTTTCGAAAGTCTTGTCGCCGGGGGCGTGCCCCCAAGCGAAGTGGGGATAATCACGCCGTACCGGGCTCAGCAGGCACTTATACGGAAACGTCTTTCACGGGGAAGGGGGACGGCCTCTCCGTCCGTGGATACGGTGGACCGCTTTCAGGGTGGAGAGCGTGAAGTCATCATCCTGTCCTTATCGAGGTCCGATGAAGTCACTTCCTTTCTGGCGGACAAGAAGCGGCTTAACGTGTCATTGAGTAGAGCGCGCTCGAAACTCATCCTCCTCGGACACGGCCGGACGCTTGACGGTCACCCTCTCTTTGCGTCAATACTGGAGGGCGTGAAGCGTGTCCGGTTGTGTCCGGGATGTTGATGACTCCATGGTCCGAGTACGCTGCTACAATCGTGGCAACTGTCTTTGTTTTGGCTGGGGCAGGCCCCTGGAAATTGTCTCAAGATTCCGAGAACCGGCAAAATCGTGCCACGATGTTCGATACGCCGACAGTTTTGAGACACTTTCCCTGTGCCTGCCCTGGGCACCCACAGGGGGGTGCCCCTCCCTACAGCCCGAACCACGGGCTGTGCCCGTCGAACTGACGCGGATACGACCGGCATTCTGATGACCGGTTAACGTTCGTCCTATCGGTCTGTAGGGGCCAATGGCATCCGCCCTCGGGCGACCGCCGGTCGCCCTACCACGACCGGGCAGAGCCCGGACGGCAGGCTTTCCCAGGCGGGAGACCTGGAACGAGAGGCAAAGATTACCGGCACGGAGGCCGGCGCTACCAAGACAGTGAGGTACCCATGGCCACCAAAAAAGAAGAGATCTATCTGATCGACGGCAGCGCTTATATCTATAGGGCGTACCATGCCACGGGAGGGCTCTCCAACTCCAAGGGGTTTCCGACGGGGGCGGTATTCGGATTCACCAACATGATCATCAAGACGCTTAAGGACAAGTCTCCCAACAGGATCGCGGTGGTCTTCGACGCGAAGGGCCCGACTTTCAGACACAAGAAGTATTCGGAATACAAAGCGAACCGTCCTGAGATGCCCGAGGACCTGAGACTCCAGATCCCCAAGATACACGAGCTGGTGGAGGCGTACAGGCTGCCCACGCTGTCGCTGGAAGGATTCGAGGCGGACGACATCATCGCGACCCTGACGCACCAGGCACTGGACAGAGGATGGAAGGTGGTGGTCGTATCCGCCGACAAGGATCTGATGCAGTTGGTTTGTGAAGACGTCCTCATGTGGGACCCTCAGCGGGATTCGGTCTACGATGCAGCTGCGGTGGAGAAGAAATTCGGAGTTCCCCCTGCCGGAGTCCGGGACCTGTTGGCGCTCATGGGAGACAGTTCGGACAACATCCCCGGCGTGCCCGGGGTGGGACAGAAGACCGCCGCCAAACTCCTTCAGGAATTCGGATCCCTGGAAGATCTGTATGCCAAGGTTGACGACATTCCTCAGAAAGCAGTGAGGGAGAAGATACGCAACAATGAGGACAAAGCCCGGTTGAGCTGCGAGTTGGTCTCCCTCGACCGCAACGTCCCCCTCGACAAGAGCGTCGAGGATCTCCGGCTGGATGAACGGGATGTGGAAAAGCTCCGGAACATCTTCAAAGAACTGGAATTCAAACGGCTTCTCGAAGATCTCCCCCCGGAACGGGGGCTCGACTATTCAGGCTACGAGACCATCGTGCGCATGGAGGACCTCGAGAGCCGGGTCGCCGGCATTGCCGAAATGGGCAGGCTCTCGGTGGATCTGGAGACGACCTCGCAAGAGCCGGTAAGGGCGGATCTCGTCGGGATATCTCTGTGCGCGGAAGACGGCAAGGCATACTATATCCCGGTCGGCCACACCGAAGGCAACCAGCTTCCCAAAGAGCAAGTCCTCCAAGTGCTCAAGCCGGTTCTGGAAGACGGGCGGATCGAAAAGGTGGGCCAGAACATCAAGTACGACATGATCGTTCTCAAGAAGGAGGGCATTGAGATCCGCGGTATCGTCTGCGACACCATGCTCGCGTCGTACCTTTTGGACCCGAGCCGTCGCGGCCATTCTCTTGACGACCTGGCCCGGATCTTTCTCCATCACGCGATGATCCCCATCAAGGATCTCATCGGTACGGGAAAGAGCCAAACGGTGTTCTCCGAAGTGGATATTCCGAGGGCGGCCACGTACGCGTGCGAAGATGCGGACGCAACCTGGAGAGTGGCTTCCATCCTCTGCCCGAGAGTCGAAACGGAAGGACTGGGCGATCTGTTCCGGAACATCGAATTGCCGCTGATTCCGGTCCTGGCCGATATGGAATTGGCCGGAGTGCGTGTGGACACGGCCTTCTTGAAGGAACTGGCCAAGGAATTCGGAGCGGCACTTGAGAAGACCGAGGCGGAAATCTACAACCTCGCAGGGGAAGCCTTCAACATTAATTCTCCCAAACAACTCGGCGTGATTCTGTTCGACAGGATCGGGCTGAAGCCTCTGAAGAAGACGAAGACCGGCCGGTCCACCTCATTGGATGTCTTGGAACAACTGGCTTTTCAACACGAATTGCCGAAGAAGATTCTCGAATACCGGTCCGTGTTCAAGCTCAAGTCAACCTATGTGGACGCGCTCACCAGCCTGGTCAACCCCAAGACCGGCCGAATTCACACCTCATATAATCAGGCGGTTGCAGCCACGGGCCGGTTGTCTTCGTCGGATCCCAATCTGCAGAATATTCCCATCCGCACCGGCGAGGGACGAAAGATCCGCCGCGCGTTCATTCCTGAAGACGGTCACGTCTTTGTCGCAGCGGACTACTCCCAAATAGAGCTGCGGGTAATGGCTCACCTGGCGGACGATCAACGGTTGAAGGACGCGTTTTCCGGAGGAGAAGACATCCATGCAATAACCGCGGCGAGCGTTTTTGCGTGCTCTCCCGCTCATGTAACTCCCGAGATGCGGCGCAAGGCCAAGGCGATCAACTTCGGAATTATCTACGGCATGGGTCCCTATAGGTTGGCGGATCAGCTGGGAGTGGGGATGAAAATGGCACGCACGTACCTCGATGATTTCTATGCCGTCTACTCCGGCGTTAGGCGTTACATGGAAGAGATCCCCGAGAAGGCCGCCAAGGATGGATTCGTTTCCACGCTCCTGGGGAGGAAGCGCTTTCTTCCCGACCTGAACAGCTCCAACAAGATTGCCCTGCAAGGAGCTCAACGGATGGCCATCAACACAACGATTCAGGGGACGGCCGCGGACCTCATGAAACTCGCCATGATCAAGGTTCACGATTCTCTGGCACGAAGCGGGCTGCCGGCCCGGATGATCCTCCAGGTCCACGACGAACTGATTCTCGAGGTCCGGGAGGATGCGGCGGATGAAGCTGCCGCTCTCCTTAAGCGTGAGATGGAGCGCGCATACGAACTGAGCGTTCCCCTGGTGGTCGATGCCGCCATCGGAAAAAACTGGGATGAGGCACACTAATGGGAAAACCAGTCGAAGCATGGATACTGACGATCGGCAATGAAATCATCAACGGCGTGATAACGGACACCAACAGAGAGACCATTTCACGGGAACTCCGCTCAGTAGGAATCGCCACCGCGGGCATGTCCTCCGTGGGCGATGATCCGGCTGTCATTGCCGATGCTCTGGGAAGCGCCATGCGCAGGGCCAAGGTCGTCATCGTGTCAGGAGGATTGGGCCCCACCGAGGACGACAAGACCTCGGCTTCGGTTGCGGAATACCTCGGTGTTCCCTTGGAATCGAATGAAGAGCAGCTGGCCCGCATTGAAGACCGTTTCAAGAAATGGGGACGGGTCATGACGCCGAGCAACGCAAAGCAGGCTCTCTTTCCCAAAGGATCTGTTCCGCTTCCCAATGATTACGGTACTGCTCCCGGCTTCATGATCGAAAAGGACGGAGCGATTGCGTTGTTTTTTCCGGGGATTCCGAGAGAACTGATAAGGATGATCCGGGAACAAGCCATCCCTGCTGTTTTGAAGCGGTTCGGCACCCCCGGGAAAGTGTTCCGGACTCGCACGCTGAAGGTGTACGGCCTCTCGGAATCCAAGCTGGGGGAGATCCTTTCCGATGTCTCCGTAGATGAAGAAAACTACCACCTGGCCTTTCTGCCCAGGTTCCCGATTATCCGCCTCCGCATGGACGCCGTTGCAGACACGGAGGACGCCGCGTACCGTATTCTGGATGCCAAGCAACAGGTCCTTGCTGAACGGATTGCCGAGAACATCATATCCACGGACGGCCGTGCCATGGAGGCGGTGGTGTTGGAATTGCTCGAGGGCAAAGGACTGACGCTGGCATTGGCGGAGTCGATAACCGGCGGCTTGATCGGAAAGATGATCACCGGCGTCCCGGGCTCTTCCCGCACGTTCATGGGATCGGTGGTGAGCTATTCGAACGAGATGAAATGCAAGGTTCTCGGTGTACGCGGGCAGACACTGATCGACCACGGCGCGGTGTCCCATGCCTGTGCACGGGAAATGGCCATTGGCGTCCGGGAAACGGCAAATGCAGACGTAGGCCTCTCCGTGACGGGAATAGCCGGGCCGGACGGCGGCACTCCCGAGAAGCCCGTGGGGACTTTCTATCTGGGGCTGGCCACCCCGGACACGGTTCTGACTCGCGGGTTCCTCACACCGGGGCTGCGCGAATGGGTGAGAACCCTTGCGGCAATGCAGGCACTCGATCTGCTTCGGCGGCACATGCTCGGGTACCGCCTACACGGAACCGAAGAAGGAGTTGAACGGGCTCACTTCTGAGACGTGGAAAGGCCCACCCCTCTTTGTGGGACGGGCGTCCCTGCCCGTCGTCTTCATGAGATGGGTGTCCCTGCCCGTCATCTCCCCGACGCAGGCCCATTGGCGCCGACTCAACCCAGAATTGTCGGAGTCCTCAGATTCCCCCCTTTAGTAAAGGCAGGTTAGGGGGGATTTTTCTGATTCGTAAATCCCCCTAGCCCCCTTTTTCAAAGGGGGAACAAGAGGAAATGTCCTTCAGGATAGGTGTCCGGGATTAAAAGACTCTACCGATGCGGTTCATCCCGCTGAAAGCGGGATTCACCACATCCTACGAAAATGTGGGACCGTAATTAGGAAACGGGATACTTAGTAATAGACAACCGCCTGGATGAACGCGCCCCCCCAGCGGGCGGTCACGTTGGCTTCGTCGTCGTCGTTTACGATGGGATCCCGTTGCGGCCTTGCGTGGAGAGTCAGGTAACACTCACGATACCCGCCTTCTATGCCGAAAGAAAACGTGGAATGTCCGAGAAGGCTTGTCTCCCATATGGCCGGGCGGAGGCCTCCGGAAACTTCCCATTCGGTTATCTTGGCCTCCGTGGGCCGCTGTACGAGAGGAATGGGCATGCGGAATTTGGCCTGGAACGTGATTGGCACGTCCCGGATCCGGCCGGGCATGAGCCGGCCGTGGACGCCCATCTGGATTGGTTGGCTGCCCGTATACTGCTGCCAAAGGGTTGGATCGTCCACCCGCCTGTCCTGGAATTTCACTTGGTTCGTGAAGTACGTGAAATCAATGCCGCCTCGGACAAAGGGGTTTCGGATGATATCCAGATCGAGTCCCAGCCGAGTTCCGCTGAAATCAAGTTCCGATATTTTGGCCCCGACGACGGCGGCTTCTGTTCTTCCCCTGAACTTGAAGTCCTCTTCCACGTCTACACGGATGCCAAGCCGGTCAACGTAGAATTCCATGTTAATTGACTTGAAAAACTCCGGGTCTTCTGTAAAGCCGAACTCGGAAAGGTTGTGAGTCCGGCCCCTTGCCTCCACCGTTCCGGTTATCCTGGGGAGGGACATCCTGAATCCCACGGAGGCCCGGTAGTCCGACCAGTCCCACCACGAGGAACTACCCCACAAGGATGAAAACAGCTGGGCCTCCGCCGTTGCCGCGGTCAAAAAAACACACGCGGTCACGAGGAGAAGACAAACGGAAAGTGCTTTCTGCATGCGGTTCTTGAGCTTCAATCCATACCTCTCGGACCGGTGACCGGAGACGATGTCTCAGACAAAAGATACTTTGGAACTTGAGACCGGCATCCCTCGGTTGAGCGGGCCAACATCTCCGGAACATCCTGATAAGGCGGAAGAACAACCGGAAAATATAACACCATATGATCACTGGTGAATATATAGCAGATTCAGGCTCACTGTCAAGGAATTCCTCTTCCCGTTCCGCCTCCCCCCCTGCAGCGACGGAACACAACGGGGGCCTCCACTGTCCTGATGAGTTGAAATCAGTACGGCAGCCTTCCCGGTCCAACGGCGCGACGCGGGCCGAAGTGAACCGCAGGGCCGGATTCGACCGACCAACGAAGCAATGATGTTGAATCCTCGACACCGTTATATTATTCTAAGGTCTGTCTCAAGTCTTGAAATACCAAAAGCCACATATCGACGGAGGTCTCATTGGCGCTCAGAAGTGTTCCCGGGATTCTTCCGGCCGGGCCGGGCCGGGACATCGACGCGCCTGCGCGGTTTATAAGGGATAACCTCATGTAAAGCACTCATCATACAGCAGGAGGTCGACATGAATCCGGCCCTGAAGCCGTACCAACCGAGGAATCACATCAGGATTGTAACGGCAGCTTCCCTTTTCGACGGTCACGACGCGGCCATCAACATTATGCGGCGGATTCTGCAGGCAACGGGCGCCGAGGTAATTCACCTGGGGCATGATCGGGGAGTCGCGGAAATCGTCGACGCCGCGGTTCAGGAGGACGCGCAGGCCATAGGCATAAGTTGCTACCAGGGCGGACACGTCGAGTTCTTCAAGTACATGATCGACCTTCTCAGGGAACACGACTGCGAACATATCAAGGTTTTCGGCGGCGGCGGGGGAGTCATAGTGCCCGAGGAGATAAAGGATCTGGAGGCGTACGGCGTTACCAAGATCTACAGCCCCGAAGACGGCCGGCGGTTGGGGCTTCAGGGAATGATAAACGATTTCATGGAGAGATGCGATTTCCCAACCTCCGACGGCTCACTGAACGGCGACCTCTCGGATCTCGCCACCAGGAATTGGAAGCTCCTTGCCAATACCATTACCGCGGTCGAAACGGCCAAGATCTCCGGGAACGGAAACCTGCCCCGGATACGGTCCATGATGCAGGAAAGGATCGGCGGCCGCGTTACCCCGGTCCTGGGCATCACCGGTACCGGCGGTGCAGGGAAATCCTCACTGACCGACGAATTGGTGCTCCGATTCATCAACGATCAACCCGAAAAGACGGTGGGAATCATCTCCGTCGACCCGACTCGACGCAAGACCGGCGGTGCACTTCTCGGGGACCGCATCAGGATGAACTCGATCCGCACGGACAGAGTCTATTACCGTTCCTTGGCTACCAGGGGCCAAGGCATGGAGGTCCCGTCACACATAGAGGAATCCATAGAGGTGCTGAAGACCGCGGGATTCGACCTCATCATCGTGGAAACCGCCGGCATCGGTCAGGGAGATGCCGCCATCGTCCCCCTTGCAGACGTCTCCCTCTATGTCATGACTTCGGAATTCGGCGCGCAGAGTCAACTTGAAAAGATCGATATGCTCGATTTCGCGGATCTCGTTGCAGTCAACAAATACGACCGCAAAGGCTCGGAAGACGCCATGCACGATGTGCGGAAGCAGATTCAGCGCAATCTCACGGATTTCAGCACCCCCTTAGAGGACTTCCCCGTCTATGGAACCATTGCTTCACGGTTCAACGACGACGGAGTTACCAGCCTGTACGTGGGAATCATCCGAACAATCGCGGAAAAGACCGGAGTACATTGGACTACCGGCCTAAAGGGCAATCCCGGGAAGAGATCGTCCTCGCGGACCATCATCATTCCCCAGGAACGGACCGGATATCTCTCCGACATTACCGCCGTGATACGCAAATACCACGCGTGGGGAAAAGAGCAGTCGGATCTGGTACGCCGCCTCTGGCAGCTGGACGCTGCAGTAAAGGCCCTGAGGCAAGACGGTCACGACGATGAGTCCGCGGTGATTCGCAGCATCAAACGGCTTCAGGACGATGTAGAAGATAGGCTGGATCCGAGAGCCCTTAGCCTTGTCGGTGAATGGGAAGACATCAAGGAGGCCTATTCCGGCGATGAATTCGTGTTTTCCGTACGCGGCAAAGAGATCCGCACTCCTCTCAAGACAAAGACCCTCAGCGGGAACATGCTGCCGCGGGTGGCACTCCCCAGGTACGAGGACCCCGGAGAGATATTGCGATGGCGATTGAGAGAGAATCTGCCGGGTGCATTTCCTTACACGGCCGGGGTGTTCCCGTTCAAGCGCCAAGACGAGGATCCTACCCGCATGTTTGCCGGTGAAGGGGACCCCTTCCGGACCAACAGGAGGTTTAAGTACCTTTCCGCGAACAGTCAAGCCAAGCGTCTCTCCACCGCTTTCGATTCGGTCACCTTATACGGACGGGATCCCGAAGAACGACCGGACATTTACGGCAAGATCGGAACATCCGGGGTTTCCATCTGTACGCTCGACGACGCGAAGGCTCTGTACTCGGGCTTCGATCTCGCGGCACCGAACACCTCGGTTTCCATGACCATCAACGGCCCGGCCCCCATGATGCTGGCAATGTTTCTCAACACCGCCATCGACCAGCAACTTGACAAGCACCGCGAGGAGAGCGGTTCCGAGGCCTCACCCGAGGAAAGGTCGCGCATCAGGGGCCATGTCCTCCGAAACGTCCGGGGCACCGTCCAAGCGGACATTCTCAAAGAGGACCAGGGCCAAAACACGTGCATTTTCTCAACCGATTTTTCACTGAAGATGATGGGCGACGTTCAGGAATACTTCATCCGCAACCAGGTCAGGAATTTCTATTCGGTGTCCATCTCCGGCTACCACATTGCGGAAGCGGGGGCCAACCCCTTAACGCAGCTGGCGTTCACCCTCGCCAACGGCTTCACCTACGTCGAATACTACCTGTCCCGGGGAATGCACATAGACGACTTCGCCCCCAACCTGTCGTTCTTCTTCTCCAACGGACTGGAGGCCGAGTACAGCGTTATCGGACGCGTGGCCCGCCGGATTTGGGCCGTTGCCATGAGAGACAAGTATGGTGCGAACGAGCGGTCGCAGAAACTCAAGTACCACATCCAGACCAGCGGCCGTTCGTTGCATGCCCAGGAAATTCAGTTCAACGACATCCGCACCACGTTGCAGGCCCTCATAGCAATCTACGACAACTGCAACTCCCTCCATACCAACTCGTACGACGAGGCCATCACGACTCCCAGTGAAGAATCCGTGCGCAGGGCGCTTGCCATCCAGTTGATCATCAATAAGGAATGGGGATTGAGCAAGATCGACAACCTGAATCAGGGGAGTTTCATCCTTGAAGACCTGACGGATCTGGTCGAAGAGGCCGTCCTTGCGGAATTCGACCGGCTTTCCAAGAGAGGAGGCGTGCTGGGAGCCATGGAGACGGGTTACCAGAGGAACAAGATCCAGGATGAATCCATCTATTACGAGACGCTCAAGTCATCGGGCGAGTATCCCGTCATCGGGGTCAATACCTTTCTCAACCCTCATGCGGATTACACGGACCAGTGTGCCGTAGAACTGGCCAGAGGAACCGAAGAAGAAAAACAGTCTCAGCTCCGGCGGCTGAACGAGTTCAAGGAACGGAACAAGGACATGGCTCCCAAGGCCCTTGAGAGGCTGTTTGAAGTTACCCGGTCCGGCGGGAACATCTTCGAAGAGCTGATGGAAACCGTCAGGTACTGCTCGCTGGGACAGATTTCAGCCACTCTCTTCAAGGCCGGCGGACAATACAGGCGGAACATGTAGTGGTCTTTGGTGTTTCAGGCCACTGCGCCGGAAGACGCCCGGCAGAGACGCCGGGTCGCTGCCAAGTGCTTCGTTTCCTAATTAAAATAGGTAAACCCCCGGCTCTGCCGGTGGACTCAAAGAGTTTGACATTTCCGGGAGTATTCGTTCCCGTGCGGAAGCCCAGGGGTTCCTGAAGCCGGGGAGACCACATGGATAGATTCCAAGGATCAAGCGGCA
>JAZDHD010000362.1:0-2137 GCA_043806215.1 Pseudomonadota bacterium | reverse complement strand
AATTGACAAGCGCAAACAATCATAGGACAAAGACCAAAGGGCGAAAACCTGTAACAAGAAGAGAGTGCGGACGCCGTGCCGACACGGAATTCACGGACAAGGCTCCTGAACGCGTGCACCGCCTTGAGGCAACAGACTATGATAAACACGATTTCCATTTCCGGGTTCAAATCGTTCGCAGACACGGACAACCTTGAGCTTCCACGCTTGGCAGTCCTGTTCGGGCCAAATACGGCAGGCAAGTCGAATTTCTTGGACGCGGTTCAGGCCTTGTCGAGGATCGGAACAAGCCGAACTATAGCAGACGCTCTTCAGGACCCCATCCGCGGATACCCAATCGAAACGTTTGCCTTTCCACCGGGCGGCCTTCCCGAACTGCTCGCTCAAGATTCTGCCGAGTTCACTTTGGGAGCAACTCTCAGTGTGGGCAAAGACCGATATCAGTACAGTGTTTCAGTCGGTATCGTTCCCGCAACCGGCACTGTCCACGTGCGAGACGAATACCTGGGAGTGTTGACCTCCAAGGGAGCAATTAGAGGCAATCCTTTAATCGAGAAGGTGGATAGTGAACTGCGGATAAGGCGTAAGAGCAAGCCTGCCCATCCACGCACGGAGCCCATTGAACTGAATCATTCATTGCTGTCGGACCTTCGACTAAGTGGACCGGAATACAGAGGCATTGAGAAGTGCCGCGGGGAATTGCTCGGGTGGCGAATGTACTACCTTGACCCTCGGATTGCGATGCGCCGTGCCGCACCGCCCTCGGAAGTTCATGATATTGGCTTGCTGGGAGAAGATATCGCACCTTACCTATATCGCTTGCAGAAAGAGGACAAGCTGCATTTCGACGCGGTTCGCAGACTTTTGAGGACATTGATACCGAGCGTAGAGTACTTGGACGTCGATCTGGACAAGAAGCGCGGCATTCTCGACATTACTATCCAACAGAATGGCATAGCCTATTCTTCTCGGATTATATCCGAGGGAACTCTTCGTATTCTGGCTCTCTGTGCTATCGCCGTTAACCCTCGACCCGCAGCGGTGATGGCGTTCGAGGAGCCGGAAAACGGGGTTCAACCAAGGCGCCTCGAGTTAATCGCCGATGTATTGACCTCGTTGGCCCTTGAGAGAGAATGCCAGCTGATTGTGACAACTCATTCACCTCTTCTGTGCGCTGTCATGATCAGGAAATCGAGGTTATATCCCGGCAAGGTGGGACTATTTCACATCAGGAGGGGCGAACGTGGAACTGAAGTGAAACCGTTTGACGTGACGGGCCCCCTGTTTGAGGACGCGGAAATAGCTCAGGCCTTGGCAGATCGGGGAGAAGAGGGTGTTTTTGAGGGGCTCGCACTTCGAGGAATGCTCGATGAATAGCAGACAACACGTTGATGTTTTTGTCGAAGACCGTGCCCATGAATACTTCATCCGTTCGTTGGTCACCCGAGTGGCCCGCGAGGAAGAAAGGTCGGTGGATATTCAAATCCGGTGCGCGGCGGGTGGACACGGTAGAGCGGTAACGGAGTTTAGTCGTTATCAGGTATTGCTCGACAAAGGTCTTATCTCGGTACCCGAACTCATCGTGGTAGCAATAGACGCCAACTGCACAAAATTTGCCTCAAAACGAAAAGAGATCATGGACGCCGTGTCATCCACCCAAGACAGGGAAGTAGTTGTTGCATGTCCCGACCCACACGTCGAGCGCTGGTACATGGCTGATCCGGAATCGTTCTACAGGGTTGTCGGAAGTGCTCCAAGAATCAAGCAGAAGAAATGTAAGAGAGATTACTACAAAGCTGCTTTGGCAGCTGCGGTAAGGCAAGGCGGCCATCCGCCGACACTCAGCGGGGTAGAATTTGCCGAAGATCTGGTCATTGCAATGGATTTGTACAGGGCGGGCAAGGGAGACAGATCGTTCGGCTCATTCATTGACGACCTACGTTCTGTCTTTCGAAGAAGCCGGTAGGATGAAGTTCTTCCTGGAAGAAGGCGCTCAGGTCAACGCCGGGGAGACGGCGGGCAGGGACGCCCGCCCTTGAAGATGACGGGCATCCCGCGTTCCGCGGGACCCCACGAAACAGGTCTAAGGCTTCATGACAGTCCTTCGTAGCCCGGGCCTCCGTGCCCGGATCTTGTT
>JAZDHD010000361.1:0-9818 GCA_043806215.1 Pseudomonadota bacterium | reverse complement strand
CACGAAAAAAAGCGGTCCCGTAAGACCGCTGTCCGCAGACTATTCATACGTTTCCAGCGCATGTGACTCGATGGTCAAACCGATGACGGTAAGCGCGTCGGAAAACGAGTTTCAGGCCTCCAGCGCGGTACGGGCATGCTGAACGATGCTCGTAAAGCTCGCCGGGTCGGTTACCGCGAGGTCGGCAAGGATCTTCCGGTCCAGTTCGATCCCCGACTTTTTCAAGCCTTGGATGAACCGGTTGTAAGCCATCCCGTTGAGCCTGGTTCCCGCATTGATGCGCGTGATCCAAAGACGCCGGAAATCTCTCTTCCTCGTCCTCCGGTCACGGTAGGCATAACAGAGTGACTTTTCGAGGGTTTCCCGCGCTTGTTTATAGGTTCGGCTCCGCCCGCCGACAAATCCGCGGGCGGCCTTTAGGATCTTCTTGTGTCGCGCCTTTGTTGCAGGCGCGCAACGAGCTCTTGGCATTTCTGACTCCTTGAACAACGGACTGCCGGTTGAATCACACTCACCGTCTCGGGACGACAAGCGTCCGCCGGCACCGGCCTGCCGGCCGCCGTGCCGCGGTTATCCGTACGGCAGAAGCCTTCTGACCTGTGCGGCGTTAGTAGGGTTGATGAAGGCCTCTTGCCGGAGGTTTCTCTTTCGTTTGGTACTCTTGCTGGTGAGGATATGGCTGTGATACGCCTTCTTCCTCTTGATCTTGCCGCTCTTGAGCATCGTGAAGCGTTTGGCCGCTCCGCGGCAGGTTTTCATTTTGGGCATGTGGCAATCTCCCTGACGATGAGTATCCGAGGAGATCGTTTCTCGGATGTTCAGCAGTACGGTCGACGAAAATCATGCCCGGTCGTCGCCGATGCCCACTGAGATCAAGCACCACGGTTTTGCACGGCCGGACTTCTTCGCGCATTCATAAACTTCTTTTTTTACCCCAAAAGGGTGACGATGACAACTACTTTCTGAAGGAAATTGTGGCCGTTCCTTTGCGGAAACCGCGGTACCGTACCTACACAGGGACGCTGGGCCGACGCGGCACATTGAGATCGCAGAATTTCAAATCCTAAACGTCCCCGGGTACGGCAACTATCGGAACAGACTCAGCTGCCGCAAACGTATTTCTCCGTTTCCCTTTCCCACCGGACTGTATCTGACGTACCGCGCCTCGGAATCCCCCGGAGCGTAGTACTCGAACCCGGGCCACTGATCGAACCGATCGGTTACCGTATCGGAAACGGTGAACCAGGTCTTCCACTCCTTGCCGTCTGAGGAAAGCTCCACATGCCATGCCTTGGGCACCGATTTCTCGTCGGCCCAGACGATCCTCAAGCGGGAGACCGGTTTGACCGCGCCCAGGTCGACAACCGGTCCCTCCGGTTTATTCTTCCCTTCTACGGGGATATTGAGGACGTTTGTATCCGGATAGCCCTTGAGAATATGCTGGCCCTCGTTGGATGCAACTCCGCCGATCAACACCTTGGCGCTCTTCGAGTAATCATTGAAGAACGAATCTATAGGTTCCTCAATCTTCTCACCCGGCCTCAACGGAATATCCAACACCCGGGTCTTTACCTCGTTCACAAGGGCTTTCGCCATGAGGTAGTTCGCTCCGTTGGTCAGATGGCACCAATCGGTGAAGACCCATTCATCGGTTTTGTCGAAGAGCGTGGTGAGATCCGCCACCTCGAAGCCGATCTCCTTGTTCCTCTCTTTGATCCTCTCCACGAGGAGGTCGTACGTCTCTCGTGCATTGTAGAAACCGATCTTCTCCATGCCGGTGACATCTTCTATCTTCCGCTCAATGGGCATACGGGGCTTCTTGGAATTCCGGAACATCGGCTGCAATGCAAAGACATGGGGTACGCCGTCGGTCTCGAGCACCTTGTGATAGATCGCCGCAACATCGGCCACCTGATCGATATTGTGCTTTCGATACTCGATCATTTCAGGGGTGGGGTCCTGAGGATGCGCTGCGAACCCTCTGTTCTCCATGAGGATCCCCGGTCCTTCACCTTTCTTCATGGACAACCACGTCAGGAAATAGGTGTTCCGCTTCAACCAAAGGGTGAGATAGCTTGCGAGCCCTTTGGGACTCATGTCCATCACTTCCGTGATGACTTCGAAGTACGGGCCTTCAGTGAAGTAGTTCCAATCCTTGAGCGGCCGGGCCACGGTATGCACTTCGTTGGCACCGTCCAGGGCCACGATGAGATCGGGCTTGTAGAGTCTGAGCTTGGCCAGGTAGCGCATCAGGTTATTCTGGTACACGTACCCGGCAACTCCCGCGTTGATCACCCTGACTTTCTTGCCGTTGATTTTCTTGCGGATATCCGGATCCGCGTTTATCAGTTGTTCCATGATATGCGGAATGGTCCACCGGTAGGTCACTTCATAGAAGTCACAGATCGCATCCGCCGGGGGTACCGGGCCCCGGCCGTACACCACGGACCCGCCGGTCACGAAGACCCGGTATTCGTCCGCGGGCTTCTCCAAGGGCACTTCGTCGAAGTCTTTGAAGCTCTGTTCGTTGATGTACTCGTACGCATTGCCCAGCTTTGTGTTGCGCACCGCAGCAAAACCGGGTGTGGGCTCATAGCCGTATTGGGGAGCCACCGTCTGAGTGCTTCTTCGTGCCGGGTCCAAGTCCCGGCCCTTGTAAGCCTGACCGAGGTCGGAATTCCTCACCTGAACCTTCGCATAGTACTCGACGGCTACAAAGAGCGCGAGAACAGCGGCGGTGAGGAAACCTATATAGAGACACATGAAGAAAAACCGGAGGAGCCTTCGGCCTCCGGAACGCTTCGCTTTCTTGGGAACCGCCGCTCCGGACGGCTTCCCATCCGACGGTTTCGCCTCGTCGTGCCGATCTGAGACCGGTTCAGCAGCCTGTTCATACTTGTCTGTCATTCGGTCCTCCCGGGACATACCGGCGTCCCGCTCCCAGAAATCAATAACCTTTATTCATATAGGATTTTCTACAGCCGGTCCATCGGTATGGGAAAATTCACGATTTTCGAGGCAGGGAGCGGGTGGTTCACTCGTACGCACCTCGTGGAAACGGCGTACCACCATTTGAGACGGCGGTACGCCGTGTCGTCGTCCGGACACCCGATCTTCCGGGGGTTCACGAAAACGCTCTTAGAAAAGCGAATAGATGAATCCGGCAGCAACAGGTGAACTGGAGGCCAGAACGATCACCCCGGACAGCGTCACGAAGACTATCAATATTGGTGCGAGCCAGAACTTCTTACGGACCTTCATGAAGTCCCAGAATTCCTTCACAAGGTTCATGACTACTCCTTTCGTCTCCCCGGTTCCCCTCGGGTTCCCAAGAACGCTCTTAGAAGAGCGTATAGATGAACGGCGCTGCAACAGGTGAACTGGCTGCAAGAATAATGAACGCGGACAGTATCACAAAAACTATCAGTATCGGCGCGAGCCAGAACTTCTTGCGAACCTTCATAAAATCCCAGAATTCCTTCACCAGGGACATGGTCTGCTCCTTCGATTGATCCGCACGGTTGAACGTGCCGTCGCCGCGGTATTCAAGCCTCGATCAGAACTGTTTTTCGTATCTCTCAACGCCCGTGTCGGCCTCGGGTTCCTTTTGCTTCCAGTACGTGGCTGCTTCGGGATCCCGCTTTCTCTCCATGGGATCCTTGCCCGCGATCCTCATTATTATACCAGTCGGAAGGACCACAATAAAGAAAATGATGGTGAGCAACATCCGGGAAACGAAGTACCCCAGGACGATGGAAAACCCCACCCAGAACCGGTAGATCCTACGGAACAGCTGCGGGACTGCGCGGCACGCACCCAGCACGGCCCCGCCGGCGGCCCAGATGTACCCGTTTGAAGAGCCTTTCAAGAACAAAACGTATGCCCCAACGGCGCATCCAATGCCCAGAAAGAGGAGCGCAAGGATGTTCATGTCCCGATTCGAGGGTTCCACCAGTACGGCCCGAATTTCTTCCCGAATTTCTTCGATGATGTTCATGATTGGTGCTCTCTCCTTGCTTCTCCCACCGCGCCCGGCAGAGACGACGGGGCGCTACCGACAACCTAGTCCAAGGCGTATTGTTTACGCCAGTCCTGATCGCCCTTCAACGCCGGCTGATTTTTCTTGTCCAGGACAAAGGCCCCCAACACCAGGTAATCCATTTCGGTCCGCATGAAACACAGGTACGCGTGCTCGGGGCTCATAACGATGGGTTCGCCCCGTACATTGAACGACGTGTTCACGATGAGCGGGCAGCCGGTCCTGTTCTTAAACTCCCGTATCATCTCGTGATAGATCGGATTTGTTTCGTTGTGAACCGTCTGTATCCGTGCAGAGTAGTCCACGTGGGTAACCGCGGGGATCTCCGAACGGGCCACGTTCAGCTTGTCGATTCCCCAGAGGGCCTGCTCCTCGTCGTTCATCGCGCGCCTGATCTTGTCATCGACGTACGCCACCAGGAGCATGTACGGCGAGGGCCTATCCAACTGAAAGCAGGTGCTCACGTCCTCACCGAGAACCGAGGGGGCGAAAGGCCTGAAGCTCTCTCTGTATTTGATCTTGAGGTTCATCTGAGACTGCATCTCGGGACTGCGGGCATCGCCGATGATGGATCTGGAACCCAAGGCCCGGGGGCCGAACTCCATGCGGCCTTGGAACCATCCGATGACTTTTCCTTCCGCGATGAGATCCGCTACTACTCCCGGGACGTCGCCGTTGCTCAGATGCCGGTACGGATAGCCGTGGGAATCGAGGAACTGCTTGATATCGTCGTCCGAATACGCGGGTCCCAAATATGAACCGGACTGAAGGTCGTGCGAATCGTCCGCGACCCGCTCGTTTCCAAGAAGCTGATACCAAGTGAACAGGGCGGCTCCCAGAGCTCCCCCCGCATCGCCCGCGGCAGGCTGGATCCACAGATCGTCAAAAGGTCCTTCCCTGAGAATCCGTCCGTTTCCCACGCAGTTCAATGCCACGCCTCCGGCCAGGCAGAGGTATTTCTCCCCGGTGACCTTCTTGATATGCCCGGCCGTACGGATCATGACCTCCTCGGTGACCACCTGGACGGACTTGGCAAGATCCATCTCACGCTGAGTCAGTTGGCTCTCCGGCCTTCGGGCGGGCCCGTCGAAAAGTTTCTCAAAACCTTTTCCGGTCATGGTCAACCCATAGGGGTAGGTGAAGTAGTCCATGTTCAACTTGAACGAACCGTCCTCTTTGATGTCGATCAGGTTGTCAAGGATCACGTCCACATACTTGGGCTCGCCGTACGGAGCCAGCCCCATCACCTTGTATTCCCCGGAATTGACCTTGAATCCGGTGAAATAGGTGAACGCGGAGTACAGCAGACCCAGCGAATGCGGAAACTTGATCTCGTACTCGATCCGGACCTTGTTCCCCTCCCCCACGCCGAAGCTCGTCGTGGTCCATTCCCCAACTCCGTCCATGGTGAGAAACGCGGCTCTCTTGTAAGGAGACGGGAAAAACGCACTGGCCGCGTGGGACTCATGATGCTCGGGAAAGAGAATTTTCCCCTCGTATCCCAATGCCTTCCTGATGAGTGAAGGCATGTGGAGCTTCTGCTTGAGCCACAACGGCATGGCCATGAGGAATGATGCCCAACCCCGTGGAGCATAGGACAGGTACGTCTCGAGGAGACGTTCGAACTTTATGAACGGCTTGTCGTAGAAGACAACATAGTCCAGTTGTCCGGCGGCAATACCCCCGGCGGCCAGGCAATACCGGATCGCATCGGTGGGGAAACGGTGATCATGTTTCACCCGCGTGAACCGTTCTTGCTGCGCCGCGGCCGTGATCTCGCCGTCTTTGACCAGACAGGCCGCACTGTCATGATAAAATGCCGAAATCCCGAGTATATTCATTGTTCCCTACCGCTGGAGGTTCCAGCACCTGAGTTTGATCGGCCCCTTCTTCCCGTCAAGGGGCTTGTATCTGACGTAGCGCCCCTCCAGGGGCTCTGCCGCAACGTACTCAAACCCGGGCCACTGGGAGTAATTGTCCGTCTGCTTGTCCGTAGCCTCGACGAGCGTCTGCCACGTATTCCGGTCGGCCGAGACCTCCACGGTCCATTTTTCCGGAACCGATTCCCGATCCGCCCACACCAGCCCGACTCGGCTCATGGGATAGACATGCCCCAAGTCCAGCACAACCTCGGACCGTTCCTCTCCGGAAGGAACGATTGACGAGTAGACTTTTTGGCCCGGATACCCCGAGAGCATGTTTTTCGTCCCATTCTCCGGTTTGTCCGGAGGAGGAGCGTACAGCACTTTGGCGGACGCGGCAAAATCCCAGAAAAAGCTATTCTTATTATCTATTAGATCGCCTTTCGTCAAGGGCCGACGGAAAATCTGCTCCTTGACCAGGTTGGCGAGTTCCTTGGCCGTCAGATAGTTGGCGCCTGCCGTGAGATGGCACCAGTCGGTAAAGACCCACTCGGATACATCGTCGAAGTAATTGCAGAAGTCAACCAGAAAATAGCCTTTTTTCTCCGCACTCTCACTCAATTTATTGATAAATAACTGGTACATTTTGTCGGAAGGGACGCCATAGTACGTCTTTGTCCCCGTGAGCGATGCCAGGGTTTTTTCCTGTTCGGCCGGCGTCTTCCTGCTCAGATAAAACCACGGTTGGAGTGCAAAAAGGTGTGGAACGCCGTCGTTTTGCAGTGCACTCTGGAAGTTCTCGACCACCCGGACAATGGTTGCCGCGTTTCTATCCGCGTACCTGGATTTCCGCTCCAGTTCCTTGCCGGGGTCGTCCCCCTTTTGGGACGACTTTTCCTTGGCTTCCGATCCTTGCACCATTTCCTGCCGGAACTCTTCAGGCTCTCCCTGATGAAGCTCCTGAAACAGGTCTCTGCCGCCCCAGAGATACGTTATCAAGAAAGAATTGTTCTTCAACCACAACGTTACGTATGACGACAGTCCGGGCCTATTGTAGGCAAAGACTTGTTGAAGGATGTTGTTGAACTGCCCTTCCTTGAAATAGTCCCAATCTTCCGTAAGCTTACACATGGGCGGGATTTCGTTGGCGCCGTCGAACGAGATGACGAGATCCGGACGATATCGTCTCAGCTTCGTCACATACCGCATCAGATGATGCTGATACGAATAGCCCCACACCGCGGTATTATAGACTCTGATCCTCTTGCCCGGGATCGGCGACACGGCATTGAGGATCAATTCCAATTGGTGCGAGATCGTCTCACGAAAGGGAATTCCATAGAACTTCATGGCCGGCGCGGCCTCCCCCACCGCTCCCAGGCCGTATGCCGTCGACCCCCCCATGAGAAAGATTCGGTACTCGTCCTCCGGTTTCTCCATCGGGATGTCCCGGGGATCCCGGAAGCCTGCATTGTTGGCATACTCGTAACGGTTTCCCTTGAGGATGTTGTACTCGATGCAGACACCCGGATTGAAATCGTAGTCATAGTGCGGGACGGGTCTTGTGAAATCCCGCAGTGCCATGGCGGGATTGTGGAAATAGACATGTGCGAGGACGGTCCTCCCCAATGCAAACTTCCCCATCTTTTCCAGCCCGGCAAGAATCAATACCACCACCGCGGCCAGGAATACGATATAGAGCGGGACCTTGAGCACCGGCCAAAGGAATCGTCGCAATAGTCCCCTCTTGTGGGACCGGGAGGGCGCCGGCCGGGCTTGGTCCTCGACGGACATCACGCTCTCCTTTTCTTCAATCGGCCCGACGGATTCCGTTGGGCCGCTGTTCTCTCGATTGGTCATGCTCCCTCTTTAGCGCAATCCGTCTTCGAGGACAAGGGGGTGGAGATGGATGGAACCGAATCCTTCGGGGGTCTTTGCGCGTCCCAAGTGCCGCTGGATCCGGAGAAGGCCCGATCATGAACCTACGATTGCTCACCTATGTGGTCCTCCTTTGCGTTGCGACGGTACTCGTGATTACGGCTTTGGACGCGGCCGAGGATGCTGCCGGAGGCTAACCGAAAGCTAACTCGACCCAGGAGCAGCCGATGATGTACACTGGCGCAAGCGATAATGGGGTATTTTCGGGCAAGACTCCGGAGTAGAGAACGGTTCGGTACTGATTGAAATGTCAAGGCTTGGTGTGAGAAATGTTCCCGGCATGCGGGTGCGGGGAGCACAACACCGTCTTAGATCAGCCAATTCATTACCTGCAGGTCCCGAATGCGACGAAAGTGGGCTTCGTTGTTCGTTACTACAGCCAATCCATGCGAAATGGCGGTGGCCGCAATCAAGATGTCGGCATCACCGATCAATTCACCTCGTCGATGAAGATCCGCATACACTGTTGCTGCCTGCACAATTATCGGATCGGTGACTGCCAAAACGCGGCTCATGCCACATAGTCGATCAAATGACGCAAGCTGCTTTGCGGACCCTTTGGCAAGCAGACCACGTAACACCTCGTATCGAGTGATAATAGAGAAAGTGAACCGCCCATGGGCTTCCAAGTAAGAGTGTGCCTGTTGGGTGACCGAGGGATTCCGGCGCATGATCGCCGACAGAATGTCCGTATCCAGCAAAGCCTGTGGCAGGGGAGTCATGTGGTCGGCCCTGCACCGAAGAAGTTCCCTCGCCGGCGACTATGTTGCTCAATAGAATCGATCTGTTCGTCACTAAGTCCCTCATAAACTTTAGCTGCCAGTGAAAGTATATCGTCCGGTTTTTCGATTGGCTCTACCACCAGACGCACCTTCTGGCCCTCCATGAGGTTCATGTCTTGCGGGAGGGCAATGGGGCGGAAGTTACCGTGCTCGTAAACGGCTTCAATCGTTTCTGTTGCCATAATGGCCCTCCTTTGTACCACGGCCTGTACGGAACATAATACATTTCTCCGGTATTGTAACGATTTTCCGGCAGTCTGTCCTAATTCGTGTGTGTTCAGTGGAACTACGGTGTCGCTCCTTGCATACTGCGGACGCCTTCACGTTTGTCATTGCGAGCCGTAGGGGTAGGCCCCCGTGCCTACCCTGGGCGGCCACAGGGGGCCGCCCCTACGGGAGGGCGCGGCAATCTCAGCCTTTCATGAAGCATTGAGATTGCTTTCCCCCGTTCTGCGCGGGACTGCGCTCCTCGCAATGACAGGAACAACCGGCGGGATCCTTGAGGAACTGGGTTGGGATCACCGCGGATTTCAATGCGGGCCACTATAGCACCGTAGTATCAGCCTACACGCCTTTGCGGCCTTCCATGCAGTGTTTGGGCAGAGCCGGGAACGCGTGTCGCCCGATGCCCGGAGTTCTCCCTGGTTGTCTTGACATTCCTGTCTCGCCGGAAGAAAGTAGACGAAGAGGAATGACGAACGTGATGGAGCGGAAGACAATGAGGCTCATTCGTTGCCGCCGAAAGTGAGAGATCTTACCGATGCGTTGCTGCGGGCAGGCTTCGTGGATCGTGGAGGAAAAGGAAGCCACCGAAACTATGTACATCCGAGATTGTCAAAGCCGGTAACAATCTCCGGAAAACCTGGTGATGACGCCAAGCATTACCAGATTCGTGCCGTACGTCGTGCTATCGAGGAGTCCGGAGAATGAAGGACAGTGCCAGGTACGTCAAAATCGTGGAATGGTCCGATGAGGACAAGTGTTACGTGGGCAGTGCGCCGGGATTGATCCTGGGCGGCTGTCACGGCCCTGATGAAAAGCAGGTCTTCGCAGAATTGTGTGAGATAGTCGAAGAAGCCGTCGCGCTGTACCGAGCCGATGGAAAACCCCTTCCGCAGCCTACGGCCGGCCGTGACTTCGCCAACAAGATGCAGGACGTCGCATCAACGGGGGGGGGGGGGCCCGCCCGGGGCGGCC
>JAZDHD010000360.1:0-6731 GCA_043806215.1 Pseudomonadota bacterium | reverse complement strand
TGTATGTCCCCGGATATCCCCTGATATGGTACGGAGAATCTCACCGAGGGACGACCAATGAAAGACTACCATATTAACGTGTTCTATAGCGAAGAAGACGAGGAGTGTTTTGGGGCCTCAGGGGGGACACATGTGGTGTACCCGATCTCTCATAGTGTACCAGCGACTCTGAAATGTCGAATTCCTATTCTCCGCCCATTGACGGCCCAGACGTTTTCCTGAATCTGTGCCGCCCCGGCTCGACCACAACAAAGGCTTGCCTTAATTCTTCTTCGGAGTGCTCGATCAGAACCCGTGCCAATTCTTTGTGTACAGCATTCTGAGTGGCCGGCGACATGCGAAGATAGATGACGCCGGTTCCCAAATCCCGGACAAAGACCAAGCCCCCGAAATCTCTGTCACGTGTGACCAAGACTCGACATTCTCGGCGGGCTGTTATCAGTAACTCAGAATCCTCTGCCTGGGAGAGACCCATTGTGTAAACAGGAACCGCGTCGTGCCCCAAAGCGGCAAGAAGGCGGGCAGTTCCGGCGTAAACGTCCTGATCTAAAAGGAATTTCATACGGCGCCCGTCGCTATGTGGATTTCCTCGGCCGCTACGACTTCAATGGCGTACTGGACGCACGAGCGTACGTCTTCGAGTTGCAGCTCGGGATAATAATCCTCAATGATCTTTTCAAAAGGAATGCCCTCCCTAACCAACTCAAGGACATTTTGCACGGGAATCCGGGTGCCGGCCACACAGGGTTTGCCGAAATGGATGTTGGGATTAACCGTTATTCGTGCCGTCATATCATTCACCTCATCTTCTCGAAGCAGGCCGTTTCAGGGTTTGGCGTGGGATGCACCGTCGCAAGTGATCCAGCCTGTGTGTTTGCCGGCCTTGACGAGATCATGTTTTCACGCTGGGGCGCAGTGTCCGTAAGATATTCTATGCCCTCGGGGCCGGCACGTCCAGTGGTTCTAAGGTTCCTTGGAATTCCGGGAATTCCGGGAATTCCGGATTTCCGGGGACACCATACCCATTTGCACTTCTTTCCGGGCCTTGGTCACGGCTTAACCGCTGAGTCCGCTCGTCTGTCTGTGACAGACACGAGAGATCACACCACAATCCCTTACATGAAACAGAGCAATCGGTCATTCATGTGCAGCGAGTTGAGCTCGGGGGGTGGTTCCACAGGAGGGGGTCCTTCAATTATGACTGGAATTATGAATTCAACGCCCTTAGTCCGAATTGTGTAATCACACTCTTTCATGACCCATTCGGAATTCTTTGCGTTTGATGACCAGAAAAGGAGTACGGCATCACTGTCATCGATCCACCGATAGAGTTGCCGCTTCCACCGGCCCCCCGGCGGTGAAATTCTCCATGCGGGTGTAGCGCCGGCGAGCCCGGCCAAACCCAAGTGCCGGAGATTCCTCTCGGTGAGGTACGACGACGAAGTGGACATGGTTGGTCATGAGACACCAAACAAGTACCGAGACCCCGAGCCGGGCGATTTCTTCTGCCGGCATTCCAAGATACTCACGACGGTCCGATTCTTCATGAAACACGTTCATGGACCGAACACCACGCTGCGTGACGTGATGCGGATAACCGGGAACCACTATGTGCGATGGACGAGCCATTGGGTCATGCTGCATGAAAATCTAATCATGACTGTCAATCAAAACCCAGTGTATGTCCCCAGATATCCCAGATATCTATGTCCCCAGATATCCCCGCTTCTACGGCTATTCTGGTTTCGTGGCAATTTGGTTTTTTTGAGGGCGTCCCCCCCCTTTCCTCACTGCGTCGCCTTGAGGCGCTCTTCCCATTCGTGTATTGCCCATAGAACATCGGAGGATTTTCGCGCGGATAAGACTCCCTTGCGCCACTGATCGTCTCGTGCCATCCTGCTGATCACACCAAGCACCGCTACATGGCTTTCGGGCGGATCGGCGGGAGACAGCAACAGCAACATGATTCGAACGATCTGTCCGGACTCGCGTTCTTGGATGCCCGCTCTGCCGACGCCAAGGGCAACAAGAGGACGTTTTAGTCCTGCAATCCGAGCGTGGGGAAGAACCATATCCTTCCCCACAAAGGTTCCACCTTGTCGTTCCCGCTCAAGAACAGCCTCACTCGCCAACTCTTTGTGGTCCGTTCTTTCAGGACAGCATGCGTCCAGCAGCTGCCTTATCGCCTCCTCTTTTTCGATGGGTTCTTCCCACACGAAAACACGACTATCGGGCAGAACAGCTCCGCTCTGCAGAATCGGGTGTCCTTTTTCTCCGACGGCTTGAGGTGATTTCACGGCCGGACGGGCAGCCGCATCGGTTGGCTGGTCTTCCGGTATCGACTTCGTGTCAAGCACAACAACCGTGATACCCGTTCCCTCGGTGATAAGTCGCTCCACTATGCTCACGTCACCTTTGAGCCGCCGCCAGAAAGGCACCTTTCTTCCCGGCGTACCAATTACGATGTGCCCCACGCGATATTCCTTGGCGAACTGCAGGATGGTCTTCACGACGTCGTCGCCCTTGTAAGTGAAAACGGTCGCGCCTAACTGCCGGGCGAGCGTCAGGGTCTTGGAGAGCATTCTCTGGGTCGCAGCGTCGATGACCGTGGGACCTTCCCAAGATGTTTGCACATACACGGCGTACCAGTTGCGGTTCAGCCGTCCGGCGAGACGCGAAGCATAACGTAGGAGCGCCTCGCTGTTTGGTCCCCGTGAACTCAAGGCTACCATGACTTGGTCCGGACTGGCGGGCGTTTCCTCCGCCAGTGGCTCGCGGTGTCGCGAATCGATCTGGGCGGCTAATTCACGCAGAGTCAGTTCGCGCAGCTGCTCGAGGTTCGTGGGCTTGAAGAAATGGTTGAGGGCGGTTTCAATACGCCCTGTCGTATAGACTTTGCCTTCCTTCAGGCGGCGTCGCAGGTCCTCGGTCGTGATGTCCACATTGACAAGCTGATCGGCTTCCGCCACAACGCGGTCGGGGATCCGCTCCCGCACCTTGACGCCGGTTGCGCGTTCGACGGTATCATACAGACTTTCCAGGTGCTGGATGTTCAGGGTGGATATGACATGGATACCCGTCGAGAGTATCTCGTCTACGTCCTGATAACGTTTGGCGTTCTTACTTCCCGGTACGTTGGTGTGTGCCAGTTCATCGACAAGCACAACACTCGGGCGCCGCGATAGAACTGCGTCCAGGTCCATCTCCTGGATCACTATTTCGCGATAACTGATCTCGCGGCGGGGAATCAACTCCAACCCCGCCAGTAACTCCTCGGTTTCCGCTCTCCCATGGGTTTCGACGAGCCCCGCGGCCACGTCAATCCCATCCTCCCTAAGACGGTGCGCCTCAAGGAGCATCTGGTAGGTCTTGCCCACTCCCGCGGCATAGCCCAAGTGGATCTTCAACTTGCCTCGCTGAGAACGGCGAATCAGACGCAAGAAACTATCGGCGCTGCTGTCATTCATGTCACTTGCCCAGTTTGTCCAACTCCATGTTCACCAGCAATACATTTACCAAGGCTTCGCTGGTGAGCGCCCCTCCCTGATGGATCGCGTGCCTTTCGAGAAGCTGCATCACCGTGGCGCCGTCCAGTCGTCGCGCTGATGCGACCCTTTCCGCCTGGAACTTGGCTGCGGCAAGCGTGATGTGCGGATCGAGACCGCTGCCCGAGGTTGTTACCAAGTCAGCGGGTACGGGTTTGCCTGGGGCCTCACCGAACTGGGCTATTATGGCTTCCGCCCTGGCGCGAAGCTTCGGATTCGTGGGGGACAGGTTGCTTGCGCCCGCTGCCGATGCATTGTAATCTACCGCTGAGGGCCTGGGCCAAAAATATTCGCGCCGGGAGAATCCCTGAGCGAGGATCTCGCTGCCGACGATTTTACCTTGATCATCATGGACCAGTGATCCGTTCGCCGAATATGGCGCCAACACCTGCCCGCTGCCGAGGACCACAAGAGTGTAGAGAATACAGCAGCCGGCCATGGTGGTCAGCACAATCCGAATGGAGACCAGGACTTGGGAGCAAAACCCAGCCTCTTCAATTGGGTTGTTCATGATTCCTCCTAGAAAATCCCGGTTAGACTCAAGGTCATGTCAATCAGTTTGATACCGGCGAAAGGGGCGATCACCCCACCCACTCCATAAATCAGAAGGTTGCGCAACAGGACGCCGTCCGCTCCCATGGGCCGATACTTGACCCCCGCGATGGCTATGGGGATCAGGAGTGGGATGATGCCGGCATTGAAAATCAATGCCGAAAGAATCGCACTCTGAGGCGTGGCTAACCCCATGATGTTAAGGGCTGCAAGCTGCGGAATAGCCAGCATGAACATGGCCGGAATGATGGCGAAATACTTGGCTACGTCATTAGCAATGGAAAAGGTCGTCAACGCACCTCGTGTCATGAGCAATTGCTTCCCGATCTCGATGACCTCGATAAGTTTCGTGGGATCGCTATCCAAATCAACCATATTCCCCGCTTCCTTTGCCGCCTGGGTGCCCGAGTTCATGGCAACCCCGATATCCGCTTGGGCCAGAGCGGGCGCATCGTTTGTTCCGTCTCCCATCATGGCGATGAGTCTTCCCGCTCGCTGTTCCTTTCGGATGTACTGGAGCTTGTCTTCGGGCGTGGCCTCGGCGATGTAATCGTCAACGCCGGCCTGCTCGGCAATGGCTGCTGCGGTGAGGGGATTGTCACCCGTGACCATGACGACACGAAGCCCCATGGCCCGCAGACGTTCAAATCGATCTCGAATGCCGGGTTTGAGTACATCCGCGAGTGCGACAACCCCGAGCACATTCTTGCCCTCGGCCACCACAATAGGCGTACTGCCTTGACGCGCAACGTCATCCACGAGATCCTTCGTTGCCTCAGCTATTGGGGCACCCTGTTCCCGGATGTATGCCTGAACCGCGTTGGAAGCTCCCTTACGGTAAGATCTGCCATCGGGGAGATCAAGGCCGCTCAATCGGGTTTGCGCGGTAAATGGAATCACCTTGGCTTGCGGTGTTTCACAAGGCGCACCTGGTCCAAGAGTCTCTTCGCCAAGACGCACGATGGATTTCCCTTCAGGAGTCTGATCCCCAAACGACGCGCACATGGCTGCCTCGGCCAGTTGCTCCTTGGTCACCCATGGTAACGGATAGTAATCGGTCGCTTGGCGGTCACCCATGGTTATGGTGCCGGTCTTGTCCAGAAGCACCGTGTCGATGTCGCCGGCCAGTTCCACGGCCTTGCCGCTTTTTGCCAGCACGTTGGCCGAAAGGGCGCGGTCCATACCGGCAAGGCCGATGGCCGCCAGAAGGGCACCAATGGTAGTTGGGATGAGGCAGACGAGCAGGGCAATCAAAGTCGGAATCGGCAGATCCACTCCGAAGTAGCGGGCGATCGGCCACAGGGCACCGGTAACCATGAGAAAGGCAAGTGTCAGGCCTGCCAATGTCACGGTCAGCGCAAGTTCGTTGGGTGTTTTCTGCCTGACCGCGCCCTCAACTAAGGCGATCATACGGTCGAGGAACGACTCACCTGCTCCCGCGGTGATACGAATTTTGATCTGGTCCGATAGGACGCGCGTGCCGCCAGTGACTCCCGACCGGTCACCACCCGCTTCACGAATGACGGGCGCGGATTCCCCGGTAATCGCCGATTCGTCGACGGTCGCAGCGCCCTGGATCACCTCGCCATCGCTGGGGATGACCTCGCCCGCAACCACCAACACGACATCGCCTTCGCGCAGATCCTCAGAGCTGACCTGCTCCTCTTGTCCATTGGTCACTCTGCGGGCCTGGGTCTCCCGCCGAGTTCGCTTCAGGGTGTCGGCCTGCGCCTTGCCGCGCGCTTCGGCCAGGGCTTCCGCGAAATTGGCGAAAAGAACAGTCAACCACAGGATCACCGCTACGGCCAGAGTGTAGAGTACGGCCTGACGGCGTTGGAAAAGATCCAGGAAAAGTACGAGGGTTGTCAAGGCTGCCCCAATCTCGGCGACGAACATGACGGGGTTTCGTGCCATGACCCAGGGTCTCAACATGAGGACGGCCTGTCTTCCGGCAATTCGCATAAGAGTCTTGTCGAAGAGGGAAGCCCTACGAGCCTTTCGACGCCCTAACTTTGCCTGTACGGATTCGTTTGAATAGTCGGTCATGAGTCATACTCCTTCTTTGCCAACAGATGGATTTACCCCCGTGAGACGGCCAGGTACTCCGCTATTGGCCCCAGAACAGCTACAGGAAGGAATAACAGTGCGCCGATGAAGACAACACTCCCAAGGATCACCACACCGAACATCAGAGTGTCCGTGCGCAAGGTACCGTTGGTTTCCGGTGTGGGTTTCTTAGCGGCCAAGGACCCCGCGATGGAGAAGGGGAGAATAATCGGAATGAAGCGGGCCAACAGCATGACGATGCCCGTTGACACGTTCCACGGTACGGTGTTGTCACCAAGGCCTTCAAACCCTGATCCGTTATTGGCTGCAGCAGAGCTAAACTCGTAGAGGATTTCAGAAAACCCATGGAAGCCTGGGTTGTTAACAGTAGAAGCACCCCAAGATGTGGCCGCAAAGAGAGCTGTTCCGCCGAGAATTAACAAGGGATGGACAAGTATCGCCAACGCTGCCAACTTCATCTCACGCGTCTCCACCTTGCGGCTCAGGTATTCCGGTGTGCGGCCGACCATCATGCCACTGATGAACACTCCCACAATGATATAGAGGAACATGTTGATCATGCCGACG
>JAZDHD010000359.1:0-8511 GCA_043806215.1 Pseudomonadota bacterium | reverse complement strand
ATTCTTGACCTCTTGAGATTGCCACGCCCTCCCAAAGCCTCGGGCTCGCAATGACAAATTGCGGGATGTCATTGCGAGGAGCGCAGTCCCGCGCAGAACGCGGGAAAGCAATCTCGGCGCGAAAAATCCGTGACCGTATTTGCGCCGCGCAGCACTTAGTATTCGAAGGACATCCCTCGTCTTCTTCACTCTTCCCAGTCCGGGTACTGCTCCGGATCATCGCCGATCTTTTGCACAAGTCTGGGATACTCGACACCTTCCTCGGGCGGATGGGGCTTCTTTCTGCCCTTGCTGATCTTAAAGAGCCAGCTGTCTCCATAATCGAACATATAATAGAGTGTCTTCCCTTTTTCCAATGGGTACAGGTCTTCCAGAGTTGTCGAAAAAATCCTTCCGTTTTCGTCGTCGAACGTGAGCTTGTCCCGGCTGCGGGCGTTCTTGGCAACATAGAATTCGTACAAATGATCGTTGTCAAAATCCACGGCGTCTTGGATGGCCATATGAAGCTCATCCAGCGTGGCGGAAGACTCTATTTCAAGGACCCGCGCACACTTTCCTTCAGCGTGCATTCCAAACACCAATTCCACCCTCAAAATCCAAATCATCGGTTCCTCTTCAGGTTCCTCGCTTTCCTCCGCATACTGTGGGGGACTTTCACCGACCCGTTTGACGACTTTGGGATACTCGCCCTTCGGCGTCTTCTTCTTCACCGACAGCACATTGATCTGATGCCGCCAGTCGTCGCCGAAGTCAAAACAATAGCCAAACGGTTGATCCTGCTGCAATTTCAGAGCATCCAGGGTGGTCGTGGAGGCATTCCCGTCCATTTCGTCGTCCTCCAGCCCCTCGCCGACCTCCACCGGCAACCCGTATCGCTTCGCCCTGGGATCATCGGGGCCTTCTCCTCCAATTTGAAATTCATACAAATGCTCTTCTTCCCGGTCGAAGGCAGTGAAAACGGCCCGATGCAAATCGTCCAGGGTTTGGTCGCCCCGAATCTCTATGGTCCTGGAAACTACCCGGTTATTCTTGACGAATTGTGAGGTGATCGGACCTTCCGTGAGAAAGACTTCCAATGTGTAGAGGCTCATCGTCGCACCCTCCTTCTTGCGTTCCCCTGCCCCTCTTGTCGAGATCCCCTCGATTCGGGGTCTTCAAGCATGGAGCACTTTGCCGGCGGCAAGCGTCTTCAAGAATGCGTCGCCGGGCTTACCGGATGCATCTGCTAATCACTATCCTCGATTTTCCTGAAAGACCTCAGGTACCGTCTCGTAAGATCTTGATAGATCTTCAATCCGCTCTCAATCCGTGCCGTCAATTCATCGGATATCGGCTTCACAACCCGGGCGGGCGACCCCAGGACCAGGCTGTTCGCCGGGATCTCGAGTCCTGCCGGAAGAAGACTCCGCGCCCCGATCAGACAGTTGGAATTGACTTTCACGTGATCGGCTATGACGGATCCCATGCCGACAAGAACCTTTGAGCAGATTTCACAACCATGCAGTATGGCGCCATGACCGATGTGCGCATTCCCGTGAACCACGGCAAACTCATCCACGTCGACGTGGATGACGCAGTTTTCCTGCACATTGGATCCCTTTTCGATACGGATCGAACCGATGTCTCCTCTGAGCACGGCGCCTGCGCCGATATAGCAATCTTCCTGAATCTCCACCAGGCCGATGATTACGGCGTCCGGATGTACAAACGCCCGCGGATGTATTGAGGGAATTCGACCTTCGAATTCATACGACGGCATAATAGACCTCCCTATTCCAGAGGACCGTGCGGCTTTTCAAATCGGTTCATCCCCGGTGTTCCGTCCCAGGCTCATACCGGTTCTTGGAGACCAACGCGTCATACAAGCCCAAACCTGACCCCGGCGAGTCATTGGTCGGCAATCCGCACGTCCCAACCACACCATATATCATGCCGGTAGGCGGAGACAGTACCGATTTTTGGCCCGGCCCCGGCGTTTTTGGGGGACACGAAACCATAGGTCCAACTTTTATGTCCTTGGTCAGGAGGACACCTATCCTGAAGGACATTTCCTCTTGTTCCGACAAGGCCGGATTTACTTAGCGGTATCATGTCCACCAAAAACGCTCACTGCCCGTTGCCCGTTTCAGAATTCCCGTTCACGCCCGGCCGTTTGCAAGTCAAACGATTGTGCCCCTGGCTGTCTTGGAAAGACCGTACTTCTTCATTTTTGCCCGGAGTGTCGGCCGTGAAACACCCAATTGTTTGGATGCGTTTCCCAGATGCCAGTCACATTCATTCAAGACGCTCTTGATATGCTCACGTTCATCCGTATCCGAGGAACGTACATCGTATCCGGACGACGGGAGGCTCGGCGAGTTGTGGAGACTAGCCTGCAAATATTCCTTGGTCAGCACCGGAGACTTCGTCATGACTGCGGCACGTGTGAGGAAGTTCTCGAGCTCGCGGACATTTCCCGGCCAATCATAATCGAGCATGAGATCGAGGGCCCCCCCGGCCAAACGCTTTTCCGGCGAGCCGCAATCAGCCGCTATCTTTTTCAGGAAGAAACTCGTCAGGAGAGGAATATCCGATTTCCTCCGGCGCAACGGCGGAACATCGATCGTCACGACTTTCAGCCTGTAGTAAAGATCCTGTCGGAACTTCTTCTCTCCGACCAGTTCGGTAAGATCCCGATTGGTGGCCGCGATGATTCGGGCATTTGATCGTATCGGGCGATTTCCTCCAATACGCACGAACTCTCTGGCTTGAAGGAAGCGGAGGAGCTTGCTCTGCAAGAGGATCGGAATTTCCCCTATCTCGTCCAGGAAGACCGTGCCCTCGCCGGCAAGTTCGAGCCTTCCCTTTCGTACCGCTTCGGCTCCAGTGAACGCGCCTTTCTCGTACCCGAATAATTCGCTCTCCACCAGTGGTTCCACCAATGTCGAGCAATCCATCACGGTGAACGGCTCATTGCTCCATTGGCTGTTTTGATGAATGCTTCCGGCGATCAGTTCCTTACCCGTCCCGCTTTCGCCCTGTATGAGCACGGTAACCCGGGACTCGGACACGAGGGCGATGCTTTTGAATACGTCTTTCATACATCGGCTTCTCCCTATGATCCGGGGCTGCCGGCCTTCCACGTCCACGCTGTGATAAGCGGCATCGGAGTCAAGCGAACGACGTGCATCGTTGATCTGTTCGAGCTGTTGAATAACCGCTTCCATCTCGTCAACATCGATGGGTTTGTGAACATAGTCGAAGGCTCCGAGCTTTATTGCTTCAATTGTGGTGTCCATACTCTGGTAGGCAGTGATCATGATAACGTGGGTTTCCGGAAATCCGGCCTTCAATTGCTCCAGCACGCGAAGCCCGCTCATATCCGGCAACTTGATGTCGAGCACCACCACGGACGGGTGCAGTGTTGCTGCAAACCGCAGCCCGTCCGCTCCGGTTCCGGCGGTGTATACCTCCCATCCCCGCAGCCTGAAGACCATTTCCATGGATTTCAGAATGGCGGGTTGGTCATCAATGACCAAGGCCCGTAACGTCATAGAACTCCCTCACTCCCGGGGCAACTTAAGGGAAAAGCAGATTCCCGTGGGTCGACGTTGCGTCACGACCACCGTTCCCCCATGGGCTTCAACTATCTTTCTTACGTTTGCCAGGCCTAAGCCGATGCCGCCGGGTTTCTTGCTGTAAAACGGGTCGAATACGTAGGGCAACTGCTCCTTGGGAATACCCCAACCATTGTCCGCGACACGGATTTCAATCCGGCGACCGTCACCGTCACACGATTCTTTCGCACCCAGGTAGATCCGGCCTCCCCGGGGGAGCGCCTGCAATGAGTTAAGAAGCAGGTTTACCAGCGCCTGCTCCATTCTTTCAGGATCCAAATAGATTGCTGCGGCATTCGGGCTCAATCTGAGGGCGGCCGTTACTCCCTGGTAATCCATTCTGGATTGCAGTATCCTCAGGCAGCCCTTGAAGAGATCGCGCGTGTCGATCCATTTGCGTTTAAGGCGATACGGGACCGTAAGGTCCATCATATCGATCACACATTTCTTGATCTGTTCCACCTCAATCAACGTCGTCGAGATGATTTCCTCAAAGTCCTTCCGTACCGATTCTTGCTTCGAGAGCAACTGGATGTTCATCTTCACCGCGGTAAGGGGATTGTTTATCTCGTGGGCCAGCGACGCCGCCAGCTGAGCAAGTGCGTTCAGCTTGTCCGCCTCCCTGGCTTTTCGTTCCAACTCGACTCGTTGACTTATATCCCGGCAGATGCCTATGTTCGCCGTCTGTTCGTCATAAGAGGACATTTTGGCCGTGATTTCGGTCCAGAGGCGAGTTCCGTCCCGGTGAAGCCGCAGATATTCGAGCCGGGCGGGGGTGTCGGCATCCCCTTTGCCGGCTGTGTACGCGGCCCGGACATCCGCCCTGGATTCCGGCGCAACCAGATCCAGGTAGTGCCGTCCCATGACTTCATCGGGAGCCAACCCGTGCATGCGTGCGAACATGTTGTTGGCAAACACGATGAGTCCCCGCACCACGACAAAGAAACCGTCGTTGATGCCTTCCACGAGGCTCTTGTATTTGCGTTCCGACTCGGCCAATTTCCGCGTCCGGTCGGCCACTTCCCGTTCCAGATATTTCGCCTGATTTGCAAGGAACTGCTCGTGCAACTCCTGGTAATAGGAGCTGAAATGCGTCACCGCGTAGACCATGAAGTTCTGCAAATCGAGGAGTTCCTGCCCGAGACAAGCGGGTTCCATCTTCGCCACTATCAGCGCCATAACCGTCTGCCGATAGTATTCGAATCCCCGTTGCACTTCCGGCAGGCTAAACCCCCCTTGGAGCCTTTTGTGGGCGATGAGACGTATCAGATCACGCAAGCCCGACCATTGATTTTCCAAAAGAGCCGAACGGAATGCGGTCGCACCCAGATCCACCAACGTCCGCAATTCGTCTTCCGGCTCTTCGGCATATCTCGTGGATTCATCATGGCGCATATGATGAGTCCAGGTGTCCACGATCTGATCGTGATAGTCAAAGAGCAGTTCGGACAGATCCACCTTGCCTTCCTCGCGAAGGTGCTGCACGAGTGATGCGGCAGGCTGCCGATACCGTTGCATCGGTCGGCCGAAAATGCTAACCTGCCAATACTCTTGCGATCTTGGCATTATATTGACCGCTCGCACCTTTTGCAAGGCATTTTGATGTGGATTGAAAGGTGCCTTTCAATGCTTTTCAACAGGGCATTGAAAGGTATCGGTAGTTATAACGGGGTGGTAAGGGAGCCGTAAGTGCCTTGTGAACGGCAATGGAGAGAAAGCCTTTCAATCCGGCACGCACTGTGATGGAAATTATTGAGGAATTCTCACCGGAGGGAATGGTATGATATTTGCCCTTGTTCAAGGATTTGATTGGATAGGCTCCGCCGGACTTTGATTCATACGGTGGGTGAAAGACCGGAAGCAAGATACTCGGGGTTTCGTCGGGATCAAGGAGGGTTGCACAAATGGAAGGGTTTACCCCTTGGCCAAAGGAATTCGCGGACAAATACCGTGAAGCTGGATATTGGCTTGACCGTACCATAAGCGAGGTCATGGATGAAAGCTTCGTGAAACATGCCGACCGGACGGCTCTTATCTCTCCGGACGGGCAACGGTACTCGTACCGGGAACTCGGCACTCTCGTCACCCGCCTGGCTCTCCATATGAAGGAGGCGGGGCTCGGGATGTATGACCGTCTCGTATTGCAGATGCCGAATCAAGCTGAAGTGGTGATCACCTATTTGGCAACCTTGAAAGCCGGCGCCATACCGGTAATGGCCCTGTTTGCCCATCGGGAAGCGGAGATCGGCTATTTTGCGGGGCATGCCCGGGCGCGGGCTCTGGCGGTCAGGGCCGACTTCAAAGGATTCGACTATCAGGAAATGGCAGCGCACGTCCAGGCCGAGAATCCTCAGTTGGAACTGGTTCTCGTTTCCAACGGCGAACCGAAAAGCGGTTACCGGTCAATCGACCGCCTGCTGCAGGATCCCATTGAAGAACGAGTCGATCCGGGCACCTTGCCCCGGCCGGACCCCTCGCTGCCGGCCGTGCTGCAACTGTCCGGCGGAACTACGGGAGTACCCAAGCTCATTCCCCGGACCCACAACGACTACGTGTATACCTTCATGCGCAATTCGGAGATCTGCGGGCTGAACGAGGAAACGGTATCGCTCATTCCAATTCCCCAGGTGCACAACTTCGCCATAGCCACTCCGGGACTGAAAGGGGTTCTTTGGAAAGGCGGCTGCGAGGTGCTCGTCGACGATCCGAAACCGCAAACGATTATGGAGACCATACAGAAGTATGGAGTGACCCACCCGCACATCGTGCCGACGCTGATTCTCGGAATGTTGAACCACCCGCAACGCGGCCAATACGACTTGAGTTCTTTGAAGGTCATCCTGACCGGCGGTTCAAGGCTCAACCCGGAGACGGCTTACCGCATTAGGCCCGAGCTGGGGTGTGAAGTCCTGCAAGTGCTGGGCATGGCCGAAGGCCCTCTTTTCTGGACACGTCCGGACGATCCCGATGAAGTGAAGATGCATACCCAGGGGAGACTTCAGTCCCCGGCAGATGAGTTCAAGGTGGTCGATCCGGACACCGGGAAGGAAGTGGGCCCAGGGGAACTCGGAGAAATCCGGTGCCGAGGGCCCTACACGATCAGAGGCTACTATCGTGCGCCTGAACACAATGCCCGTGCGTTCACCGAAGATGGGTTCTATAAGACCGGCGATCTGGTGCGGCTGCATCCCTCGGGCAACATCATTGTGGAAGGCAGGATCAAGGACACCATTAATCGCGGCGGTGAAAAGATAAGCGCCGAAGAGGTGGAAAATCACCTCTTGGCTCATCCCGACGTGGCAAACTGTGCCTACGTGGCCATGCCCGACCCCCGTCTCGGCGAACGGGGCTGCGCCTACGTTCTGCCGCGGCCCGGAAAGACCCTCACGTTGGAAGGACTCAACGAATTCCTTACCAACGAAAGAAAGATTGCCAGGTTCAAGTTGCCGGAAAGACTCGAACTGGTCGATACCTTTCCTTTGACTGCCGTGGGAAAAATCAACAAGAAAAGGCTTCGCGAAATGGTGGCGGCCATGGTCGGGCAAGACGCACAATGACATGACCGCGGGGACATCCACGCCCGCCTCGGGGTTGTCGGAAAGTCCTCTTCGTTCTCGTAGGGGTAGGCCCCCGTGCCTACCCGGACGGCTGGCCCGCGTTCTGCGCGGGACCCCTACAGCCTGGGAATGCCTATCCGCCGGGCTCTGCCCGGTTTTCGGTGTTGAGATGCAGCGATCTTAATGTGCCGAAGGCACTTAGGAATTTAGCCGGGGGATTAATCCCCCGGAAGAACTCGGTTGTGATCCCCGATCATGGGGATTTATTCCAAATCGCTCCGGACTTTCCCGTTGGCGACGATCGGAAGATATGCGCTGAACACCACCGTCGGCCGGCCCGCGTCCCCGATGTCCAACCAACCGCCCAGCCCCTCCACCACTGCCCGGGCCACCGCTAAAGACGACCGGACCGGGTTGCCGGCCGACGGAATCTCAAGGACCCTATCCCGGCCCGGTGCGGCAATTGATTCGGGCCGAGGAGTCCCGGATACGGCAAGTCTTGCATAAGCCCGCCGGACCGGGTCGCCGTCGGGAGGATGAGATACGGGGGGCTCGATGGACTCTTCCGAGAGACCGACCGATATGGAGCCTCCGTTTGGTGCCATGGCAAGGCAGACGCTCTCAAAAAGGGCCGTGATCAAGAGACGCACGTGTTCTTCCGAAGCGAGCACCGTGGTTTCTACGGGTACTATGCCGTCCAATATGTCGATGTTCTCCGGTTTCGACCGCCTCAGATCCTGCAGCACTGCCAAACATATCTCGGTCATATCGACAAGCGCCGCGGGCTCTTGATCAGTTCCGCTCAGGGCTCCAATTGCCGCGACAAGGTCGCACGCCCTTTTTCCGATGGCCATTACTTGTTCCAGGTCTCCTGCCCCCCGGTCACTTCCCGCGACCTCATCTTTGGCAAGATGGGCATACCCCGTCAAACCCAGCAGCAGATTCTCTAGGACCCCGGCCAGCTGTTTTGCGGTCCGGTCACCGGCTTCTCTTCTTTCATCCACCCATGCCTCTCGGTCGGAGGACTGTTCCAATGAGATTTCACGTTCCACGATCACCAGGTTGATGGCTCTTTCTCCGTGACCCCGGACCGGTGAAACCGTCGCGTCGAGTCGGCAGAAGGAGCGGTCCTTCTTCCGGCTCCTGACACGGCCTCTCCACGACCCGCCCTTCACGAGGATTGACTTGGCCTCTGCCGGAATTGACTTCCCATGTTCCGTACTCTGTAACAGATCGATATTCTTGCCGAGGATCTCCTCTTGCGAATACCCGCTCATAACGTGAAACGCCGGGTTGGCATACTTGATTCTGCCGCTGGAATCGGTAATCAAAATCGCGTCGCTCACCTGCTCCATGGC
>JAZDHD010000358.1:0-8373 GCA_043806215.1 Pseudomonadota bacterium | reverse complement strand
ACTAAGAGGCGGGGCAAAGACGGGGGAGTTTGTGAGGAAGTGACGAGAGATGGAGCAGGTGATCGGCTATATCATGGATGCGGCAAGATGGCTTGTCTTATTCATTCTGGCAACCATATACCCCGAGTCGTACTCCCCGTGGCATGGAAGAATCATCGAAATTGTCCGTCCCGACGAATTCAAGGTGATGAGATCGGGGGACATACTGGGGGTGCCGGTTAATGTACGCTTGTACGGCGTGGACAGCCCCCTGGTCGTGCGGAATCAGCCGTTCGGAAAAGAGGCTGAAGAATATGCAGCCCGTAGACTGTGGGGCAACGTCGTCAAAGTCCAACCTTTACCGGGCCTCGTTGAGGGCAGGTGGTACAGACCCAAGAGATTTGTGCCGCTCGACGATCTGCACTGGCAAGGCAACGTCGACAAGAGATATAATCGGGTGATTGCGCTTGTGCACCTCGATGGGATCAACATGACCGAGGACTATCTGACAAATGGCATTGCCTGGTGGTACAAGCCGTTTGTCCCGTTTGAATTGGGGTACAAGCATCTGCAGGATCAAGCCCAAGAGGCCCGGAAGGGACTGTGGGCGCTTCCGGATCCGGTCCCGCCGTGGAGATGGCAGAAAACCCCTCTGGCTGAGGTGAACCCGTGGCAACGCAAGAAATGGTCTCTTTTTGCAGCGGGAGTTGCCGGCCTGATGGCCGTGGTGCTCTTGGTCATGTTGCCGGTGATGTTGGTCCGCCGAATCGTCCGGTTACTGCGTCCAAGGGCACGGAGAAAGGATGCATCCGATGCACATGCTTAGGGTCTGTCACCAAATAACGGCCTATCATCCCTCGGGCCTCTCGGTTCAATGGTATAGCCATGGGGGCCGCCGGCAATCGGGGACATGATCCGATTTTGCGAGTGGCGCCACGCGACCTAGCAAAACTCGGAATCGTGTCCCCGGATTGCTCACCGGCGTTTGCGGCTTCCGACGCGATTTCCGCACGCCCCTCAGAACACATCCACATCTCCCATGGTCATGTACCAATGTCGCCAATCCCGATACGCGCCGAGTCTATCCGGGCTTCCCAGCGGTATGACCCCGAAGTAAAAGATGGGTTCCGACGGCACGTAGCCTCTTCGCTCCAACAGGTGATGGCGGGGATAGTCGTGCACGTTGTGCCATATGGCGACGGGTAAGCCGACGCTCGCGGCCCATTCCTCCAATTGCTCAAGCCCGTGATCTGCTTCACCGCTCTCCGGGTCGCTGAGCCATTCCACGATGTTTATGACTTGCGGGTTCTCCGCGGGGTAAAGCTTGAAGATGACGACGGAACGCGCGGTGCCGCCCGAGTGATTCTCGATTGCATAGTACACCGTACCGGGCCAGTGTTTGTAGCGCCAAGAGAGGTATTCGGGCGTGCGAATATTTGAGAAGAGGCAGGTTCCGCCGGTTTTCTCGGCAAGTTCCATCCATCTGTCGAAATCGGCCTCATGAGTCTCGATGAAGGGTACTGCATGCACGGGACCCGGGGACTTTGTCTTGGGCATCCATTTCATTGCGGGTATCTGGTAAACGTCCTCGTAGGAAGTCCTTTTGCGTTGCATGGGATGGCTGTTGCGGTTCGGCCAGCTCAAAACCATATCCGCCCCGGCATCGGCGAGACGTTCATTGGCCCAGTGCAGCACCTGCGAGTACAGTCCGAGACCGCAGTAATCAGGGTGAGTCATGGATGTGTGCTTTGCCATGACCAGTCCCTTGGAACCATTGACTATCCAATCCCGGGGTGAAAATCCCGCATGGGAGACGATCCGGCCTCCCACTCGCGCCAAGGCCGACTTGTATCCTCCATGACGCGGATGATAGAACTGCCGGCGATAGTACTCTGGGAACATGGGCCGTTTGAAGACTACGGAAAAGAGAGCCGTAATCTCCTCGACATCACCGTCTTGGACCCAGCCGATTTCGATTTTGTCACCCGGAGCCAAATGCTTTCACCGCTTTTGCCGCAGTTCTTCCGACGTAGTGAAACCTTCGGGCCTTGCCTTGTAACGAACCCACAACGCCCCCATGGTCCGGACAATGATCTTCATGTCCAGGCCGAGACTCCAATTGCGGACGTACCACAGGTCCTCTTCGAATTTCTTGTCCCAGGGCTTTTCCTCATGTGAGTAGTGTATCTGAGCCCATCCCGTGAGTCCCGGCTTCACGTCGTGCCTTTGCATCTGTTCGGCCGTGTACCGGGGCAGGTATGCAACCGGTAGGGGCCGCGGACCGACAATGCTCATCTCACCCCTGATCACGTTGATCAGTTGCGGCAGTTCATCCAACGAGGTCCGGCGAAGGAACCGCCCCAGAGGGGTGATACGTTCCGCGTTGGGCAGCAATGCGCCTTCTGCGTCCCGGGCATTTGTCATGGTCCGGAACTTCAGCGCGGTGAACGCTTTGCCCCCAAGGCCTGCACGCCTGTTCCGGAAGAACACGGGGAATCCGTCGGTCACGACGATAATGGCCGATATTGCCGCGAGTACCGGTGCAAGGGCAATAAGAGCAGGGACGGCCATTGTGAGATCAAGCAATCGCTTCATACTTTTAGTGGTCAATTTCAGAAATGCGGTTATGCATTCCGGTAGGATCGGGTGACCCCGGTTGGGCCTCGGCGGAACAGGCAGGCCTCTTCGCTGGATTCGAGGTGCTTTGGCAGCGCCGGCCTCCGTGCCGGTATTGTTCTCGCCCGGCATCCCGCGCAGAACGCGGGACGGGACGCTGCCAAGGCATGGATGGTTTCGGATACGCTACCGAACCTGCTCCATGAAGCACTCATTCTTCTTGGTGCCTTTCCGGCTCGTCAGAGGGAAGGCACTTGTCGCGCATGAGCTGGACATACTCTTGGCGGAAGGCATCCCAAATGCGCTCCGGTTGGAAGTCCCGGACCACCCAGTCCCGGCCTGCCCTTCCGTGTTCTCGTGCGAGGTCGGGGTTCTGCAAGTACGCTGCCGGCGCGTCGGCAAGGGACTGCGGATCATGAACAGGTACCAGCGTGCCGGTGATGCCGTCCCTTACTGCATCCACGCACCCGGTCACCCTGGTCGCCACGATGGGGATCCCCATGGCACTCGCCTCCAGCAGGCAGAGCGGAAATCCTTCCCGATACGAGGGGAGCACAAAGACCTGCATCAATGAGTAGTACAGAGGAAGTGCCTCATGAGCCACGAAGTCGGTCATGATCACGTGGGGATCACTTGTCAGGGCGTCAAGCACCGATGGGGAGACAGGGGCGTCGTTGTCAAGAGGCCCTATCAAGAGCAGGCGGGTATCATGCCTGAGCCTTCTCAACAAATGCCAGGCCTGCAGGAGTTCATCGATCCCCTTATCCGCGGACAGGCGACCCACATAGCCGATAACCGGTAACTCCGCGGTCAGGCCGAGTTTGATGCGAAGCGCCTGTACGTCGGCTTCCTTGACCTTACCCGGATCGAAGAGGTCCGTATCAATGCCGTTGATGCTGCCGGCGCCGAGCACCTTTATCTTGGACGGCCGGCACAATCCTTGTTCGATCATGCCCTCGGCAACGGAATTGCTCACCGACAAGACGCTGTCGGCAAAAAGGCACGAGATCTTACTCACCAGCCGGAACACGATACCCCATCCTCTCATGCGCCGTGCCGTCAGCAGTCCGTGCAAGACCAGCACCCTCACGGGAACTCGGCACATCCCGGCGGCGAGCGTACCAAGGAGCCCGGCCTTGGGCGTCGAAGCATTCACAATGGTGGGCCGGATTGTCCGGAAGAGGCGAACCAACCGGATCAGAGACACGAGATCGGAAAACGGCGAAATCCGACGATTCATTGGAATGCCGTATACGGCGACCTGTTCCCGTTTCCCGACTTCGTCGAGCATCGGCCCGGGGGAAGCGACGGCCGCCACGTTGAAACCGTGATCCCGCATGAAACTGAGTTGTTTCTCAAAGAAGCGGTTCATGCTGAGGGGGATGGTCGTCACATACACAAGAATCGGTCGGTCGGTTGTCATGTAGGTCGCATCCCATCTCGTCTGTCTGTAGGGGCGACCGGCGGTCGCCCGTGGGCGAATGCCATTCGCCCCTACCATGAACGGGCAGAGAGCCCGGGAACGGGGTGAATAACTCGGGGTTGGTAGCGCCTGCCTCGTTGCCGGTCTCTTCGCTCGGTCTTCCTGCCCCATTTCTTGTTGTCTTACTTGGTGCCTTTGTGGTGGTTGATTCCTTTTTTCCTCCCCGGCGTTCACCCCCGTTTCTTGGCGGCTCGCCGTGCCAGGAGTTGCCACAATGCCGGCGAGAAGAGCATTCCCGGATTTTGCGCAAGGTTGAGACCAAGACTCGCCGCCTTGGCCAGTTGGGGCACAGGCCACGGCGAGTCCGCGTACGGCACGGCGTCCCCCCAGCATGCGGCCAAGAACATGAGACACTTCTTGGAGGGGCTCAAGTCTTTGTCCTTGGCCCACTCCCAGGCTTCTCGAAACACTCTCTTATTGTCCCGGAGATCTGCAGCACGGCGCATGCGTGCGGTTATGCTCTGCCCGTACATTCTCCGCATGGCTACCGGTTTGTCCAGGCTGCCGGGTACGATGCGGCCGGCCGCGGCCATCTTGAATTCCATTCCAAGCACGGTCCCTGTCCTCACGTTCTCTTCAAACGGGCCGGTCCTTTCCATGAGTGACCGTTTCACCACCATCCCGTCGAAATGAAACCAGCCCTTGTTTTCTATGAGATCCTGCAAGAGACTGTCCGGATCAAATCCGGCAATAATCGTGTGCAAAGCTCTGTCCGGATCACTGAAACGTCTCTTGGTCTCTTCGTCTTCGAACGAGAGCCCCACGGCTTCCCATACACCGTCTATCTTCGGATCTTCCGCAAAGAGCTGTGCCGCTTTCGTGAACCGGCCGGGCAGGTAATAGTCGTCGGAATCGAGAAACGCAAGATACTCGCACCGTGACTGAGCGATTGCCAGGTTGCGGCTGACCGCAAGCCCTCGGTTTTCCCCGTTGGGGTGGCGAAACAGGCGGATTCTTGAATCTCTTTGTGCCAGATCTTGACAGATGGTCCAGCCGGCATCATTGGATCCGTCCTCCACGATGATGATCTCTGCAGTTTCCGGCTGAGCCAACGCGGATTCCACGGCCTGCTGGAGGTACGGGTCCACGTTGTACACCGGCATGGTCACACTGATTTCCATTCACAACCTTCCGGAAAGGCAACAGAGTGATTCCACAGATTACACAAACATGAAGACAATAATTTGTGTGCATTCGTGTTTATTCGTGGCAGGAGTAGAACCACGAATAGACACGAATGCACTCGAATGAAGTCAAAGAACCAGTCGCTCCATGTCGGTAATACGATCAATCATCTTGGCATCCACTACGATCTTATCGATTGCAACCAAGTCAGGAATGTCATTACCGACCTTGACGCCCTTATAGATCACATCAAAACGAGGTTGCTGCTTGTAAGTCATTTTCATAGGGCTTCGCCGGCAACCCGTGCCCAAGAGTGTTGAGCACTTCCATGGCACAACCCACGATCTGGAACACTTCCTCTCTTAGCAGTAATTTGTGTTCATTCGTGTTCATTCGTGGTGGGAGCCATTTGGTTGCGGCCGAAGGGTGCGCTTAGGAATCTGTGGATTGTCCGCTTTCTCTTCTTGGTGTCTTGGTGGTTCATTTCCTCTTCACGGCGAGTGACTACTCGGCTGTCAACGCGTCGCGTTACGATAGGCTGCCGAACGTAGCGCAGGCCGCATGCGTAAACGCTGCTCCACTGTCTTGGCCGCCCGTATATACAGAATGGGTATCATGGACAAGATCAGCAGTGCGGGAACGGCCAGAACGCGCTGACGCGCCAGCAAGCCTTCGTTGGCAAGGAAAGTGAAGAAAAGTGAAAAATAGACACAGGCAAGGAGAGCCAACTTCACGTGGGGCATCTTGAGAAAATGACCCCATTTCCGCGGAGACATGCTCAACCAGACCCAAAACATGAGCAGAGTCATTGACCATGTTTCCAGACAACTGAGCAACAAGCCGAGATGCCGGACACGCCAGGGATATGGCCGGAAGAACAGGCTTTCAAAACCGGACACGAAGAGAATCGGCCTGCCTTCTTCATAGTGTATGGTGGACCCCCCGCTTCGTTCACTCAGTATCTTGGCTTGTCCGTATGCCCTATCCAAAGCGTTTTCGACTGAGGGAGTCTCTATCTTTGCCACTGAGGAAATTGCCGTGACCGCAAGGGGCAGCACAATCATGCTCAGCAGAGCCAAAGGGCCCCTACCGCGCCGAAGAAGGTTTACGCCGATTACGGCCAGGAACCAACCGATTATCATATGCGGCCTGAGTAAGCACCCTACCATCACGCCCGTCCCCACGCGCAGGATATCGCCTAGTGTGGGTTTCTTCACGCCCACGCCGGAGATGACCAAGCAAACGGCCCAGTACATGAAACCTTCCTTGAGGTTCCAGGTGCACCAGTAGATGACCGACGGAAAGAAGACGACCACGAGCGGCCACGTTCTCGGAGGGACGGAGGGAAGAATCTTGACGAATTCTCTTACCAGTATGAGCCCGCCCCAAAAGGCAAAGAACATGTTGATGATCGTTGACCCGGTGTTGGAGACCCCGGTAAAGCTGTAAAGGAGCGCGAGATAGAGCTGCCAGGCATTGGTGCCGGGCTCGGCAAATGCCCGTACCTCATCCCATTTGCCCTGGTCAATCAATTTCATGACGTCCCCGGCCCGCATATTGTGCACAATTTCATCCGTAGTCCAGATGCCAAAAAGCGTGCCGGAGATCATCTCATGACATACCGCGTACGCAAGCCATATCCATCCACCGAGAATGATCTTGTGGCGAAGATTCGTTGAGAAGGTCTGACGGTCCAGCGAACGTTCCACAAGAATGGGTATGGCCGCGGCCACCAGAAAAATGAGGGGAATATCAGCGATATGCATTCTTAGTGCTTCGTTTTGGAAATACGGTGTCCATTTCTTTAACGCGCAGTAGCGACCCGGCGTCTCTGCCGGGCGATCGATGAAAAGAAACCGGCACGGAGGCCGGCGCTACCAAGACACGGACGGCGTACGTTAATGTGTCACCTTATTTACGCCATGAAGCTCTTAGGTGCCTATCCGGCCAAGTTCCTGTAGCACTGCTCCAGCCGTGCGAGGCAATGCCGAGAATCAAAGTGATCTTGAACATGCCGTCTGCCGGCATGTCCGAGTTTGCTTCTCAGTTCAGGGTCGCTCAGAATCCGTACAATGCTGGACGCGGCATCTTCAAGGCAGGCCTGTGTAAACATGTAATCGTGCAAATCCGGAGCTAATGCTTCTCTGTTGGCAGGAATGTCGCTCGGGACCACAGGCACGCCCACTGCTTGCGCCTCCAGGAGAGCATTGGACAATCCCTCGCTTTCGGAACAGGAGAGAAACACCGCAGCGTTTCTCAGAAGGCTCAGGACTTCACTCCTATTGCACAAGCCCACAAAATCCACGGATTCCGCCAGTCCCAGTTGTTTTGCCAACTCTCGGCAATCCTTTTCATAAGTTCCGTGCCCCACGAGAACGAGCCGGGCTGAAGGAACACTCTTCCGAACCAGCGAAAAGATCTGAAGAGCAAGATCCTGTCTCTTGGACCGGAGAAAGAAGTTTCCCACGCACACTATTTGGGGAATTGCGCCGGTCTGGAGTTGGTCCTCGGCCGGGGAGAAATTTTGAGTGTCCACTCCGGCAGTCCAAACCATGAAACGTTCCGGGTTTGCCTGCCAACCCGGCCACCGTGCATCGAGAGCCGCCTTGGAGACTCCAAAAACATGAGTAGCGTATTTCTTGATCCACTGCCGTCCCCAGCGATTCACCATGGCTCGGCCGATCCTTGCCGGGAAGCTGGTGGGGGCTGCCATACCCTGGGCGCCGGATGACCTTACATGAGCTATGCGGACAGGAACTCCGGCATACGCGGCTGCCCGCACAATGGGTCCGCTCCAAGCGTCGAAATGCGCATGAACAATGTCAAACCGTGTTCCTTGAAGCTTACGAGTCAGACGCCTTGAAAAAGAAATGAGGTTTACGGATTTGGGGCATGAGAATACTTTGGCCCCGAGGTCTCGGGCCTGAAGTACGAGGGGACCGGGTTCGGAGCCGATGGTGCACACGTCTATGTGAAAGTGCTTTCGGTCGTAGTCTTTCAGTAATTGCAGGAGTTGAGTTTCCGATCCGCCTCGGCCGAACGAGTTGATGACGTGGAGGATGCGGATCATAATAGGCTACAGAAGAGTCGACTTGTTTGTTCCGGCCCCAGTGGATCTGTTCTACTGCTTGACAAAGAAGATAGACCTCCTGACAAAAGCCCCGTGGAGA
>JAZDHD010000357.1:0-27785 GCA_043806215.1 Pseudomonadota bacterium | reverse complement strand
ACGGCAGCGTCGGGGAAGGGGAAGCGGTAGGATCCTTCTCGGGAAAATCCGTTTTCCGAGAAACCCCGGATCTCGATGATGATCAGCCCGGGGGAAACGTCGATGACGTGGTATGTTGAATCCCCGTGAGGAATGAGGGGCGCTCCGGATGCGGAGACGACAACGCGGGCGTTGCGTTGGGGCAACCGGATCTCCATGATGGATGACCGATGCTTGTGTCCCTGCAGGATCAATGTGATTCCCGTGTTGGAGCAGATATTGAGCACTTCTCCGGCATCGGATAGGGCATGCGCCCAAAACGACGAACTCCGTACCACGGGCAGGACGGGGTGGTGGAGGACGAGGACTTTGCTGCATTCGGGAAATCGCGCAGCCTGTTCCCTGAGCCAGTAACGCGTGTCTCTTGATATGGTTCCGGGCCATGAAGGGAACGGGTGGACGGAATTGAGACCAAAAATGACGGTGTCCGACCCTTCATTCCGATGGATTATCTTGTCCGGCGGGCCGAAAAAACGGCTGTAGCGCTTCATCGCGAATCGTGGAAACATCCATTCCCAGAAGGCATTCACACTGATTTCCCGGTTCCCGGGAACGGTCATGAATGGTACGGCAAGGCTTTGGAGGAACCCGCGAGCCCATGCGAACTGGGATAGCGTGCCGCGGTCGGTGATGTCTCCGGATATTACGATCATATCAAGCCCGCGGGAGGTAAGATCGTATCTCAGAGAATCCAGTCGTTCTTGAGAAACTTGACGACCAAAATGCAGATCCGAAAGGTGGGCTATTTTCATGGCGCGCGAGGATAAACTTCTGGGCGCACGAAGTCAATGCGCCGCGGCACATGAAAAAGCAGCTTGATTTTTTCGGCCGAATTCGTTAGAATTCCAAGAAAAAAGTTTTTATGCAAGGTACCATTTGGTTATCATACAAGTTTCCCGATCTCGAGTAGTATCTTCTTGAGGGGAACGTAAGGAGTTTGAGCATGAAAGGGTTGGTTTTCGCTTGCGGGATTTGCATGGTAGTGCTTGCCGCTGCCGGGTCCGCCTTCTGCCAAGGATGGACCGGAGGAGGGTACGGCCAACCGCAAGGTTACGAACAACAAGGCTACGGTCAACCGCAGGCGTACGGGCAGCAGGCGTACGGGCAGCCGCAAGCGTACGGTCAGCAGGCGTACGGGCAACAGGCGTACGGCCAACCGCAGGGGTATGATCAGCAGGCGTACGCCCAACCGCAAGGGTACGAACAACAGGGATATGCCCAGCCGCAAGCGTACGGTCAGCAGGGCTACGCTCAGCAGGCGTACGGCCAACCACAGGGCTACGGTCAGCAGGCGTACGGCCAACCACAGGGCTACGGTCAGCAGGCGTACGGGCAGCCGCAGGGGTACGGCCAACCGCAGGCGTACGGCCAGCCGCAAGCATACGCTCCGCAGGGGTACGCCGGTACCTCACCCGTTACGACCTACGCGGAACCCGCTGCAACCCCCGCGGCGGCGCCAACGGTCTCGACGCGGTCAACGGCCTCCTCTCCGGACAGGGGTGAGGCATTGAGAACCGTCGTGCTGGACAAGGACGACCTCGTTGCAAACCCCATTTACTGGAACGGCAGGTATGTGGTTGAAGACGAGGACACCGGGGTGCAGCAAGTCCAGCAAGCCCAGCCGGCGCAGCAGGCTCCGGTTACGCAAGTTCGTGGGGCGGCAACTCCTTCGGCTCAGCCTGCGGTTGAACAGGCGAGGCCTCAGCCGAGAAGAAACGCAGTTCGGCCGCCGCGGACCGCCCGGCCCAACGTTACGCGAAGCGATTCCCGGACACCCGCCCCCCCGGCCCGATCGGAGATAGCCTGGGGCGAGACGAAGAAACCCGAATCCAAGAGAAGCATCGTTTGGGGGGCCCCCACTAAACCCTCCATAGTGGGTTCGGAACCGGGCGCCGCGCCGGAAGCCGCTGTGGAAACCCCGGCTTCTCCACAGGTGGAAACTCCGGCTTCTCCACAGACTCCAGAACAACCCGCTGCTCCCCAGGTGCAGGTGCGGGAAGAATCGTCCAAGAAGAAATTTCAATGGGGCAGGTAGCAGAGTAGCTGGAGTCGGCCTTCCTCAATAAGGAGATCTCGCCGTTTCGGGGCTCCCCCTGTAGCGTACAAGGGGGGCCCTTTTTTCATGGCGCACGGTTCGTCCCCCGCCGGATTTACTCTCCCGCAACCTTCAATTTCGGAATCGTCAAGTCATTGGACACGAATGAATCGGCCGCCGTATGTGCGAAACGGGATACGGGGGTTTCCGGAGGTCAAGGCCGTTCACCGGCGTCGGGTTTCTCCTCGCCGGCCATGCTGCTCACGGCCTGGGCGTATTCAATGAGCTCGTTCAATAACGGCTTGATAAGGATGGCCCATTCGGGGTGTTCCCCAAGTTGAACGCTCCCGGTCTCCAAGACCTTGAGGACAACAAACATCTTGGTACGCGCATCATAGACTTCTTGATGCACCCGTTCCGAATCCCATTTCTTCTTCTCGGTCATCCATATCTCCTTTTGCGAAGCTTACTTCTGAACGAACTCTTGAGGGACGCCGGGACGCTACCGCGGTTTTTCGGAATGCGTGACCGTATTTGTCTGAAAATACCCCTCCCCTCGTTCCCAGGCTCCTGCCTGGGAATGACTATCCGACGGGCTCTGCCCGGTCTTCGGCCCGGAACACCGAGCGATTTTCATGGTCAGTTGTGATCGCCCCATCATGGAGGTTTACGCCATAGAACACTAGGGTTTCATTTCATAAGTTCGGTCACACATTGTCGTCTCGTAGGCATGTTGGGAGCCTGCGAGAAGAATTTCCGGGCACGGAGGCCCGGGCTACGAAGAACAGAGACCAAGCCGGTCGTACACCGTGGGACTTCCGCGTTCCACGCGGGATGCCCGTCATCTTCGTGGGACGGGCGTCCCTGCCCGTCATCTTCAAGGGCGGGCGCCGTCCCTGAATCGCCCGGATCCAAGGACGCACGGTTCAATCAAGGGAGGGAGGGACTCATGCCCCGGCTATGCTGCGTCCCTCGCGGAAAGCTTTGAGGTTGATGTCGACGAGCTTGGGCTTGAGAGACTCCTTGAGCACTTCCTCGTAGGTCTCCGGAGGGATATCCAGGTAGGTGGAGAGGATCCCGAGAAACACCACGTTGACCACCCGGGGATTGCCCAGCTTTCCCGCCACGTCGATTCCATCCACCACGACGGCCTTCGGTACCTTTTCCTTAATCTTTTCCAGCACGCCGCGAGGATACTCTTGTTTTCCCGTGAACACTGCCGGCGGGAGGATCTTCTCATCGTTCACGATCACGTTGCCCTCCCTGGATAGGAACGGAAAGTATCGGAGCGTTTCTATCTGCTCAAAGGAAAGCAGCACATCCGCTTCGCCCATCTTGATGATCGGCGAGCTCACGGTCTTGCCGAAACGGACATGACTGGAAACCGAGCCCCCACGCTGAGCCATGCCGTGGATCTCGTTCTTCTTCACGTCGTACCCGTGGCGCGCCGCAACCTTTCCCAGGACGTCGCTCGCCAGGATGATTCCCTGACCTCCCACTCCGACGATGAGTACGTTATATACGCGGTCCCCGCTCATGACGCCTCCTTGATCGCATCAGACTTGCACACTTCGAAACAGGTTCGGCAGCCCACACACAGGGCTTCATTGATCCTCGAATACCCTTTCCGCTTCTCCCCTTCAGGGGGATTTTCGATCTTGACGAACTCCAACGCGGGACAGCCGGTGTTGATGCACGCCTTACACCCGATACAGAGGTCCTGATCGATCTTGAGAGGTTTGTCGGGAAGGATCCGGTTCGCCTTGAGCAGAGCACACGGTGCGCGAGAGATCACCAGAGACGGCTCGTCCGCCGCCAACTCCTCTTTCAGCACGTCCTGCAACTCCTTGACGTGGTAGGGGTTTACCGTGCGGATCCTCTTGAAACCAAAAGCCTCCGCCAGCTTCTCCATATCCGCGGCGATGGTGGGGTCCTCCCGGAGCGTGAATCCGGTCCCGGGATGGTGTTGGGCTCCGGTCATGGCCGTTATACGATTGTCCATGATCACCACCGTGGTCGATCCGCCGTTGTACGCGAGCTCGAGCAGAGGTGTCATGCCTGAATGGAAAAACGTGGAATCGCCGATCACGGCAACGGCCTTTCCCTTGGCAAGTTCCCCCAGCGATCTGTCCAAGCCTGAAGCCATACCGATGCCGGCGCCCATGCACAGGCAGTTGTCCAGCATTCCCACCGGAGGCAGAGCTCCCAGGGTGTAGCACCCGATATCGCCCGCCACGTAGACCTTGTTCTTCTTCAGGGCAGTGAATGTGGCACGATGCGGACAGCCCGGGCACATGTTGGGCGGCCGCAGGGGCAATTCCATATCGATGGACCCGATGCTGCGGGCCGAGGACGAACCCGTCAAAGCCATCTCCACCTTCTCGGGCGAGAGTTCCCCGCACAGCCCCGTGAGTTCCTTGCCCTCCACTCGGATGCCCATCAGCCTGACCGCTTCCTCGATGAAGGGATCCAATTCTTCGATGACAACCAGGCGTTTGACGCGCGACGCAAAATCGCGAATCATCTGTTCGGGAAGAGGCCATACCATCCCGAGTTTCAGGAACGACGCATTGGGCATCACCTCACGGGCGTACTGGTAGGAAACGCCTGCGGTTATGATCCCCAACGAGTCATCACCCATCATAATCTTGTTGAAGGGAAAGGTTTCGGCAAACGCTGCAACGTCTTTGAGTCTCTGTTCAACAAACGGGTGTCTCTTCCGCGCCATTGCGGGGAGCATCACAAACTTCATGGGGTCTTTCTTCAGGCCCAGTTCCTTCGGCCCCTCGACCCGTTCGCCGAGCTGCACCAGCGACATGGAATGAGACACGCGGGTGGAACTGCGGAGGATCACCGGAGTATCGAACGTCTCACTGATGCTCAAGGCCTCTCCCATCATGTCTTTTGCCTCTTGGCTGTCCGAGGGATCGAGACACGGGACTTTGCCGAACTTCGCGTAGTTTCGGGTGTCCTGTTCGTTTTGAGAGGAATGCATCTCCGGATCGTCGCACACCACGATCACCAGGCCTCCGTTAACGCCCGTGTAAGAGAGCGTCATGAAGGGATCTGCCGCCACGTTGAGTCCCACATGTTTCATTACCGCCATGGACCTCGAACCGCCGTAGGCCGCACCGGCAGCCACTTCCAAGGCCACTTTCTCGTTAGGGGCCCAACCGGCTTTGATCTTCGGGTACCGCTTCCCGATGTACTCCAGGATCTCCGTACTGGGAGTCCCGGGATATGCCGAGGCCAATCGGACACCGTATTCCTCGGCCCCGCGCGCTATGGCTTCGTTTCCCGACAATAGCTCTTTCACGCTGCTTCACCTCTCGTTGTCTCCGGCCGGCCCGGAGAAGATTCACCCCACGGGGCGGTTTGAAAACCGCGCATCCATTCCATCCTAATGGTGCCTGCAAATTGTGTCAAGAATTTCAGACAAGAAGGAAAACGTCACCCCGCCGGATTTGCCGGGATGCCCGAAGAGAATCCATCAGAAGCGGGTTACGACAATTCGTTGAGCCATGCACTTGTTCCGATGGGTTCACTATCCTGAATTCAAGACACGGCAGGCCGGAGGCTTGAAGACCTCGGCAGGTTCGTCAACAATCCCGGACGATATACTTAATGTTATGCATTAATAAAACAAAATAACACATTGTAATTGTATTTTATACATGTCATACAATAACTTCGGGATTGCTTTTTCCTGTTCAACGTGCTAAATTTACGCATTATTTCCATACTTGCACTGAGTGTTGAGGGATGAATATGGTGCATCTTCTGATTGTTCTTCTGGGTGTGGTCGGTGCGTTTTCTCCGTGCTTCTCTTCCCCCGCCGGCGCGGAAGATTCTTCTCAACGGGTTTCCCGGTCACGGGAAAATGCGGCAACAGTCCAAGGACGTCGCGGCCCGGGCAACCTTGAATCAGTGCCCATGACGGGGCGGCCCGGACGTTACCCGCGGCACGATGCCAAGATCGGTCCCCGCAAGGAATCATCCGGCAAGACTGCGGTACTTCGGCATGTATCCCTCGTGAAGGCTTCTGCCGGACGTGAAGTGGAGCAGACCACGGGGCGGGAAGCCTATGCCGGTACGCTCCCGGGTTCGGTCGGCGAGGCCCTGTTCAAGGGACTTCCGGAAATGACGAACGGGACAGTGCGAGGGGAAGAGCCTCCCCGGACTCCTCCGCCGGCGTTTCGACCGCCCGCTCTCGTGAGCCGGAAACAGATGCAGGCGCTTCTCATGCCTGGAGACCATCTCAAGTCGGTCGGAAAATTCATGAAGTCTCGGGAGGGCAAGTTCAGCCGGCTGGAAATAGAGGTGAGTCACTCCCTGTGCGATTTCAGACTTCTTGGACTGTTGCCTTCAGGAAAGAAAGACGTCCTCTACGAATGCAAGGTGGGCTTGGGCTCGAGGGAGTTCCCCACGCCCGAGGGCCATTACTACGTTACCCATATCTACGACCGGGATCCGTGGTGGATACCGCCTGCCAACCGGGCCTGGGCAGTCGGCCAGTCCCCCAGCCGCAAGGTGTACGGCGGAGTAATGGCGCCGCTTCTGAAGAAGCGGCCCATAGGCTCCGGCAGGCAGAAGCAGGAAGGCGTGGAAGACAAGATTGACAGGCAGGTCAGGCTGGAAGACTACGACTATAGGTTCCACGGAACAAACGCGCCCCGGAGCATAGGCCATCGGCAATCCCATGGGTGCGTAAGGATGCTCCCGAAGGATGTGAAGAACGTCTCGGAATTGATCAAGAAAAACGTTGACTACGTCGAACGGCTGGAATCGAACGGATCGTCGATCCCGCTGGAATCTGTGAACGGATCATTTGTGCTGCTCAAGTCTCCGATCCGGTTCAATATCGTGAAATAGGCTTCGTGCTCCGTTTCCCAACCCCCATGATTCGGGGATCACAACCGAGCATGAAAGCCACCCGGACTCCGGGCCGAAGACCGGGCAGAGCCCCCCGGCGGATTAGCATTCCCAGGCAGGAGCCTGGGAACGAGGGGAAACAAATCTTGTGGCAATCCGGGGACACGATTCCGAGTTTTGCGAGGTCGCATGGCGCTGTTCGCAAAATCGGATCATGTCCCCGATTGCCCATCATTGACAGGCAGGATGCCTGTCCCGGTAAGAAAGCACTGAGAACCGTCAGTGGGACGGGCGTCCCTGCCCGTCATGTTCCGTAAGAGAAGACCGGACTCCGCTCTCCGTACGCGGTCTCTTCTCCACGAGCGCCGGGCGGAGACGCCTTCAACGATGCGGTTCGCTTGGCTCGCCACATCCCACAATGCCGTATTCGCGTAGGCTCCCGGTGCATTGGCGCCGCGGGGTCCGCTCGTCTCCTTCTGATCCTCACTTCTTCGATGTGAACCCCCCACCAGACAAGATGGACCGCTCGCTCCTTTTCCCAATTTGGTGTATATATATTATTGATAGGAACACCCTATGTGTCCGATCGAAAAAGGAGCGCGTTCCGGGAATGAGGATGCACGGATTGCCGGACAATCGCTAGTTTCGAGGAGAAGCAATGTCTGAGAAGACCGTGAGGCTCACCAGCCTCAGCAAAACATCCGGTTGAGCCGCAAAAATTGGTCCGGGGGACCTGGACCAGGCATTGTGCGGAGTTGACCAGCCGTATGATCCCAACGTGATAACGGGGTTCCGCGGCTCGGAGGATGCAGGTGTGTACCGCCTGGACGATTCAACCGCGCTTGTCCAGACCGTTGACTTCTTCACGCCCATTGTGGACGATCCCACGGTCTTCGGACGCGCCGCCGCGGCGAATTCGCTCAGCGACGTGTATGCCATGGGCGGACGTCCGCTCACGGCCATGAACATCGTGTGCTTCCCACTCAAGAAACTGGGCATAGAGACGCTGCGGGCCGTCCTCGCAGGGGGGCTCGACATTCTCAAGGAGGCCGGGGTCGCTCTGGTGGGAGGTCACAGCGTGGAGGACGACGAACCCAAGTACGGGCTCTCCGTAACCGGTATCGTGCATCCGGATCGAGTGATGACCAATTCCTCTCTTCGCCCGGGAGACGACCTGATACTGACCAAAGCCGTCGGTACCGGTCTGATCGCCACCGCCGTCAAGGGACAACTCGCGTCGCCCGGGTCGGAAGAAGCCATGGTAACCTCCATGTGCACCCTCAACAAGACCGCATCGGAAGTTGCAGCGCGGTTCGGCGTCCGGGCTTGTACGGACGTCACCGGTTTCGGTTTGGGCGGCCACGTGGTTGAAATGGCCCGGGCATCCCGATGCCGCGTGAGGATACAATCGCGCGAGGTTCCCGTATTGGAAGGCGCCATGGAGGCTGCCTCCATGGGGCTGGTTCCCGGCGGGGCGCGGGCAAATTACAAATTCTTCGGGACGTGGACAACCATTGACTCCGGTATGTCTCCGGAAATGGTGGACCTCATGTTTGACCCGCAAACTTCCGGCGGCCTGGTGATGGGGATTCCTCACGATCTCACGGCGGATTTCACGGCTGCGCTGCGGGACGAAGGAGTGGGCTTTGCGGCAGTGATAGGCGAAGTCTATGAGGCCGATCCGGAAGGGCGGCTGGATCTGACGTAACCGCCGCAGCCCGGGAGGCCGCCCATAAGCGTTAACTTAAGGATTCCGGCCGGCAACCCGTACTTCAACCGGCACACGAATCGACGTATGCACACCGTTTTCGGTGTTGAGATGCAGCGATCTTAATGTGCCGAAGGCACTTAGGAATTGAGCCGGGGGATTCATCCCCCGGAAGAACGGGATAGAGTCGAAAAAAGACCGCGAATCCCGCGTCCCGCGGGACGGTTCATCCCGCTGAAAGCGGGATTCACCACAGTCGCTACGGGAATGTGCGACCGTAATTAGGAAACGGGGCACTAAGTGCCCGGTGGCGTAAATACGGTCGCACAACCTGAGCCGCGGAAGATGACGGGCAGGGACGCCCGTCCCACGGTGTACGACCGGCTTGGTCACTGTTCTTCGTAGCCCGGGCCTCCGTGCCCGGATCTGGTCCTTGCCGGCACCCGAGCCGGCTGAGAGACGAAAATGTGCGACTGTACTTTTGCCATGGAGCACTAAGTGTCCGGTGGCAGAAGTACGGTGGCACATTTGTGGCAATTCTCTCTGCTTTGGTAGCGCCGGCCTCCCCGCGTTCCGCGGGGTATTCTTTAGTAGAAACAACGTACTATCTCTCGCCCGGCAGGGACGCAGGGACGCTACCGCGCGTTTACGCAATCCGTGACCGTATTTAACCCGCGGGGCACTAAGTCAGCGCAGGCCGGGGAGACGCCCGGACGCTGCTTCGAGTTTTCCGGAATCTGTTACCGCGTTCATGCCCCCGGGTACTAGCCGAGCTTTTTCTTCCATTCATTGATAAGTTCAATACTTACCCCTGCTCCCCCACAGACGATGACGACAATCGGCCGACGGCCCGCCAACGGCTCGGCTCCGTCATATACGGCTGCCAGAGAGGCTCCGCATGCCGGTTCAACCAATACCCGGTGTTCGTCTGCGAAGCGGACGCATGCGTTAACGGCTTCCCGATCCGTGACCTGCCACGGAATGATTGGATGCCGTTTCGTCCATTCGAGAGCTTTGGCGGCAACTCTTCGGGCACCCAGCGTGGTCGCGACCGAATTGACGCGATCCAGAGTCACCAAACTGCCGGCCCTGACAGATGCGGCAAATGAAGCCGTTCCTTCCGTTTCCACGGCCAGGATGGGAATGTCCGTCCATCCGACGTCGTGCATTCCTTCCAGCAGGCCGCACATGAGACCGCCCCCGCCGACGGAGACCACAACCGCACCGGGCGTCGTGCCGACTTGGGCAATCTCGTGGATGATTGACGCATGTCCTTTCCATACGCGGGGATCGTCAAAGGGATGGATGTAGGCTCCGTTCTCCTGCTCGGCAAGCTTGGTGCCAAAGGCATGCGCATCGTCCCACGAATCCCCGTGCACGACAACCGTTGCCCCTTCCCTGCGGACAAGTCTCCGGAGCCACTCGGGAGTTGTATTGGGCACAATTACCGTAACGGGAATTCCGATCTTGCGTCCCGCGTAGGCGACTGCATAGCCGGCGTTTCCCGCCGATGCGCTTACCAGGCGGCCCGCCCCCGCCTCCCAACTGTCGAGGCAGGCCGCGCCTATGCCGCGTGCTTTGAACGACCCCACAGGCTGCAAGGCTTCCATTTTCAGATAAACCGGAACATCCATCGCGGAGCTTAAGGACATGGACTCCCACAGAGGGGTAACGACATGAATTTGTAACGAAACCACAGATTGTCCGTCTTTCTGTCGATGTAGTTTTGGTGCCGAGTGATCCCGGTGCATCGCTGCCTCATCTCCTCCGCATCATTGGACGGGACACCCGATATGGACTTCTTTCATACATATCATCGTCCCGCAGCACAACAAATATAAGTGTTCCCCGGCCCGAATCGAGCCCGCCCCCCGGCCGGTCTTTGTAAAGAGGCATATCTCTCGTTCAACGGCTTGGAACCAGGCTCAAAAAAACGGTGGCGTTTTCCAAAAAACTGCTATAATCGATACCCGGTGAGACCGGCCGGACAGTGACCGCCGGCGGTCACGGAGCGGCCGTTGGTAAGTGGTTGGGTTCCGACGGTTTTTCCGGTAATTCCGGTCGGAAACTGGCCAACTGCAATCTCCAACGCCGGTCTTAAAGTTACCACCCGCGATTGGCCGGAGACACCCAACCTCCAAGAGTCAAAGACAGATGCCGATCCCATGTAAGAATGACCCGCCGCGGCATTATCTTTGCTTTTCTTCATCCGGGCAACATCCACCTAGAGAAAGGAGTACATTCAATGAGAGTCCGTAACGTCACGACGGGCCGGTTGATGGTCCTCACCTTGGGACTGGCCCTCTGTCTTTGCCTCTCGGGCAACGTTGGGGCCGAAGAAGTCTACAAAATCGGCGTGCTCCAACCATTCAGCGGCCCCTACGCAATCTATGGGGAGGAGGCATTCGCAGCGTGCCAAGTGGCTGCGGACCAGCTCAATACGGCAGGAGGAATCGGCGGCAGAAAGGTGGAACTCGTAAAGAAGGACACCAAGGCCAACGTGGAAACGGGGGTTCGGCAGGCTAACGATATGATTCTTCGAGACAAAGTGGATGCCATCGTAGGTCCGACCTCCAGCGGGGTGCTCCTGGGGGTCATCGAGGTTACCAAAGAGCACAAGGTCATCCATCTCTCGAGCATTGCCAATACCGAGAATGCCACTCTGGAACGCATCCACCCGTACTATTTTCAGGTCGTACCCAATTCCCGCATGGAGTCTCAGGCAATTGCGAATTACCTGAAGAACCTGGATTTCAAGACGTACGTAACCATCGCACTCGACTACGAATGGGGCCATTCAACAGTGGGCCTTCTCAAGAAGGAACTGGCAGCGACCAAGCCCGACGCGAAACTGATCGGCGAGTTTTGGCCTCCCTTGAAAGAGACCAACTTCTCTTCCTATATAACCGCAACGCTTAACCAGAAGCCCGACCTGGTAGTGGGCATCCTTGCCGGGAGCGCGTATCAGACGTTTATTCGTCAGGCCCGCGGGTACAAGTTTTTTGACAAGACGATGTTTCTCTCGCACGGGTTTGAAGGGGACGTGATGGCTTTGGGCAAGGAATTCCCGGTAGGCATGACCATATACAGCCGTGGGGCCTTCTATGCCGTCAACTCCCTTGAGATGAAAAAATTCATCGAAGCATACAAGAAGGTGAAGAACCAATACCCCACCTGCTGGGCGATTCTCAGCTACGACTCGGTAATGGCATTGGCGGATGCAGTCAAGAAGGCGGGAAGCTTCGACCGCGATGCCGTAGCGAAGGCTCTGGAAACAACCGAATTCGCTACTCTCCGTGGTAAGCTCTCTTTCCGTCCTCTGGATCACCAGATGAACAGCCCGGAGTATTTCGCCACAAGCTATTATGACCCGGACAAGGGATTCTGTCTGGGCAAGAACTCCAAGGTGATACCCGGCGATTCACTGCTCCGGAGCGCCGAGGAGGTAAAAAAAATCAGAGCGGAAAAGGGAATCGAATTCGTTCCATGGTCGGGCAAATAGCCCCACACACCGACTCCCGAATAGGATGAATACGCGACATGCAGAGCCCTCCTCCCTGCCCGGAGGGACCGGGCTCTGCAACTTCGATTCCACGGCTGTGGAGAGGACGTACGGTGGATTTGTTCATCAATCAAGTATTCAGCGGGCTCGTCAGGGCATCACTCTACTTTCTCGTAACGTCGGGCCTTACGCTCTTGTTTGGCGTCGTCGGTACCCTCAACATGGCTCACTTCAGCCTGTACATGATCGCTTCGTATCTCACGTGGACGTTTCACGAGATATTGGCGGGTTACGCCTTCTCGTACTGGGCGGCCTTCGTCTGTGCGGGACTTGCCATGGCCGTTCTGGGCCTTGTCATCGAGCGGGTGCTAATGCGGCACCTCTATGACCGGGAACTCGGTGAGCAATTACTGATCACGTTTGCAATGGTCTACATATTGGATGACCTTACGAAACTGGTGTGGGGCTCCAACCCATTGTTTGTCACTCGACCGGAAATCTTGTCCAATATCTTGAGCTTCGGAAACATCAACCTCCCGGCGGCCGATATCTTTGTGCTGTTGCTGGGATTGACGTCGGGAACTGCAACGTGGTACTTGCTGTCCCGGACCGGCACGGGCAGAATACTGCGGGCCGCGTACTCGCACAAAGAGATGCTGCCGGCCCTGGGCATCCCCATTCACAGAACGTACATGGGCATTTTTGTCTTCAGCTGCGTATTGGCCGGCGTGGCAGGCTCGGCTTGGACCGTGGTGGGCATGGTCGACTTGGGGCAGGCCCATTCACTCCTCATCGAGTCTTTCTGCGTGATGGTCATCGGGGGCATGGGAAGTTTCGCAGGAACCGCGCTCAGCGCGGTCATCTGCGGTCTGACGTATTCCTTTGGAATACTGTATGTGCCCAAGCTCGCCACGTTGCTCATATTCGTCCTCACCGGCCTCATCCTGGTGGTCCGGCCCTGGGGTCTGCTTGGACAAGCGGGGCGGTTGCACTAGTGGACAAGGAGTCGGTATTCTCAATGAAAAGGACGTGGTGGGCAGCTTCGGCGGTTGCCGTGCTCTTGACCTCGATCGGGTTCGTTCTGGGGGAATTCTGGCTGAAGGTCGCCACGGAAGCCCTCATAATGGTTCTCTTGGCCGCAAGCTTCTCTCTCCTCTATGGGCAAACGGGGCTGCTCTCTTTCGGCCAGGGCGCCTATTTCGCGTTGGGGGCCTACGGGTTCGCCCTGTCTCTCACCAAGCTGGAGATGCCCTTTCTCCTCTGTCTCGTGACGGGCGTACTGTGCGCCGGCCTGTGGGCTTGGATTACCGGATATCTTTGTGTGCGCTTGGCGGGAATCTATTTCGCCATCATGACGGTGGTCGTGGCACAATCCACGTTCTACATCATCTTCCAGTGGTACGCTTTGACGGGCGGGGACAACGGTATTCAGGGACTTCCGCCCCCGGAAGTGCTGAAAAACACGCGAGCATACTACTTTTTTGTCTTGGCCGTGGTTGCAGCCGCCTACTATGGTTACCACAGAATCATTGCATCTCCTTTCGGGCTGTCACTGCGGTCGATACGTGAGAACTCCGTCCGCGCCGGGTTCGTGGGGATAGACGTAAGAAGGCGAATGCTTCAGGTCTTTATCTTGTCGGGGGTTTTCGCAGGTCTGTCCGGGGTTCTGGCCGCTCCGTTCACCCGGACCGTAGTGCCTCAGATGGCCGATTGGACGGCGTCGGGTAAGGCGGTTTTCATGGGTATCCTGGGCGGCCCGGCCTACCTGATCGGTCCGTTCGTGGGCGCTTCGGTATGGGTTTTTCTCGATGCCTTTGTGACGGGTTTCACCGTCCATTGGCCTTTGATTATCGGGCTTCTGGTATTCCTGGTCGTTTTCTTCGTTCCCGGCGGATTGACTGGGCTTCTCGCGTCGCTTTCCTCCCGCAGGGGAGCCCATGGCGAAGGGAGGCCTCCGACATGACCGAGATGCTTCGCACGGATGGTTTGACCAAGAGTTTCGGAGGGGTAACCGCGGTTTCCTCGGTGGATCTTCGTGTCGACCACAAGGAGATCTGTGCGGTCATCGGCCCCAACGGTGCCGGTAAGAGCACTCTTTTTGACCTGATTACCCATTTCTTGGAGCCCGATTCCGGCCGAGTATACTTTCAGGGGGAAGACATTACCGGACTACCTGCACATACCATCTGCCGCAAAGGCCTGGCCAAGTCATTTCAGTTAACGAATATCTATCCGAGACTCACCGTTTTCGAGAGCGTGCAGATGTCTCTGTTTTCAATTGGGGGCCTTGACGGAAACATGTTCCGATACTCGGCCCCGCTCATGAGGGAAGAGACGGAAAGAATCCTGGACATGGTGGGTCTTGCTCCGCAAGCTCGGGTCACCGGCGGCCTTCTGTCCCACGGGGACAAGAAACGCCTGGAACTTGCCATTTCCCTTGGCACCAGACCCAAAATGCTTCTCATGGACGAACCGACGGCAGGCATGGCGCCCGATGAAACATGGGCGCTCGTGGAACTCATGGACAAGCTCAGAAACGAAGAAGGATTGACCGTGCTGTTCACCGAGCACGACATGGACGTTGTATTCGACATTGCGGAACGGCTCGTTGTACTGCATCAGGGAATCAAGATCTGCGAAGGAACTCCCCGGGAAGTGCAGGAAGACGAAGGGGTGCGCGAATGCTATCTGGGGACTTCTTGACGTGCCGGCTCAGTGCTCGGTTTCTCAAATACGGTCGCACATTTTCGTCGCGCTTCCGGCTCGGGTGCCGGCAAGAACAAGATCCGGGCACGGAGGCCCGGGCTACGGCCTTCGTAGGGCGGACCTATGTGTCCGCCCTGGGCGCACACGCAGGTGCGCCCCTATCCCGCGGGACGCTGGATGGGACGGGCCTCCGTGCCCGTCATCTTCAAGGGCGGGCGTCCGCCCGCCGTCTCCCCGGCGAAGGCCGGGGTCCAGAAAGAAGAGACTGGTTCCCGGCGTACGCCGGGAAGACGGTTCAGCTTGTGCGACCGTATTTATGCCATGAAGCACTTAGTACGGCGTGTTTGCCGGGCCCGAGGAGAAGTGATGATTCTCAAGGTTGAAGATATCCACACCTTTTATGGCACGAGTCACATTCTGTTCGGGATCGGTCTCCATATGGAGGAAGGCGAGGCTCTGGCACTGCTGGGCCGGAACGGTGCCGGGAAAACCACCACGTTGAGGAGTATCATGGGGCTTACTCCGCCCCGTTACGGCCGGGTATACTTCATGGGGAAGGAGATTTCCGGGCTTCCGGTTTATTTGATCTCGCGTATGGGTGTGGGATTCGTACCTGAGAACCGCATGATATTTCCCGATCTCACCGTCATGGAGAACCTCATGATAGGTGCGAACCGGAAAAAACCCGGAAAATTCACCATTGAGTCTGCATTCGAGATATTCCCCAGGCTTCGGGACATGGGTAACCGTCCGGGAGGATTGATGAGCGGAGGAGAACAACAGATGTTGGCGGTAGCACGGACCCTGATGATCAATCCGAGAATCCTGCTGCTGGACGAACCGTTGGAGGGTCTGAGCCCCATTGTGGTCCGGGAAGTGGGAAACGCCATAAAACGGCTGAAGAACGAAAATGGGCTTTCCATACTTCTGTGCGAACAGAACGTGGGATTTGCTTTGGAGTTGTGCGATCGTGTCTATATCGTGGACAAGGGAGAGATCCGGTTCCAGGGTTCAACCGGAGAATTGAGGGACAACGTGGAGGTTCAGCACCGGTTCCTGGCCGTTCAAGGAGGCAGGAGACGACACCGGGATGGAGGGAGGCCCAGTTGAAATGATGCAGACCATTGGTTCCATGCTGGACGTAACGGCTCGAAACGATCCCGGCAGGATTGCCGTTTACTTTGAAGATCAGGGTCTAAGCTACGGCGATCTCAATAGAGAGGTCAATAAGCTTGCCAATGGATTGCGGTCCAAGGGCATCGGGCGCGGTGACCGGGTCATGCTCTTCATGAAAAACTCACTCATGCTCGTGGTCGGGTATTTTGCGGTCCTCAAGATCGGCGGTACCGTTGTTCCGCTCAACGTGATGTTCCGGGGCCGCGAGATGAGCCACATCGGCACCGACACGTCGGCATGCGCAATCCTGGCCGACGATGACCTGTGGCACGGGGAGTGCTCCGTTAGAGACGTGCTGCCCGGCCTGAAGCATGTGTTCGTTCATGGAGAGGTGCAAGGGTCCCATGAGGAAACCGTCGCACGGATCGTTTCGGACAATACCGAATCTCCCGACGTCACGGGAGGATTGGACGACATCACCGGCATCCTGTATACGTCGGGAACTACCGGTCAACCCAAAGGGGCTACTCAAACTCACCGGTCGATTCTGTCGAATGTCATGGGGTGCTGCACGAGAAACAAGTTCGCCCGTGAGGACCGTCTCTTGTGTGCACTGCCCCTGTTCAACAATTTTGCCATAAACGTAGTCATGATGTCCGCAATCGCTTCGGGAGCAACCATGGTGGTTGTAGACCGGTTCGACGCCCGAAAAGTTCTGGATCAAATCAACCGAAGGAAATGCACGTATTTCGCCGGTACTCCAACCATGTTTGCATATCTGCTCCGCGAGTACGATCCCGGTAGGGACAACGTGGAATCACTCCGGGTCATGAACACCGGCGGGGCCCCGTGCCCGCCGAGCCTCATCGAAGAGGTGGAACAAACCTTCAATACCATACTTCTCGACGGGTACGGCCAGACCGAGGCCTGTGGATTCACCACGCTCAATCCCCTCGTTGGAGTACGCAGAGCGAATTCCGTGGGAGTGCCCATTTCGAATATCGGGGTAAGAATCGTCTCGGACGACGATCTTGATCTGCCGGTAGGGGAAGTGGGTGAAATCGTGGAGAAGGGGACTCCGTTCTCCATTCACCGATATTGGAACAAACCCGAGATCAATAGTGAAGTCTATCGCGGGGGGTGGTTCCATTCCGGAGACCTTGGATACCTGGACGACGACGGATACCTCTATGTTGTGGATAGAAAGCAGGACCTCATTATCACCGGAGGAGCCAACATCTATCCGGCGGAAATCGAGGGAATCCTCTGTTCGCACCCCAAGGTGTCGTTGGCAGCCGTCGTGGGCATACCCGACGAGGTGAAGGGGGAACTGGCAAAGGCATTTATTGTATTGAGAAAAGGAGAAACCGCCGCCGAGGAGGAGATCATACGGTTCGTCCGAGAGCGTGCGGCGAAGTATAAGGCGCCGCGTGCCGTGGAGTTCGTGGAATCATTGCCGCAGGGTCCGACCGGAAAGGTTCTCAAGCGGGAATTGAGAAAACCCTATTGGGAAGGGCGGGAGGCGAAAATTTAAGACGACCGGCAAGACGGCTTTCTTTTAAAGACCGGATGGATCGTGTATACCGGACAACGCACCGGTTGAGGCCGGCTGCCGGATTGCGGTGCACGATGGAATAGACAATGGAGGTATCGATGGGGTTACATGGACATACGGCCCTCGTCACGGGCGCGGCTCAGGGTATCGGGAGAGCCTGCGCGGAAGAGTTGGCGGCCCGTGGGGCCAATTTGGTGATTGTAGACAGAAATCCCGAGGGACTTGCCGAGGTTTCGGACCTACTTGTGGAAAAGGGTACAAGTGTCGTATCGCTGCCTCTGGATCTCACCGACCGGGATAAAGTAAGGGTCGAAATAGGCAAACTTGCCGAAGAAGTACTCGTTGACATTCTGGTGAACAATGCGGGATTCGATCGTCCCGGAACCGTTGCCAAAATAGACACGGAGGACATGGAAGCGGTCTTGGGCATACATATCACTTCGGCGTTTCTGCTCATAAAGCTCCTGCTCCCCGGAATGAAGTCAGCCGGTTGGGGCAGGATCATCAGCATGAGTTCCATCTATGGCCAGATCGGCGCCAAGGGAGAAACAGCCTATTGCACGGCCAAGGCGGCGATAATCGGAATGACCAAGTCCGTGGCCAAAGAGGTCGGGAAGTATGGGATAACGGTTAACGCGATTCTTCCGGGGTTGACCCTGACCCCTGCCATAAAACAATTCATGGCGGACAAGTACCAACAGGAGATCATTGACGACACGCCTTTGGGCCGAGCCGCGCAACCGCGGGAGATAGCGACGGTGGCGGCTTTCCTTGCTTCATCCGATGCATCGTATATTACGGGCGCGGGCATACCGGTTTCCGGCGGCTGGGGGATTTGACCTTAGAGGCGGGTTCACAAGGCGAAAGTATTGAAGTTCAACCTCTTTCACAAGATTTTTTCAGCCTTTATGATTACGATTCTGGCCGCGATAGTGGTTCTGGCTCTCACAATGTATTACACGGCTAATCGGCGGTTCTCCGAGTATGTAACCAAAGTGGAAATGGGACAACTGGACGAACTCACGGCCGCACTTGCCTCGCTGTATCAGGAGAAGCACTCCTGGGAGCAGTTTCGGGAAGACCCCGGCGTTTGGTTCCAATTCCTATGGGTCTATTTACCTGAAGGTTCGGGCTATCCTTTTCCCCCGCCTCCGCCTCTGCCTCCACAGGGCCGCCGGCCGCCCGAAGGGCGAGAAGACAAGGAGTTTTCGTCCGGAGGTCCGTCCCCGCCTCCCCAAGGGCCTCCTGAAGACGGCCGCATCCATGAATACGCTGGAAAGGCGGCAGCGCGGACGGCACCATACGGTCCGCCTTTCCCTCCCCCGGGGAGGGGACCGTTCGGTACGCTTCCGCCTCTCCCCGAGAGAGGCTTTATCGGGCCTCGTCTTGCCCTCTTCGATGAAAACAAGCAACGCGTGGCCGGGGCTTCCGGGTTGCCCGTCCGAAGCTATGTGGTGCGCCCGGTCACCATCGGTGGACGGACAATCGGCTCGCTCGGCCTCATGCCGTTGAAGCACGGGGCTCATCCATTGGAGCTTGCCTTTATCCGGGAGCAGACCAGGGCCGGTTGGCTTGCCGGCTTGTGTGTGTTTGTTCTCGCGGGGCTCATCTCGTATTTCCTCTCAAAGCATTTGCTTTCTCCCATCAAGAAGTTGACTCAAGCTGCTGAAGATCTGAGTTCACTCCGCTTCGGCACTCGGATCGACGTGCGCACCGGCGATGAGCTGGGCCAATTGGCAAACGCGTTCAATATCATGGCACAATCTCTGGAGAAGAATGAAACACTTCGGAAACAATGGACTTCCGATGTGGCTCATGAATTGAGAACCCCCCTGGCCATACTCCGGGGGGAAATAGAGGCAATGCAGGACGGCGTGCGGGAAATGAACTCCGAGAGGCTCGGATCACTCCACGAAGAGACAAATCGAATAGGCAAACTCGTGGACGATCTCCACGTACTCTTTGTAGCGGATTCCGAGAATCTTGTGCAACGGAGGCTTCCGGTGAAGCCGCTGGTTGTTCTCCGTGAAGTCGTCGGCACATTCGAAACCCGGCTCGAGCAAGCCGGTGTTCACCTCGAAGGCCCTCCAAACGAGGACAAGAGTGCGGTCATTGTTGGGGATGAAGACCGCGTGCGGCAGCTGTTCGCAAATCTCATCGAGAATACCGTTCGATACACCGATTCCCCCGGGGTCTTGCGCATCAATCACTATTGCTCGGTCGAGAAACTCACTCTGGTCTTCGAAGATTCTCCGCCGGGAGTCCCATCCGAGGCTCTCGACCGCATCTTCGACAGACTCTATCGCGTGGACCGGTCAAGGAGCCGGGCTTTGGGGGGCAGCGGCCTCGGACTGTCGATATGCAAGGAAATCGTGATGGGGCACGGCGGGGCAATTCGCGCCTCGCATTCGTCCCTGGGAGGATTGCTGATTTCCATAGAATTCGAGCTTATGAAGACATGAATCGATGATCGAGACAGGCGGCATTACCGGGGAAATCAAGCCCTAAGTGTTCTGTGGCGTAAATCGTACCCGCTCCTCAAGCTTAACACATTTCCTCCACATTTCCTCCACATTTCTCCTCTACATTAGTCGTGGTTGAACAAGATGGTGGCCTCGCGGCCGTGGAATGTCGCCAACCGGGTCAATCAACCGTCACAACGAAAGGAGAACTCAACATGAAGAAGACAGCCGTCGTGCTGATCGTCGGGCTCGTTACTCTCGTATCGGGAGCATCCTTTTTTGCTCTCGGTACAGCCGGCGGGCCCCCGCCGCACGCCGCGGCAATGTTCGGCGGGCCTCCGGGACCTCCGCCCGGCCCGCCTCCTCATGGCGGATCAATGTTCGGAGGCGGTTTCCCGGGGCCCCCGCCGCACGGTGGGCCTATGTTCGGCGGACCTCCAGGGCCGCCTCCCTATGGACTCATGGTGCGTAGTCTGTTGGCCGCACCGCCTCCGGTCATTGAAAAGCTCGGGTTGACAAAGGATCAGCTCAAGGAGATGAGGCTCGCTCTTGTTGCGTTTCAGAACAAGACGAGGAAAGCCCGAAGCACTCTGATGGCTCTGCACGACGAGAAAGACACAATGCTGATGTCCGGTATTATCGACCGGGCCAAGCTGGCTAAATGTGACGAAGAGATCGTCAAACTGGCCGGGGAAGTCATGGGCGAGGACTTGAAAATGAACAGAGAGACCCTGGCCCTGTTCACCCCTGAGCAAGTGGAAATGATGGCGCTGCTGCCGGGGAAGAGCCGGCCCGGCCCGGGGCCGAAGATGAAGGATGAATAGTCCGTCCTGGATTTGAAATGGAGCGGCGCTTCCCGGAATCTGCCGCGGGTTGCCGCGCCGCTCCAAAACCATGAGAAGGAAGTTCACGTGTCCGAAGAGTCTTCATGTACAGCCGAAACATTGGATTCTACCGAATCCGCTGAAATGGACTCCCTTGAGGGAGGTTTGCCGGATCTTTGTTTTGATTTGGATATGGAACAGCCGACAATTTCCGACGAAAAGAGACGGCACATAACGCGACTGATTGGTCGAGGCCAATGTCTTGACGTGAGAGACTTGGAGCATTTCTATCAATGGATTGACGATTCCTATAATGCTTTGGGATTCGAACCCCTTTGGCAACAACGGTTTGATGAATGCTGCCGTTCGTTCTGCGGCTCCAACTTCACCAGGGTTTGCCTCGGATTGTCGATACTCAAATCGGCCGTAGGGGAAGATCCATGAGCGGCAGGAGGGGAAGGGCTTAGTGCTTCATTTCACAAGTTCGGTCACACATTGTCGTCTCGTTGCCATGTTGGGTGACTGCGAGAAGAATATCCGGGCACGGAGGCCCGGGCTACGAAGAACAGAGACCAAGCCCGTCGTACACCGTGGGACTCCCGCGTTCCGCGCGGGATGCCCGTCATCTTCCGGGGCTCAGGTTGTGCGACCGCATTTACGCCATGAAGCACTAAGGGGCATTTCATAAATCGTGAATTGCAGTTGCGGCGGGTCTTTACGGAGCCGTGCATCACCCGCCCAAATAGGCTTTTTTCACGTCCGGGTTTTCCAGCAAGCTTCGGGATTCCCCCTCCAAGACGATAAGACCGTTCTCCATTACGTAACCGCGGCGGGCGAACTTCAGGGCCATGCGCGCGTTTTGTTCCACCAGGAGGATGGTCGTACCCGCCTTGTTGATCCGTTTGAGGGCCTCGAACATGGAAAGCATGAGTAAGGGCGCCAGGCCCATGGAAGGCTCGTCGAGCAACATCATCTTGCGGGCACTCATGTACGCTCTGCCCACCGCCAGCATCTGCTGCTCGCCTCCGCTCAGGGTTCCGGCCGGCTGATGTTCGCGTTCTTGAAGGCGGGGAAAGATTGAATAGACCTGATTGATGTCTTGTTTGAAGTGTTGCCGGTCTTTGCGGGCAAAGGTTGCCAGTTTGAGGTTCTCTTTCACGGTGAGGTTGCCGAACAACCGACGGCCTTCAGGCACGTGTGAGATGCCCAACCGGCTGACTACTTTGTCGGGTTGGTAGTGAAGCAGATCCTGATCCATGAAGGTCATGCGGGAGCCGGCCTCGGCAGGAACCATTCGAGAGACGGCCCGCAAGGCCGTGCTCTTTCCGGCTCCGTTGGCTCCGATAATGCACACAATCTCCTCCCGGTCGATGGAGAAGTCAAGACCGTGCAATGCCCGAATATTTCCATAGGAAACCTTGAGTTCCCTTACAACCAATTGCATCAGGCAACTTCCTCCTTGCCCAAGTAGGCTTCAATAACCCTCGGATCGTTTTGAATCTCTTCCGGCGTGCCCTCGGCAATAACTTCTCCGAAGACCAGAGTCTGGATCCGTTGGCATAACTCCATGACAAATTTGAGCCGGTGTTCGATCAAGAGAATGGCCACGCCAAAGTTGCGGTGGACCCGGCGAATGGTGCCGATCATTTGGACGAGCTCTTCGGGGGTCATGCCGGCGGTAGGTTCGTCCAAAAAGAGGACCTTGGGGTTGGTTGCCATGGCACGGGCAATTTCCACGCGGCGTTGAGCACCGTACGGCAGGTTGCCGACGACCAGATCGCGGTATTTTGCAACATCCAACATTTCCATCAATCGGTCGGCGTTTTCCTCTACCCGTCGCTCCTCGGCATTGCGGCTCGGAGTGCCGAATAGGGCGCCCACAAATCCATAGCTCAACTGAGAGTAATGTGCGACTTGCACATGCTCTTGCACCGTCATGTGACGCCAAAGCAGAAGGTTTTGAAACGTGCGGCCTATCCCCCACGCGGCAATTTGGTGGGGCCGCTTGCCTATTAGGCTGCGCCCCTCCAGTTCCACCGACCCTTCAGTGGGCGTGTGCATGCCCGTGATGAGGTTGAATACGGTAGTCTTGCCCGCTCCGTTGGGGCCGATAAGGCCTCGGATCTCCCCGGGTTCAATGGTGAGATTGAAGTTGTACACGGCCCGGAGACCGCCGAAATAATGGGTCATGTCGGATACCCGGAGCAGGGGCATGCCTGACTCTCCTCAGTATTGTTACGCTTTGGGCTTCAGGATCTTCTTCGCATCGAACTCACGAAACGCCAGGAGACCGGTGGGGCGATAGATCATCACGAGAATCAGTATGAGGGGAATCACGATCCATTTGTATATTTCCAAAGGACGCAACATCTCGCTGATCAGATTAATGCTCACCGCCCCGAAGATGGATCCCGTCACGGAGTTGAGGCCGCCGAAGTAGACCATGGCAAGGATTTCGGCCAGACGTTGAATGCCGAACGTTCCCGGGTTTACGAAACGCATGACGTGTGCGAAGAGCCCGCCTGCCACGCCTGCCCAGAACGCTCCCAGCATAAAGGCCGCCATTTTGGTTCTACGGGTATTGATCGTCATGGCATCGGCGGCTGTTTCATTGTCCCGCACGGCGTTGAGGGCTTTTCCCAAAATGGAGCGCACGAAGTTGTTGATGACCCAGATGCATACGACCATCCATACGAAGACGACCGGCAGGCTGGAATAATCAGGCTGGCTGGACATGCCGCGGGGGCCTCCCAGCCATTCCATATTCTCTATAAGGCTCTTGACGATGAACATAAAGGCCAGGGAGATGATGGCCAGGTAGTCGCCGCGGGTACGGAAAGAGGGAACGGCCACGATGAGCGCGCCGACCGCAGCGACAAAGCCGCCGATGACAAGCACCAACGGGAAACAGTACGGCCCAAGAGCGGTCGGCAATAGGGCTTCACCGAACATGCGGTCATTGGTGAAAAGGAGCAGGGTGAGGGTGGACGAAGCGTAGGCACCCAACGCCATAAAACCGGGATGGGAGCATGAGAATTCTCCCATATAGCCGTTGATGACGTTTATGCTCAAGGTCAGCATCACGGCAATCATGGTCAGCTTGAGTACCAGCAGCCGATAATCGCTTAAATCCGACCAATAGTGAAGGGCCGCATAAAGCAAGCCCAGATGGAGCACCGCGGAAAACCACAGAGGACCGCGGTCCAGTATTGCCGCCGCTCGATTGGCGACACCCGCCCCGAGACGAGCGACTACTGCGATGGGAACCACGTAGATGAGGGCAACATAGGCCAAGGCTCCAGGGATCAGCGAAGGCTGTTTCAGCATGATCAGGCAGCCGAACAGTACCGGCATTTTCGGGAGATACAGTTCATACGCCAGGGCATCACCAAACAGATGTTCGATGAATACCGCGCACAAGATGCCGGTCAGCCAACCGAGCACCGGGACTTTGGCAAAGATCGCTCGAATCCGCACTGCTCTTGATCCCGAGGCGTGGGGCTGCACAGTAATCTCTTCCATGGCCGTCCTTGTCATCGATCCCGATTGGGGTATCAACCCCTTAGATTCCTACAGGCGCAGTTGGGTACTGTGCGTCTGTCCGAAAAAGCCGTAGGGCCTGAAAACCAGAATGAGCAAAATAATTGAATACGCAATCAGATCGCGCAGGGTCGAGGGAAAGACCATGGGTACGAAGATTTCGATGAATCCCAGTAGAAAACCGGCCAAAGCGGCACCCAATATGGATCCCCGGCCGCCGAGAATCGCGGCGACAAAGGCTTTCCAGCCGAGCAACACTCCCATGTACGGATCGAGAACCGGGTAGGCCAGCGCATAAAGAATGCCGGCGGCTGCAGCCAAGGCCGAGCCGACGGCAAAGGTCAAGGGCGCGATGACATTGAGTGAGACGCCCATCAACGGCACTATCTCGAAATCATAGGACATGGCGCGCATGGCCATGCCCCATCGAGTCTTCCGGATGAACATGTGCAAGGCATACATCAATGCCAATGAGACCGCCACAATAAGGATCTTCTTGTTGGTTACGAAGACGCCGCCCAAGTCATAGACGGAGGTCTGGATCAATTCGGGGAAGCTCAACCGACGGGCCCCCAACATGGCCAAATTACCGGTTTCCAGGATGATGCCGATCATCAATCCCGTAATGGCGGCCGATGCCCTGGGGGCATCGCGCAACGGCCGATATCCGATACGCTCGACCAACACTCCCAGGAAGGAGGTCAACACCATGGAGACGACAATGGTAACCGACAGGGTGATCCATCCGGGCACATCAAGGCCCAAGACAGCGGCTAGGGTCAGCAACAGAGCGGCTACTCCGAAACCAATATAGGCCCCGGTCATGAAGATATCGCCGTGGGCAAAGTTGAATACCATCATGATGCTGTAGACCATGGAATAACCCAAGGCGATGAGGGCGTAGAAACTGCCCCATTGCAGGCCGTTGACCACGTTTTGGAGGAAGAATTCCATAGTTATGCTCCTGTTGCCGAAAAAACGGAGGCAAACGCACGGGATCCTATGGGAGAGTTCTCAGCCCGACACGAAACAGCGTTGGGATTGTCGTCTATTATAGTCTCGCTCCTTGAATACTGCGGACACCTTCACGTTTGTCATTGCGAGCCCGAGGTTCTGGGAGGGCGTGGCAATCTCAGCCTTTCATGAGGCATTGAGATTGCTTTCCCGCGTTCTGCGCGGGACTGCGCTCCTCGCAATGACAGGAACGACCGGCGGGATCCTTGAGGAACTGGATTAGGATTACCGCGAATTTCAATGAGCGTCACTATAGATGGACTCTATGGGCACACTGATTTGTAGAACTCGTATTCGCCCTTGTCGTTTATGCGGACGATGACCGCACACTTGATGGGATCGCCTTCTTCCGTGAAAGTCATCTTGCCGGTGATTCCCTCGAAATTCTTGATCTTGGCCAAGGCGTCGCGGACCGCCTTGCGGTCGTCCTTGGGCTTGCCGGTAATGTTGCCGGCGTTCTGAACAGCCTGTTGAATCAGATGAAAGGAATCCCAGGTCAATGCGGCCACGTCATCGGGAACATAGCCGTACTTCTCCTTGTACCGGTCGATGAATTCCTTGGTGGCCCCTTTGGCTCCCGCTGCCGCATAATGGGTGCTGAAATAGAGCCCGTAACAGTCTTTCCCGCACAGCGCGACGGTTTCCGCAGAGCCCCAGCTGTCGCTGCCTACAATGGGTTTGTTCCATCCAAGCTCATGCGCCTGTTTTACGATGAGAGCTACTTCGTTGTAATATTGCGGTGTAAAGAGGAACTCGGCCCCGGACTTAATTATCTTGGTCAGCTGAGAGCTGAAATCCGTGTCCTTTGTAGTGAAGCTCTCATAGGCAACCACCGAGCCGGGCCCGTTCATTTTTTCCCAGGCCTTCTTGAACATCTCGGCCAATCCCTTGGAGTAATCGCCTGCTATGTCGAATAGGACTGCGGCCTTCTTGAAGCCGAATTTCTCCGTGACGAAATTGGCAACCACCGGGCCTTGGAACGAGTCCAGATAGCACCCGCGGAACACGTAGGGGCGGTCCTTGGTGGTATTGGGATTGGTGGACCAAGGGCTGATCATGGGGGTCTTGTAGTTGTTGGCAACATCTCCGGCCGGTATGGCCTGGCTGGAAGCCTGCGGCCCCACGACGGCAATGACCTCGTCCTCGGTAATCATCTTGGTGTTGGCTTTGACCGCGGATTCGGGTTTGGACTCATTGTCTTCAATGACCAATTCGACCGGGTATTTCTTTCCGCCCACTTCCAGGCCGCCGGCCTTCTTGACATCCTCCAACCACATCTGTGCCGCGAATTTGCTGCCTTCACCCACCTTGGGAATGTCCCCGGTGATGGGTATATTCAGTCCCACCTTGATTACCGTCGTACGGCTGCGGCTCCAACCGTCGGTTGACGAAACCAGCATCAATGCCAGTACCGGAATGATACACACGGCAAGTTTGCGCATCTAAACCTCCTCTGTCGTTTGTTCAAGAATACGGTGGGAAGGCAAGGTCCGGAGCGGTTTGAGACGTCCTACCTCCTACCCGGGTTCGGAGCTCTGGTCTTCTTAGCACGGCCCCATCCGATTTACAATGCTCTTAATCGTATCGAAACGAGTATTGGGTGTTCCCGGGAGGGAGGTTCGCAGGAAGACCTCGGCGAGTATGGGCAAAGGAACGGACTTTACCCCATCCCGCCGAGTAAAACGGCCTGTGCCGGGTTGGAATCGTACGGACCTGAGGTTTATGTAACGCGCATTCAGATTCGCGGTAATCCTAATCCCGTTCCTCAAGGATCCCGCAGGTCGTTCCTGTCATTGCGAGGAGCGCAGTCCCGCGCAGAACGCGAGATATCTGGATATCTGGGGACATACACCTGGTTTTTTCTAAGATGGACGCCTACGAGGTCTTCCGGGTTTTCCCGTGCTCAGGTCACGACCTGTAATCTTCTCGACCTGTGCCACAAACGCTGGATCTCGGTGCCGAGGGATTTCTTCTCCCGGCAGTCCAAGATACTCCCGACGGTCCGATTCTTCATGAAACACCCTCATCGACCGAACCCCACGCCGTGAAACGTAGTATGGATAACCGGAGACGACGATTGCTGAACTGAGAAAATCACTCCACCAACGCTCCAAGACACCTCACAGTCATATAGCGCAAGACAGGCGAGTCTGCGATCCCTCTCGTCGCCTTCTGCACTTCATTCGGCGTCGGGCGCTCACGCCTTTCTCTTTTCAAGCCATTCTTTCAGGGAACGCTGACTCTCTCCCGACGGCTTACCGAGGAGGATGTTCTGTACGCTGACGTCTTCGTCAAGGTCAGGCCAGTGAATGCCCTGCCCCTTACCGATTAAGCGCCAATTGTTCCGTTCATTGACGGTGCCGTACATCAAGCGGGGGTACCACGCAAGTGGAACCGACAAAGTTCTCCCGT
>JAZDHD010000356.1:0-16044 GCA_043806215.1 Pseudomonadota bacterium | reverse complement strand
ACACTGCCGGGAAAAGAAACTTCTCCGCAATACGTGCTCGTTTCATGGTTTGGGGCTCCCGATCACTTTGTAGGCCACTTGGGTTTGGGGAACAAAGGTTTGGCCGTGGCCGCGGATTCGGGCCATACGATTTCCAGGCTGCCCTTTTGCCACTGCAGAATCATACTCGGGGTTTCCAAATTCTCCAGACCGGAAAACTTGATCGGCCCGTTGATTGTCTCAAAGGTGTTTCCCGCAATGCAGTCCCTGAGCTTCTTGGGATCCGTACCGCCGGTTTTTTCCACGGCCTGCTGCACGATCTGACAAGCGGTGTAGGCGAGCACCGAGTTCAATGGGTCGGGCTTCTTTCCCCACTTGGCCACGTATGCATCGAAGAATTCCTTGGCTCCGGGCCATTTCGCCTTTTCGCTCCAGTGGCCCATGGTTGCGATCCCTTCCGTGGCCTCCTTGAACTTGGGTCCATAGACCACGGTGGCCGGGCCGACCAATCCGAAGAAGAAATCGGGATTGAATCCCACTTCCTGGACCTGAGTGGTGATGGTAAACGAGTCGGCCGCGTAGCACAGCGCAATCAGCGCCTGTGGTTTCTTGGACTTGGCTTCGGAGAGCAGCGTAGTCAGGTCCTTGGCCCCCAAAGGATAGTCCTTGAGGAGCACGATATTGATGCCGGCCTTTTCCAGGTAGGGTTTGAGGAATTCCAGGTTTTCCCGGGGAAACAGGTCCTGAACATAGATAATGGCCACATCCTTGACCTTGAGGCTCTGGAGCAGATCCACCAGGGCCTTCATCTGCCGATCGGGAAGACATGCGGTAATAAACCAGAAGTAATTGGTCTTGATGTCCCTCAGTTTGACCGACGCGGCTGCACTGCCGACGAGGGGGACCTTGTACTTCTCTGCAAGAGGAGCTACCGCGAAATGAATGGATGTCGAGTTCGGGGAGAGCAGGACGTCCACCTTGTCCTGTGTGATCAGTTTTTCATAGACCTTCACGGCCGTGGCGGCCTGGCTCTTGTCGTCGTAGTACACGAGCTTTATGGGCCGTTGCTTGTCGCCCACCTTGATGCCGCCGGCTTTGTTGACCCTGTCCTCCCAGAGTTGGTAGGCCTGCATCTGGCCCAACGCCGCAGCAGCGTAGACTCCGGTCAAGGACATGGAAAAGCCCACGGTTATTTCATCCGCCGCCATAGAAGGGGGCACGCACAGCATCGTCAGGCACATGAAAACGGCGATGAATGAAATCCATACCACGGTTGCAGATCTCGTTCCTTTCATGGACTAGCTCCTTTCGAGGGGTTGGGCTCGGCAAAGCCGAGCCGGTTGCCTAAGTGTTTCAAGGCATAAGTACGGTCGCACAAGCTGAAAATGTGCGACCGCACTTAGGAAACGGGGCACTAGGTGCCTTGCTCCTCGTAAAGCTTCCGGACGAGCTTGGCCTTGTACTCGTACTTCGGCAAGGTGTCCGCGGGTACGAGTTCCACGTTTGTCCTAAAGATCAGCTTCTCCCTGATCACGGACTCGATATCCTTCTTGAGGAGCCCAAGGTCTCCGGCATCGGGGCCGTACTCCACCACCACGTGAACGGGCGGGGCCCAACCTTCCGGCGGAGGCGCGGTCAGTCGTAACTCAATCATGCCGGTGGTCCTGGGAGTGAAGGTAGCAACCAGGTCACGCACCGCGGAGGGATACACGTTGACTCCCTGAACGATGAGCATGTCGTCGGTCCGGCCGAAAACCCGGATGCCGAAGCCCGTCCTGCCGCATTCGCACTCGGTCTGTGTGACCTCGACATGGTCTCTCGTTCTGAAGCGTACGAGCGGTATGCACTCCCGGTCAATGGACGTGTAGACCAGTTCGCCCCGTGTGCCCACCTCTATGGGGAGCACCTCACCCGTTTCCGGGTTGATGATTTCCGGATGCACGATCCCTTGACCGACGAAGTGCATGCCTCTTTTGTACTTGCATTCCGACCACATCTGCCCGCACATGTCCCCGTTGCCCATCATTTCCAGGAAGAGGCATCCGAAGATTTCTTCGACCTGTTGGCGGACCGACGGAATGGCCGCACCCGGTTCGCCGCCGGCGAGAATGACCTTAATGCCTAGATCGCGAGGCTCTATTCCCCGTTTTTTCAGCGACGCGGCAAAGTGGAGCGGGAACGATGAAGTGGAGAGAAAAGCATTCGCTCCCACGAACTGGAATGCTGCAATGAGTCTGTCCGTTGCCCCCACCCCGATGGGCACCAGCGTTCCGATGTGTTCCAGAGCGTCGGCGTACGAGGCCGCAATAAAGAAGGGTGCGACCACCAGAGGCACCGTGGAGTCCGGCCGGAAGCCGCCCGTCCAGAACGCCCGGCACGCGGCCTCACGCCATACCGAAATGTCACGGGACGTAAGCCCGATGAACGTCGGCCGCCCGGTTGTACCGCTCGTGGAATAGACACGCTTGACCTGATCTCTCGGACAAGCGATGTGGGTGCCCAAAGGGGGAGCCTCGAGCTGGCTTGTGCGCAGTTCCGCCTTTTCGGTGAACGGAAGCAACGCGAGGTCTTCCAGGCTGCGAATCCGGCTTCGTTCGATACCGGCATCCCCAAATTTCTTCCGATAGAATTCGGAATTGTTCCACACATAGTCAAGCTGCTTTTGCAGCGCCTCTTCGTGTAATCGGGTATACATCTCAGGAGTAAGGGTCTCCATCTCCTGGTTCCAATGATCTCGGTAGCTTGGCATTACGATCTGCCTCCTCTTACGGTAAGAGCGTTCCCTGGATTGTGATGCGGACGGAGAGGAAGGAGGGCGGTTTCGGTGCCGAAGCCGCCCTCCCCCAGATTACCAGCCCGGAGGCCGTGAAACGGTAATGTGAGGCTGAACCTCTTCCTCGGTCGGGATCCAGGCCGGTTTGATATTCTTGCCCAACGGGTGAATCTCGTGAGCGCCTCGTCCCTCGGGGAATCCCTTTATAGCCAACTCTTCCCGAAGCTTGGTCGTAGCTTCGTAGTCGATCCGGTATTCGCAGGCTTCCGCGTCGATCTCTTCGATGACCACCCCGTAATAGGTGCGGGCCGCCTCCATACTCAACCATTCGTCCTTGATGTCCTCGAGTACCAATTCAGGCTCCCGCTCCAGGGGGTTGCCGAATCCGCCTCCACCGCTGGATGTGTAATAGATGTGGTCGCCCGCCTTCAAATTGACCCCGGTCGCATACATCCCGGCATTGAACTCCTTGGGCGTACCCTTGTTAATGATGAGCGAGCAACCGCCTCCGTTCGTCCCGCCGCTGATCCCGAAGGGCGGGTACTTCTCTCGATCACCGTGGATGGTCATGGTGACGTCCGTCAGCACGTCCAGTTCACGGACAAGGGCAAAGCCGCCGCGCCTCAAGCCGTGGCCGCAACTGTCCTGGCGGGCCTCGTAACGGGTGTACACCACGGGGAACCACCGCTCTTCGAGCTCCTGCGGAATGGTCCGTGCATTGCAAAAGCGCATGAATATGAGCGATTTGCCGTCCTTGAACGTACGGGCGTTCTCGCCGCCCACTGCGTAGGTGTACTGCACGAAGGGTTTGTTGGTCCGCGGATTGAATCCCCCCATACAGAGGTTGGTGAGACTCACGGCTGCCGGATAGACCCGCCACGGTTGCACCTTGCTCATGGGACCGGCCAGACACGCGATGGTCACCGCCTCCACCTTGTCGAATGCGCCCGAACAGTAACCGGTCGTGGGGGTCGGTTCCAGGACGTGCACGCAGGTGCCCGGCTTTGAAATGATTTCAAGATTCCGGATGATGCCGTGATTGAGGGGGAAGAGCCCGGGGAAGCAGATCATGAATCCCAGGTAGTTCCCGCCGATCAGCGTGGCGCGGGTGGCGCCCCAGGATGCCTTGGGTTGGGGGTCCGAACGTGTCCAGTCAAAGGTGAGTTTCGTACCCTTCTTGGTCATCTTGCAGTGGACCCAAATGGGTGGCTTCCCTTCCGACATGACGTCCTGGTCGCCGTAATCGTCGAATTCCCACTCTCCGTCCGGGAGTGTTTCCAACTCTGCAAGCATGAGTCGTTCCGTGTAGTTGAACTGCTCTTGAAAGGCCAGTTGTACGGTATCATTGCCGTACCGGGTGACCAGATCCTGGATACGGCGCTCGATGAGACGGGACGCCTCGAACTGGGCAGTGACATCACCGCGGCGCTCGACACTCCCGCGAATGTTGAGAGCGATGAATCGGTACCAATCTTCGTCCAGCTTGTTGTCTTTGTACAAGCGTATGGGCGGGATGCGTATTCCTTCCGCGTAACAGCTCGTTGCTTCGGGATTGAAGGTTCCCGGCATGGGGCCTCCCATGTCCGGCCAGTGTATCACCGTGCACGCAAAGGCAACGATCTCGTCCTTGTGAAAGATGGGCTTGATGAGCCGGGTGTCGTTGACGTGCGAGCCTGTCCGGTAGGGATCGCTGAACAGATAGGCTTCGCCCGGCTTCATGGTTTCTTTGGGAATATCCTTGAAAAGTTCCTGAACCGAGGGCTCAAATGACGCATAATGGGCTGCCGCATCCGTATGGCCGTGCGCCACCAGGTGACCTTCCGGTGTGAGAATCGCGTTGGACCTGTCTCTGCCCATTCCGATCACCGGATGGTACGCAATGCGTTCGATGGTGGTGGAGGCTTCATAGCAGGCTGCCACAAAGGCGTTCCGAAGCACCTCAAAGGTGATGAGATCCATCTTGAGATCTTTGATCTCGTTCAGTGTTTCCTTGACTTTATACTTGCCTTCCATGGACTCCGTCATGGTACCCTCCTACCTTGCCACCTTAATGATCAGGTTTCCGTAATCATCGACCCGGCAGTTCGTCCGCGGAGGCAGCACCGTCGTCGTGTCGGGTTGCTCCACGATTGCCGGGCCTTCGAAGGTTGCGCCCACGGGGAGCAGTCCGCGCTCGTAAATGGCGGTCTCCACGAATCCCGTGTCTTTGAACCAAACCTTCCTCGGGGCCTTTTTCGCGTCGTCCAGTTTACCCGTCCGGTTAATCTTGACAAGATCCGGTTTGGGGATGACGCCCATGCCGATCACCCGGAGGTTCACCACTTCCACAGGGACGTAACCCGGCGGCAAATTGTACCCGTATTTGGCTTTCATAGCGGCCAGGAACTCGACAGTGGCTGAGGCGAGGTCCTTGATTTCACCCGGCGGGCTCTCAACGGTGAAGAACTGGCTCTGGCTGAAGTATTTCACGTCCATGAAACGCTGAATCACCATGTCTTTCTCTTTGAGCCCCTCGCGGGAGAGGGTACTCACGGCCCTCCGGACCAACTCCTCCATCTGTTTGTTCAGCGCGGGATAATCGATTTCGTCCTCGGTCTTATGGACCGGATCGGTGAATTCGTGTTTTACGTCAACGCGGATGGCACCGAAGGCCGACGCGTACCCCGGTAATGGGGGTACCACAACAGAGCCGGCGCCGGATTCCCGCGCAAGGTCGCACGCGTAGAGAGAGCCTCCGCCGCCATAGGGGATGATTGCGAAGTCTCTGGGGTCCCATCCTCGTGAGACGGTCTGGATGCGTATTGCCATCATGAGGTTGGTCATTGCCACCATGTACATGTTGGCCGCGGCCTCCTCAGCTTTCCAACCGTAATGATCGCCGATCTTTTCCTTGAGCGCTTTGAACGACAGGCCCCCGTCCACCTGCATGGTGCCTCCGAGGAAGTAGTTCGGATCTATGCGTCCAAGCACGATCTGGCAGTCCGTATTGGTGGCCTCATCGCCACCCATACCGTAGCAAGCCGGACCGGGTATTGCACCCATACTCTGGGGCCCCACATTAAGGATCTGTCCCTTGTCCACCCAACCGATGCTGCCGCCGCCGGAACCTATGTACACCGTGTCCACGGAGGGGAGACAGCACGGAACATTCCAGAGGATCTTCCACTCATGCGTGATTGCAGGCGATCCTTTGTATATCATGGACACATTGTTCGTCGTTCCGCCTGTTTCAAAAGCGATGACGTTGTCGAATCCCGCAAGGGAGCCGATGTAACCGGCCATGCCCACTGCCCCGGAAACCGGCGACGAGTGAAACGTGCGGGCAGGCACGCTTATCGCCTCTTCCATCCCTATGACGCCGCCGCCGGACGTCGTGACCAGGATCGGACCGCTGTAGCCCCATTTGTTCTGCAGCAATTCGTACAGCCCGCCCAGATAGGTCTTAAGAATGGGGGATATGTAGGCGTTCAGCACCGTAGTGCAGGTGCGCTCGAATTCGAGCATCTGAGGAAGAATCTCGCATGAGAGTGTAACATCCACACCGGGGAGCTCCTGTTGGATAATTTCCCGGGTACGTTGCTCATGCGAAGGGTTCATGAACGAGTCCATATAGCAGACCGCGATGGATTCAATGCCTCGCTTCCTGCACTTCCTGGCGGCCGTCCTCACGTCCTCTTCGTTGAGGGCAACCAGTTCTTCACCCCAAGGGCCGGTCCTTTCCTTTACCGTCAGGACGTTCCGCCTGGGAACGATAAGTTCCGGCGGGTCCCAGTCAAGTTCAAACGCGGAGATCCGTTCCGCCCGGCCGCCGCCGAGCACGTCCCGGAATCCTTCAGTTGTTATCAGGGCGGTTTTTACGCCCTTTCGTTCCAGGATGGCATTTGTCGAGACCGTTGCCCCGTGCCGAAAGGATAGGGTCTCCTCTCCTTTGAGGCCGGCAGCGGCGAGTCCGTTTGTGACGCCTTCGTAGAACGTGGGCGGAGTGGAAGGCACCTTCCCGATTCTTTGTTCCCCTGTTTTCAGGTTCACTCCAATGACATCAGTGAAGGTTCCGCCGATATCCGTGCCCACGACCCATTCAGGTTCGCTCATGGGGTTTACCTCCTTCTCGGTTCTGGTTGGTTGAATAAACTGGTTAGTGGTGCCATGTTGCCGGCTCCCGTCCGCTCAGGACGGTTGTCCCGCTTTGTAGACCTTGCACAGCGTACCGCGTGTCGCTATGGAGGCGCACGTTTCTCCCCTGGGCGCATCCCCGGAGAGGATGACGTTTATATTGGACTCAAAACAACCGTGCTCGGGGCCCGGTTTCTCAGGAAACCACCAACCGTACGACGCGTTGACTACTCTGGGATCGACCGACTCGGTCAGTCGAGCCCGCAGTTTCACCCGTTCGCCTCTCACTCTTGGCGATTCTACGTAAGTCCAGTCGCCGTCGCCGATGTTAAGGTCCCGGGCGGTCTCAGGGTGGATTTCCAAGATCGGGTCGGGATTCAGTTCTCTCAGCGACGGTATCTGGCGGCCTTCCGAAGCGAAGAAGGCGATTTCTCTCGCCCCGGTGATGAGGACAAGGGGAAATTCTTCCATGAGTTCCGGCGTACTAAACGGGCTTTCCGGAGGTTCCTTGAAATCCGGAACCGGGCTGTAACCAAAACGTGCAATTTCCGACGAATAGAGTTCAACTTTGCCCGACGGCGTATGAAAGCCCCCTGTCTCGTATTTGCGGTACACCGGATCGACACGTATGATACTTCTCTTCTTCAGGTCCTCGAACGATAACCCGGTGCCTGCCAGCATCCATTCATTGCATTCGGCAGCGCAGTCCCAGGGCATGCTCTTTCTGTCGGCCCAAGGAATACGTTTCACCAGGTCGATCAATATCTCCAATTCATCCCGGCTCTCATACAGGGGCTCGATCACCTTCTTTCTGGCCGCGACATAACCCATGTACTCCAGGTCGCAACATTCCTCTCTCTCGAGCCATGTCGCGGCCGGCAGCACGAAATCGGCCAATTCCGCGGAAGGCGTCATAACGAAATCGATCACCACAAACAAATCCAGACGATCTCTGACGGCTTTCCATACCCGCTTGCAGTTCTGTGCGTTCACCACGGGATTGCTGCCCGCGCAGAACAGGGCTTTGATCGGATACGGCTTTCCTTGGTCAATTGCATCAACGGCGAGGGGGCTGGGAACGAATGGAAAGATGGCGTCAACACCGGCCACGAGCGGATACTTGTCGCTGCCTATTTGCTTGGCCCTCACCTCTTCCCCGGGAGCCAGCCAAGGTCCCACCCCGGCCAGAGCTATGGAGGGGATATATCCGGCGATGTTGTCGGGGAGCAGATTTCCGCCCTTGACGTCGAGGTTTCCCGTAAGCGCGGCCAACATGACCACCGCGCGGCTGGTCTGTGTCGAATTGAGATTCTGATTGAGGGCCACCCGGCTGTGTAAGGCGGCCGGTTTTGTTCCCGCGTACATCTCGGCGGCCCGTGTGATGGTATCCTCGGGAATCCATGTTATTTCCGACACCTTGTCCGGCGAAAACGCCTTGACGGCTTCCTTGAGTTCGTCAAAGCCGATGCACCATTTCGATACGAAATCCTTGTCGAACAGATCTCGTTGGATAATGACATTGAGCATTCCCAGGGCCAGCGCATCATCGGTACCAGGGCGGATCTGTAACCAAAGATCGGCCATGGACGCCAGTTTGGTCTTCCGCGGATCCACGACAATGAGCTTTACGTCCCTTTGTTTCTTTGCCGTGAGTATCCGTTGGCCTCTGGCCGGATGTGAATTCGTGGGATTGCCGCCCCAAACAACGATGCATCCGGCATTGTCGTAGTCAGGTCCCGTCTCCATGGTGACGGGGTGGCCGACGGTGAAATGCTCCCCGATAATTGTCGCGGCAAAGCAAATATGAAGATCCACGCTGATGCGGTTGGGGCTTTTCAATGCATAGGGAAGAAGCGAAACGGTAAGGGATCTCCTTGGACCGGTACCGTGAATGGCCGCAATGGACTCGTTGCCGTACGTGTCCTTGACTTCGGTCAGTTTCGAGGCAATGGCATCGAGAGCTTCGTCCCATGAGGTTCTCTCCCATTTGCCTTCGCCTCTCTCTCCGACGCGTTTCAACGGATATTTCAACCGGTCGGGGTGATACACGAGTTCCGGGGCCGCCTTGCCCTTTACGCAGACAAAGCCCCGGTTCATGGGATGCTCCGGGTCGCCGGCCACCCTGGTGATTATGCCGTCTTTTACGGTCACCACTACCCCGCATTCACAATGACACGCCTGACATACGGTACGGACAACTTCTTCCATCGGGACTCTCCGTCACGTCTCCCAGAGGGACGGTTTATCGTAAGGCCATCGGAACGGAACTGTTTGAATTCCGCATTCTGTAAACACGCGGTAGCGTCCCGGCATCCCTGCCGGGCGAGAGATAGTACCTTGTTTCCACTGAAGAATACCGCCACGGAGGCTGGCGCTACCAAAGCAGGGATAATTGCCACATTTTCGTCTCGTTGCCATGTCGGGTGCCGGCAAGAACAATATCCGGGCACGGAGGCCCGGGCTACGAAAGAACTCACCGATATCCCTCTTGCCTTCGTGGGACGGGCGTCCCTGCCCGTCGTCTTCCGGAGGACCGTTGCGAGGAGCAATCCGGGGACACGATTCCGAGTTTTGCGAGGTCGCATGGCGCCGTTCGCAAAATCGGATCATGTCCCCGATTGCTCGGAACCATCCATCCGCCAATCATGTCGTTCAAGACATATCAAGAACCGTGCCAAGAAATCGCACATGTCGGACAGGTACAACCTTCCGATATCTTTGAGCCGCGGGACAATTCCAAGAGCACGCGGCCAAGAAACTGAACGATTCGTTCAATCCGGATATGAACGTATCTTTCAAAGCCCGCGAAAACGTGCGACCGGGTCTACGCAGCCGCCGGCTTACTACGCTGCGAACTTGTTGGTTGTCTTTTCCGGTTGCATGCTTCAGAATGGAGTGAAAAGTTAAGCGCCAACGAAAAGCCGGACCGTCAAGCGCGGCGTGGAGTGTCAAAGATGCCTGAGGACGCCCCTTTCTCCGCCAACCTCTCATCCTCCCTCATAGACTTGGCTTGCGCCCTTATGGCCGACGGCGAAGGTCATTCGGACATATCCGAGGCGCTGGTCGGGGATGCCGTTGATTTCTGTCTTGCCGGCCCTCTGGACGGGCCTGAAATCGTCGACTGGAACGCGGCCAACGGTTTTCTCAAGTCAATCTGTGCCCGCATGGAACGAGGCTCGCTCGATCCCGCCGTCCCCATGATGATCTTCGGCGCGGTGAGGGACGCCGCAGTAGCCCTGCAACGGAAACGGATCGCGGATGAAACCGATCCGAAGCGGCTTATGGCCGTGTTCGCACGTTCGGCACTCGCGTCGCAGCAGATGGGGATCAAGCTTGGACGGCTGTATTCGAATGCCAAGCGGGAGGCCGGCGAGAAAGAGCAACAGATTGAACGCCTCAAGGACCAAAGGCTCAAGTTCGTCTCTAAGAAGGGTGGAGGGTGGATCGACGTGGGGGGCACGAGAATGTGCCTCCTGGATGTGTCGAATGGGTGGCTCAGCCTGGCGGAAGCAATCAAACTCGTCGCAGGCGAAGACACGTACAAGCGTGCCGTCTTTGAGGCCGGCCGGCAAGGGACTTTCCCCGGGACGGCCCTGGAACGGCGCTTCATTACCCGAAGTCCCGACGGCTTCCGGGAAGCTGTGGACACGTTTTCCTCGGCCGGTTTCGGGAGTTTTCGGATTGAGGAGTTGAAGTTTTCCGACGGATTTGCCCGGATATCGTGTCCCGATGCCTTTGAAGCATGGGCCTTTCTTCAGAGAGGGAAATCCTCCTCGGTACCGGTATGCCACTACTCCACAGGAGTCCTGCTTTCATTCATGGAGCAGATCACTCGGCGAAGCGACATCACCGCGACGGAAAGGAAATGTATCGCTAAGGGCGATGATTGCTGCGAGTTTGTGGTGGGTACCGAAGAACAGATTGAGGAGATCGGCCTTTCCGTTCCTCGATGGGGCATGACGATAAAGGAGAAAGCCGAATGCCTCGAGAACCTCCTTGTGGAGAACGAGAAGGTTCAGGCGGTCATACGGCTGAGGAATCTCGAACTGTCGGCATTGAACAAGATCATCTCCACGGTGAGCCGGTCTCTGGATCTCCAGGAGGTGGTGGAACTGGCCGTCTCGGAATTGCGGACCATAGTTTCCGACAAGGCCGTTGCCGTGTTCGTCATAGATCATGCGAGTCAACGTCTGATTCTTGCCGCGCAGCAAGGGTTTTCCGACGAGTTTGTCTCGCAGATGAGTCAAATGAAGATCAGCGAGGGGCTCGCAGGAATGGTGGCCCGCGAGCGATGTCCAATAGCCTGCGACGACTATACCAGGTTCCCCGAGGCAGTGGAAGCAGCCTGCAAGATCGGAAACATAACATCCCTCCTTTCGGTGCCGTTGATGTCGGTTCACGGCATTCACGGGGTCCTTAACGTGGCGAGCACGAAGCCGTACCATTTTACCTCCGAAGAGATAAATCTCATGAGTCTGATAGGGTATCAGATAGGCTCGGCCATGGACCGTGCCCGGCTGTACGAAGAAATGAGACAGAATGAGCGTCTTGCCTCCATAGGCAAGTTGGCCTCGATCCTTGCCCATGAGATCAGGAACCCCCTTTCTTCCATAAAGACCAACATCCAAGTGCTGGCGAGAAAGCTTGATCTGGAAGGTTTCGACAAGGACCGCCTCGATATAGCCCATACGGAAATAATGAGGCTGGAACGGGTCTTGAAGGAAATGCTCGATTTCGCGCGGCCCGTACAGGCGACCAAATCCGCCTACGTTATCGATCAAGTCGTCGACAGATGTCTTGAATTACTCAAGGATGGTCTGAAGAACGCCGGCATCAGGGTCGTGCGCAAAAAGACGCGAAGCAAGAGAACGGTAATGGCGGACAATGAAAAGCTGCAAGAAGCCTTGCTCAACATTCTGCTCAATGCCGTCGATTCAATGCCCGACGGCGGTACGCTCCGCATTTCGACCCGATGGAGTCTGCATGGGAAACGAAGGGTCGCCACGGTTGAGATCCGCGACACGGGTATGGGCATTGCTTCGGCACACCTGGCAAAGATCTTTGATCCTTTTTTCAGCACAAAGACCCGCGGCGTCGGGCTTGGCCTGACCAATGTGAAGAATGTCATAGAGGTGCACGGCGGGTCGGTGGAGGTGGAAAGCAGTGTCCCCGGGGGCACGTCGTTTATCATAACCCTGCCGGAGAGGTGAATGACCGCATTGAAAGCGTTGATCGTAGACGATGAAGAGGGGATTCGAAAAACCCTGGGAATGGTGTTGAGCGAAAAGGGCTACCAGGTCTTCACCGCCGCGGACGGGCAGACCGGGCTGAGGATCACCGAGGAGACCCGCCCCGAGATCCTTGTGTTGGACATCCGGTTGCCCGGAATGGACGGACTGGAGATGCTCAGGCAAGTGCGTGCCAAGAGTGTTCCCATTACCGTGATCATGATCACCGCGTTCCAGGACATGGAAACGACGGTTCAAGCAATGAAACTGGGAGCATTCGAGTACATCCACAAACCGATCGACCTCGTGGAATTCGAAACCGCCATCGACAAGATCGCCGAGAGCATAAGGCCGTCAACCAAGGGCGACGATACGGTCAGAGAGATTTCTCAAGGCTACAAGGTCGACGATATCGTCGGCAAGACCGACTGTATGAAGGAGATTTTCAAGATTATCGGACTCGTTGCCGGCACGGCTGCGACCGTTCTTATCCGGGGAGAGAGCGGAACCGGCAAGGAATTGATCGCCCGTGCCATCCACCGCAACAGCCCGCGTGCCGGCGAACCGTTCGTCCCGGTGAACTGTTCCACTTTGGTCGAAAGCCTCTTTGAGAGCGAACTTTTTGGCCATGAAAAGGGTTCTTTCACCGGAGCATCCCATCAGAAGAAAGGGAAGATTGAACTGGCCCAGGGCGGGACCATCTTTCTCGACGAGGTTGGGGACATTACTCCGGCGGTCCAGGTGAAACTGCTCCGGTTTCTCCAAGAGCGGGAATTTGAGCGTGTAGGGGGAGAGGAAATCTTCCGGTCCAGTGCGCGGATCATTACCGCAACGAACAGGGACTTGCCGGCTCTTGTTGCCGCCAAGCAGTTCAGGGAGGACCTTTACTTCAGGCTCAACGTCCTCGAGGTTCACGTTCCGCCCCTGAGGCAACGCAAGTCCGATATCCCTCTCCTGGTGGACCACTTGCTCAACAAGATCAATACAAAGATGAACCGGAACGTCACAAGGGTCCGCGACGACGTCATGGAGATGATGATCGAGTACTCATGGCCGGGGAATGTCAGGGAACTCGAGAACGTGCTGACCAGGTCTCTGGTGCTGTGCAAGGGCGAAGTCCTGATGCCCGACTGCCTTCCGCGTCTCTTGACGATCCGGTCGGAGCCGACCCGTGAGGGGGAATCGATAAAGCCGCTGGATACGGTGGTCAACGAACACGTGCTGAGGGCCCTGCAGTTCACCAATTGGCACAAAGGAGAGGCGTGCAGGCTCCTTGGGATTTCGCGACCCACTTTGAGGCGGATCATGAGTCGATCCGATTTTGAAGACAGGCAATCGTGACCAGGCGGGCGGTTTGATCCGAATGATTTTGGAGATTAGTCAGTGTTGTGTCACCCGAATTCGCCGCAAGTGTGGAACTTCGAGTAACAGGAGGACCTATTTCCGAATTGGCGGGCAGTGGACGCAGAGGTGAAGGATGACCAAATGATGATCTACCTAAACGCATGGGGCAATGCCTGGGTCCTTTACACCCTCGATCCGCAGACAGGCGACTATTCATGGGCGAAGATTGCCGAACCTCAAAGAGTTGAAGTAGCCACAAGTGGTTTTGCATCGATGGAGCCGGCACTTGGTTTGATTCGTCGCTTCTACGCAGTTTATGAGTTCGAGGGCCGCCTCTATTTCCAGGTCGGCAAGAAGAAATGGGACATCACTGAAGGTGAGATCAAGACAGCTTTCTCTTGTTGGCTTGGATTGGTTTCGCAATTTTGCCTCAGCCTCAACGGAGAATCACTTCACAAATCAGTATTTGTGCATCCCAGTAAAGCCGTGTGGCATTTCATAGATCCGACGTATGATGGGATTGATTTTGATTCGGATCACTTCCTTTTCTTTCTGTCCGAGCATCTCATGCGCGATGAATGGAAGAAACATGTAATCTCAATGCGAGAACGGGAGAATAGGAGAAGATGTTCCCTCAAGACTTGAAGACACCGCCCCCTAAACCCGCACAGGATCTCTCATATCTTGATACCGAGTCCTCCGAGGTTTCCATCTCGGGAAGCACGAGGGGTATTGAAATGCTCGGGAATTCGGGGGACACAACATAGTTTGTTTCAGTGGGCGCTTTCAAGGCCGCCCCGATCGTCCCTTGCCCGGGTCCCGGCCCGTCAACCTCTTAACGGTCGTTACAAAGGCTCCATCGTCCCGCACCGGAATCCATGGAACGTCCACCACGCGGCGTGACGTGGTGAGGCCGAGCGGGAACCACGCTGTGCGACGGCCGAGCCATGGGGCCATGCTGTGAGAGCGAGGGTCCCTGTGAATAAAGCCAGTGTTGTGTCCCCCGATTCCCGCGACGGCTACGGGGCGATTTTGAAAAGGGGACGGGTTCCATGATGGGGAAGACCTTGAGGAAACATCCGCTCTTTTGCGGCGGAGCAGTTTGACTTTTTCGACTTTTTGATATGCAGCCGCCCACATAAGCGCGGTCCTTCCTCTCTTGTCCCTTACATTCACAGAAATACCGCACTGAAGATTGAGACGAAGTGAGTGCACCAACCCCACCTGCGCAGCAATCATTAGGGTTTCGCGACCATAGTCAGTCTATTGACGGCGACTGGCTCCCTTTGCAATTAGGCAACGAACTATGTCCGTGCGCCTCGTCCGGATAGCTTTGCTGAGTGCGGTCTCACCGTAGGAGTCCTGAATCGTGGGATCAGCCCCGTTGGCAAGGAGTAGTTCCACTAGACCGCGGTTCCCAGACTCGGCAACCCACATGAGGGCGGTCTTGCCATTATGCGTTCGGGCATTAGCGTCGGCACCTTTTCGAAGAAGCAACCTGATTACATCTCCACGCTGTGTTACGGTCGCATAGTGAAGCGCAGTGCGGCCTGCGTTATCCTTGGCATTGACATTGGCCCCAGTGTCAAGCAGCATCTTCACGAGATCGGCGTGCCCCCGTATGGTTGCGCCTATGAGAGACGTAAGTCCGTCGCCGGCCTTGGAGTTGACATCGGAGCCAGCCGACAAATGGCGTTGAATCTGTGGTTTGTCGCCGAGCATTGCGGCGACGGGCAATGAAGGCCTTGCCCCGAGGTTGATAAGGGCGTTTGCCGTTTCTGAGTGCTTACATCGGGCAGCCCATGACAGTGCCGTCTCGCCTGCGTTGTCGGCGGCATCTATGTTGGCGCCTTTCTCAATCATCATTCTTACTATATCCACGCCGCCCTGGTCCGAGGCGTTGGCGTAGGGCTCGCTGGCCGGAGTCAGCTCGGGCGTATCGTAAGGTATGATTCTATTCTGCACTGAATAACCCTTTCGAGCGGCGATCATCAGCGCGGTCTGTCCCAAAGACGATGTTGCATGTACGTCGGCCCCGTGCTCAAGAAGGACACGAATGACATCAGACCGCCATTTCCAAGCTGCCGTCATGAGCGCGGTTTCGCCCCGGTTGTCTTTGGCATTGACGTCAGCTCCTGCCGCTAGTAGACGTCTGACTACCGCAGCATGCCCGCGAACAGCTGCATTAATGAGTGCGGTGCCACCGCTGGAATCCCGCGCGCCTACATCAGCGCCGTGCTTAAGAAGGGTCTTAACTACTCCATCGTGTCCGGAAGAAGCCGCCAGCATGAGGGCTGTGGGTCCCCTTGAACGCAATCGAGCATTGACATCCGCCCCTTTGGCCAACAAGAGACGCACAACGCCTACTCGGCCTTCCTGGGCCGCGACGGTCAGCAGGCAGTGGTTACCACCCCAGCCTCTTGTGTTGACGTCAGCTCCCCTACCGAAGAGACTTTTCAATGTCTTGACGTCGCCCAGTTCGGCCGCTTGCATAAGTTGGTCTCGGATACTTCCAGTCTGTCCACCGAATGCTCCGAGCGGAAAAGTGAGTGAGAGCACCAGCAGGGCCAGGCACAATTTTCTCATACCGAAAATGGCTTCTCTATT
>JAZDHD010000355.1:0-24461 GCA_043806215.1 Pseudomonadota bacterium | reverse complement strand
GTGGATCAACTCCGGACTCTCCGTGAGTTGCCGGCCCTCACATGCATGCGGCACTGCATTCATGAAATAGAGCGGCAAAGCACACCCGAAATCATCAGGAAAGGGGCAACCAATGAAGAATCTTCACGGACTGGAAGAGACTCGAAGCAATATCGAACGCAGGATCTATTCATTGGTAGGCAAGGAGATTCCTTCTCTTCTTGATCAACGGAAATGGAAGGGAAAGGCCATGGAGTGGGTCATGAAGGACGAGGACGTCAAGACCCAACTGTTCAGGTTCATAGATGCCCTTCCGTGTGTGCAGTCCGATGCGGGCGTAGTCAATTTGCTCAACGAATACTTTGCCGATGTCGAAGACACCCCGTTGATGATGAAACGGGGTCTTGGTACCCTGTCAGGATCGGGCATTCTTCCCGGCATTGCGGGACGGATTATCAGAGGCCGGGTCGCGTCGTTTGCGCGTCAATTCATAGCGGGCGCGGACCCCGAGGATGCGCTGCCTGCTCTTAAGCAGATGTGGGACCAGGGACTCGCGTTTACGGTAGATCTCCTGGGTGAGGCGGTGCTCACCAACAACGAAGCCCAAACATATGTATCGCGATACAGGCGCCTTCTGGATTTTTTGAGTTCCCGAACGAAGAACTGGCCGTCGAATCCTCTGCTGGACATGGACCATAAAGGCACGATCCCGCGTTTGGATATCTCCCTGAAGGTCTCTTCCTTCTACTCGCAGCTCGATCCCATCGACTGGGAGGGCTCCGTACGCAACACGGCGTCAAAACTCTCGGGTATCGTGGAGCAGGCGGGACGGCTCGATGCGTCGATCACCGTCGATATGGAGCACTATCACCTGAAAGATCTCACCATCGAGATCTTCAGGGCGGTTCTCGATGAACACAAGGATTTCCCGTTCGGCGGCATAGCCCTTCAGGCCTACCTGAAGGATGCCGAACAAGACCTGCTCGGATTGCTGGAATGGGCCAAGAGCGGAGGCGGGAGAATCGCAGTCCGGCTGGTCAAGGGAGCCTACTGGGACTATGAAACCATAGTGAACCGTCAGCGAGGTTGGCCTGTTCCGGTATTTCTGAACAAGGAGGAGACCGACGCGGGTTTTGAAAAACTGACAACGATTCTCCTGGAAAACACCGACACGATACGGCCGGCATTCGCAACCCACAATGTGCGGAGCATCAGTCACGCAATTGCAACGGCTGAATGTCTGGAGCTTCCCAAGCAGGCTTTCGAGTTCCAGGTTATCTTTGGTATGGCCGAACCGGTGCGCGCCGCTTTGCAGAAGATGGGATACCGGGTCCGTGTGTACACCCCCGTGGGAGAGCTCATTCCCGGTATGGCTTACCTTATTCGCAGACTGTTGGAGAACACTTCCAACGAATCCTTTCTGCGGCAAACCTTCTACGAGGCCTCTGAAACATCCAAACCGCCGGAGACCTCAAGGATCCACGGCGGGCCGGTGAAGAGGCAAGAGACTGCTCATGTCTTTCGCAACGAACCCACAACCGACTTTTCCAAGGCGGAGAACAGGCGGAAAATGACGGATGCCCTTGAGCGGGTGAGAAGCAGCCTTGGAAAGAGCTATCCGCTGATCATCGGCGGCGTGGAAATCAGGACGCAGACGGATAGACCCTCGATAAATCCTTCCAGGCCGGATGAAGTGGTCGGCCGGGTCTGTGAAGCCGGGACCGGGCATGTGGACAGGGCCGTCGAACAGGCCTGCCAAGCGTTTGGGTCTTGGAGCAGGACCCCGCCCGAGGAACGGGCCCTCGTTCTCCGGCGTGCCGCGGATCAGATGAGAAAGCGGCGGTTCGATCTCATGACCCTGGAGGTCTATGAGGTTGGCAAGTCCTGGACCGATGCGGACGGTGATGTGTGCGAGGCGCTGGATTTCCTGGAGTACTATGCCGGGGAAATGGTGAGGCTGGGCACTCCCGGGATCCTGGGGGATTATCCGGGAGAGCGGAACCGGTATCTCTACGAGCCCAAGGGGGTGGGCGCAGTGATTTCACCGTGGAATTTTCCCCTTGCCATTCCGACGGGCATGGTATCCGCGGGGCTGGTTACGGGCAACTGTGTCATCTTCAAGCCCTCGGGCTTGTCCCCCATATGCGGCCGGCAATTGTGCGAGATCCTCAGGCTTGCGGGGTTGCCCCCGGGAGTCCTACAGTTTGTTCCCGGTTCCGGTGCGCTTATCGGCGACCACTTGACCGGTCACAAGGGGATCGACTTCGTCGCGTTCACCGGTTCGAAGGATATAGGACTGCGGATTGTGGAACTGGCAGGAAAGACCGTGCCGGGACAGCGGAGCATCAAGAGGGTCATTGCGGAACTCGGCGGCAAGAACGCGATTATCGTGGATGAAACCGCGGATCTTGACGAAGCCGTAAAGGGGGTTTTGGAGTCGGCTCTCGGATTCCAGGGCCAGAAATGCTCGGCCTGCTCACGGGTTATTGTGGTGGGTGGGGTTTACGACGTATTCACCCGGCGTTTGAAGGAAGCAATGGAGAGCATCGCCATAGGCCCCGCCGAAGACCCAGGCAGTTATATGGGTCCGGTGGCGGACAAGGACGCAGTGGACAAGATCCGGGGGTACATCGAAATCGCCCGGGCTGAAGGGAACCTGATACTTGAAGGCGCTGCCCCGAAAGACGGCTGTTACGTCGGACCGGTCATTGTTGCCGAGGTGGACCCTCGATCACGCGTTGCGCAGGAAGAGATTTTCGGACCGGTGGTCGCAATCATGAAGGCGGCCGATATAGACGAGGCGTTGAGCATCGCCAATTGCACCGCTCAGGCACTCACCGGCGGCATATACTCGAGGAGTCCCGCGAATATCCGGAAAGCCGAGCGGGATTTCATGGTCGGCAATCTCTACATCAACCGAAAGATCACCGGGGCCCTTGTGGGAAGGCAACCCTTCGGAGGATTCGGCCTCTCCGGCGTGGGCTCGAAGACCGGCGGGCCGGATTATCTGCTCCAGTTCATGAATCCGAGAAGCATCTGTGAAAACACGCTGAGAAGGGGATTCGCACCGGAGGCATAGTGTGTCCGGCGAGAAAGACGTCGTTCATCGGTGCGGCTTATCGTCAGGTTTTGAAGGGAATGTCTCAGGAGTCGGCAAGTCATGCTCGTTGTGGACGGAGGCCCGGGCCACGAAAAAAATGGGCCGGCACCTCAAACCACATTCGTGGGACTCCCGCGTTCTGCGCGGGATGCCCGTCGTCTTCAGGGGCTCAGGCACTGTAGGATGTGGTGAGCGAAGCGAACCGCATCTGCTGAGAAAAGACAGCGAATCCCGCGTCCCGCGGGATAGGGGCGCACCTGCGTGTGCGCCCAAATGCGGGCGGACACATAGGTCCGCCCCTACCGTGGCCCGGGCCTCCGTGCCCGGAACGCTCTGGTTCCAGCAGAATGTGCGACCGTATTTGCGCCATAAAACACTCAGTGTGATGTGAGGAATCAGCCTCCGTATCAGTAGTCCTCCCGGACGAGGACGAGTTCGACCCTGGGAAGTCTGTACTGCCAGGAGCGCGAGGACTCATCATCCTTCTTCGGCAGAGGCGCCGTCCCCCCCAATCCGATTGCCCGCATCCTGTTGGAATCTATTGCGTGGGTTACCGACATATATCTCGCAACCGAATCCGCCCGCTCCAGGGACAACCGCTCGTTCTCCGAAGGATCACCTTTGGTTCCCGTATGTCCCTTGATGATCAAGCGGAAGTTCGGATAGTGGGTGAACAACTGCACCGCGTTGTCGATCACCTCTTTCCCCAGCATGTCGAGATCGGCCGAACCGTGCTGAAACATGACCGGGTCCACCTTCAGGGTCCCGACCTCTTTCAACCGGTTCCACTCTTCGTCGGTGAGCGGCCTGAAAGCCGTCTTTTCCTGCTTGAATACCGATTGCACTCCCCGGCCTTCCCCGGGTGAGGTAAAACCGGACACTCCTTTGAGGAAAAGATCCTCGAGATACCGAGAATAGATCAGCCTGTAGGGATCGCCGCCGGGAAGCGGGTTGCCGGAAAAATCCCCCGTGTTGACGAGGACCTTCACCGCGGATTCAACGGCGTTGACCAGCCCGTCCGATGAAGCTCCTCCCGGAGGGGATATTCCGAACCATTGCTCGCAATTCTGTGTGAGATTCACCCACTTGATGCCCTTGAGCATGGAATCCACAGCTTTCTCAGGCAAACCCGTTTCGGTCGTTACGTGCTCCCGCAGCAGTTGAGGCGATTCCTGATATTTCTTGAGGGCTCTGAAATAGTTCGCAAGAAGAAGTTGCACGGTTCCGGGGTTCTTCTCGGAATACTTGCGGTTGACCACCAGCACGTCCACGATCAGTTTCTCCGTGTCCTCGGTGCCGAGAAGCTTGATGATTCCCGGATGAGCAAGCGCTCTGGAAACATCGGGCTCCCACAGAATTGCGACGTCCGTGGTACCTGCCAGGAGCTTCTTAAGGGCTTCCTCGGACCCCTTTGTTTCGATCCGTAGATCACCGGCCTGCGGGAGGAGTTCGGGAACGTTGAAATGATACGCCGCGGCCTTTGCCAGATGATGGCTGGGGCTGGCCGGCGTGAAAGCTATCTCGACGCCGCTCTTTCCTTTGAGCGCGTCGAGGTTGGCCACTACGTCGCTTCTGGCCAGTATTGCATCCCCGCCCTTGGATTCGTCTACTACCATGATGATTGTACCGGGGAACCCTTTTCCCGCGGCATTTAAGATGTACGAATCCACAGTGGCGACAGCGAAGTCGATCTCTCCTTCCTTCAAGCGGTCCATGCGCCGTGCATAGTCGGCCCCGTCGTCTTCGACGGCCAGTACCCACCCGCCCCGGTGCATAAGCTTCTTCATCTCGGGGGATCTCAAGATGAAATAGCCTATCCAGTTGTCGAGAGCCACGGTTATCTTGCCCTTGGTGCGCCTGGCGTCGCTGGTTGCCAGCTGTTTTGCATCTCGAAAATACGGCAGAAGATACCAAGCCCCCACAATTGCAATTATCCCTAAGATGAGAAGGATGAGTGCACCGGCGACCCTCTTGTTCATAATCTATTCCCCTGCAACGGCAAACACTTTCATCTTCCTTAGTAACCGGCTCGTCATGGGGCTCCGCCGGGAAGACGGAACCCAATACTCCACCCTATGAGCTCCACGGAGTACCAACCTACCTGCCGAAATCGGTCACATCGAAGGTTTCGGATTCGGCCAGGACGTCCTGCAAGCCTTTGCGCAGAGACGCGGGGTCCGCGGCGGTACGGTAATACGTACGCCCCGGTTGATTCAGCGAATGCTTTTCCCCTATGCAGAACCCGATGGTATGGATGATGACCGGAGTTCTCGAAAGGATCGAGGTGACGGCACTGTACAGGCTGCGAGGGTTGTTGGCAATGCCGTCGGTAACCACGACGATATGATATTCACCGTAGCCCAACTGCCGTCTGGCCTGTGGTGCAAGCATGTCGTGAGCCTTCGTGACCGCCTCGGTCAACGGGGTCGTATCCCCGGGCGTGATGCGGTCGATGACATCGAAGAATCGTTGCGGATCGAACTTGCGCAACGTGATTTCAGACCAGCCGTCGTTGTGGAACGAAACAAGACCCACATTCGCGTCCGGAGGAACGCTCTTGGACCACTCCTTGAAAGCGTCCCTCGCAACGTCGTACTTGCGTCTCCCTCCGGAGCATTTCCGTTCGGCCATGCTTCCCGACCCGTCGAATATAACGACAAAATTCTTTGCCGTGAGCTTCTCGGCGAGAGTTTCTTTCTCGCTTTCCTTGCTCAGATACGGCCACGGCTTCTTATCCGCGACCGGATCGGGAGGAGTAGTCCGTTCCTCGGCCGGTGCTTTGGCGGGTTTGGCGGATTTGGCGGACTTTTGTTGACATCCGCTTATACAGGGAATCATCAGGAGAATTCCCGCGAGGATACAAACGACCTTACCCATGGCGCACCTCCCTCCCACGGACTTATTCCAAAGGCTTGAAGACCGATTCCTCGGCCTCCACTTGGATGATCCTGAACGTGACCCTCATGTTTGATTGCCACGCGTCTTTTGTTTTCGGGGGGCAGGGGTCGTCTCCGCAAATGCCGGTCTTGGGTTGCATGATGCCGTGCCCCACAACCGTGAACTGGGTAGGATCGAGGGAAACGCCTTTGGATTTGGCATGTGCCATGACGTTGTCTCTCACCATGACGGCACGGGTGAGACTCAGATTCTTCGCGGCCTGCTTGATTCTCTTGAGCACAACCTCTTCGCCTCCCTCCTTCTTCTTGCGAAGATAGCCCATGGGATCGCTGTGGCCTTCGACAATGATGATCGCTCCGCCGTAAGTGGATGCCAGATCTACGACCCGTTCGAATTCGTCGGCATACATGTCCGGCGAAAAGGTGTTCTGGTTCGGCTTGAACAAGATCTCGAAGGAGAAGAGTTCCCCTTCTCCCAGTGCGCCTGCCGCCCTCTTTTTCTCTACTATCTTTGCAACTTCTTCCGTCTTGAAGCGCGGCGCTTCCACGCCTGCTATGCCGACAAGTCCCTCGCGCAACCGGTCGTAATCCCAACCGGCATGGGACAACGGAACACTCTTCCCGAGCAGGCCAAGGCTTACAAGGGTGGACTGGATGCTCCGGGTGAGATTGGTCATGTTCCGAGGCCAGTTGGGATCGCCGAAAAACTTCACGTTTCCCTCGAAACCCACGTAATCGCAGTCGCCGTACAGGGCTTCGGCGTCACCCACGGCCTTCTCGCTGTCCAACAATATCTTTGCCGATGCGGAAATCATCTTCTTGAATTCCGGCATGCGGCTCTGCTTTTCCTTGAAAAGAGTCTTGAGTTGCTGCTCGGCGAGCAACAAGCCGTGAACGAATGCCCGGACCTTGTCTCCATTGGCCTTCAGGTAATCGGATCTCACCGCATACACATCGGCAATGATGCGGTTTGCGGTCTTCGTGGACATAAGAATCTTGGCCCCCTTGACGGAACCTTCGGCTCCCGTGCCCGTCGTCCCCTTCGATGTGAGCATGAGCCCGTCGGGCACGATCACAAAAGCCGCGTCGACGTCTTTGCGGCTGAATGCTTCGGCAGGACTCTCTTCGGTTCCGGTGAGATCCTTGGTCCACAGGATATTGACGTCCTTGGTCGACAGTCCCGCATCTTTGAGTATGGTGCCGAGGTAATCCACGTGTGGTCCATAAGCCTGCAAGGCAACCGTCTTGCCTTTCAAGTCCTTGACGGTCCGTATTCCCTCCTTCACTACCAGGCAATCGCCCCCGGAGGACCAGGTCATCTGGTAGACGACCGTGGGCTTGGTTCTCGGGTCTTTGTCAAGTACGCCGGAAGCCATGTTTATCATGCCCATGGTGCCCCGGAGATAGGGAGTCTTTCCTTCAATGAACAGTTCAACCTGTTTCTTGAAGTCGTCCATGCGCGTGAGCTTGATCTTGAGTTTTGCCTTGGCGAATATGCCGTCCGACCGCGTGGTAAGCGAGTTCCCGTTCGCCAATATGGTGGCGATGTCCCCTCCCCACGTTATCAACGGAACAAGGGTCTCGTCGCTCTCCCGTACGTCGCCTACGCCGACTTTGATCACCTCGGCGAGGGGAAGGGACTGAACGCCTTGCGGTTCGGCCCGTGCACTTCCCAAAGTCAACATCAGCAACAAGATTGACCACATGAACGGACTGATTCTTTTCATTGTCGATTCCCTTCCGAGTAGACTGTTCGCACGGCCGATCCGGTATTTCGCCGGGAACGCACGTCACCGACCGGCTCGGCATCTGCATCATCCGGTCAACTGTGCCCGACTCCCCGGCGGTTTGTCTTCCGTTTCAGACTATTCATTAAGGCTTGCCTCTTCGCGGAGCAAGCAGAGGCCCATTGAGGCCTCCACCGAGACCATTTTCGCGCATGGATGGGAGATCAGCGGAGCAGCGAGAGTTCACCCTGCCTGCCATGCCTTCGTGAGGGCTCTTTCTTCTTCACCGGAATGAGAATCCTGGCTCCGGCACGCAGTGACCGGGAGAAATTCACATCCGGGTTAAGATTGGCCAGCTGGGAGCGGCTCACACGATAACGTTTCAGTATTCTGGAGACGCTTTCTCCTCTGTGAACCACATGAACGATGTGGGGTTTCCCGTCGTCCGTAGGCAGAGTATCGAGCTTGCGGGCAAGTATTTTGGATCTGTCTTCCGGCACCCGCAGCTTATACGGATCCCCCTCCGGAGGAGTTACTCCCCTGAAAAGTGCGGGATTCATGTCTGCGAGGAGCGTGTGCGGGATTCCCATGGCCCAAGCCAGGTCCTTGAGGGAATGGCGCTTGGCTATTTCTACGGTTTCGTGGGCTTCCCGGTGTTTCTTGGGTCTCAATGGGGCGAACCCGTATTTCTTGGCGTCCTTGGCGATCAACGCCATGGCCTGGAAGCGCGGAAAAAACTCCCGGGTCTCGCGTTTGAGCCGTCGGCTCGAGCAAATTTCATCATACTCGCTCGCGTCCTCTGCACAGAGCACCTTGTTCAGCTTATTCTCCCCCGAATTGTACGCACTGAGTGCCAGCTGCCAGCAACCGAACATACCGTACAAATCCTTGAGGTACAACATTGCAGCCTGGGTGGACCTTTTCGGGTCCAGCCGTTCGTCGACCCATCCGTCCACGCGCAAACCGTAGCTCCTGGCCGTGGCCGGCATAAACTGCCACATTCCAAGGGCATTTGCCGGCGAACGCGCCTCGGGGTTCGCACCGGACTCCAACATGAAAAGATATCCTATATCCTCGGGAAGTCCCTGCTCCCGTGCCATCTCGTGCACCATGGGCAAGTACTGCTCGGCCCGCGCCAAATACTTCCTCATGGACTCCCGCTGCTCATACGCGTAGTGACGAATAAAACGCCGCACCCGGGGAGCATCCGCATTGTTCGGGAGAGTGGGATACGAAACGGCCTGCTCAGTGGTGGATGTCTTCTTCCGAAGGGGCTTCTTGGCGGTTTCGGTCAGCGTCGAGAGGGCACTGGAAAAGGCATTCGCGACGCCGCCCGAGGAACGGAATTCACTCTTTACAACACTGGTTGAAGCTCCGCATCCCGCAAGTACCAACATACACGCGCCCAAGAAGAAAGGAACCGGCCTAAAGACTTTCGGTCGACGGGTGCGTGAATCGGCGGCCCTCTTTTGGATACCGGGAATCAATCTGCCGCCTCCTGAATCAACGGAACAGTCGGTAACCCATACCGCAATATATCAGGAGCAATAATATCACAGCCCGGACGGCTGTCAATGCGAAAGGGCCTGCGATGAGCGGCGCTCGCCACGTTGGGGCCTGCTCGTCCGCACCCCGTCCAGGCGGTTGCGTGTTTACGGATGGCCGGACTCATAGCGGGGAAGATTCAACGGAAGGTTATGGAGACTCCTCTCGGTCGGGGCTGAAGATCTCCCCCGGACGATGCGATGACCGAAGCGGCGCACGTGATTCCTCCGTGGGCGGAAGGATCGAGCAAGACCAGCTCGTCGGGGCATTTGCCTCCGTTCCACGTGATATGGACTGCCGGCCGCCCTTCTTCAGACGTCAATTCAACTTGAACCCGCCTGTCGAAAGAGATCCCCTCTTCATCATGCCATACCCCGATGGCTTCAACCGAGGCCCTGGCAAATGCCAGTCCCTGGACCAGGACAAGCTCGGCGACGTGAGGTCCGATGGTGAAACGCGGCAACGGGTCATGAGATTCCCATGCAAGCTTCACTCCTCTTCCCACGAACTGCTGTCCCATCAGACCGTGCACTTTGTCGAACGAAGCCTTTAGATCACCCCGGTCCGACGCGGCCGGTTTGGATTGGCCGAATCCCCGGATGGTTTCCACGACTTGCGTCGCCCGTTGCACCTGTGACGACACGATACCCAAGCGGTGGACAAGGAACGATTTTTCCTCATCGGACAATGTGCTGCGCTGCACCGTCAGCTGAATGACCTGGGACGCAATCATGATCGCATTGAGGGGCTGGGCGATCTCATGCGCGAATCCGCCGAAGACCTCACTCAGTGAAATAAGATCGAGCAGTTCCTCTTTGGAAGGCAGATTACTCACATCCATGGTTCCTCCGCACTAGAGGTGATTACGGGCCGCCTGTCCGTAGGCATTGACGGATCCACCCACACGGATCACAGCGAAGCACGCGAAGCGAAAGGGCCGGGTCGAAGCCTCTGGAGAATTCCTATTCGATCGGTCGTTGCACCAACGAGGGCATGTTCCCCGGGGCGGAAAAGCTCCGCCGGTACGCGACGAGTCTCCAACCCTTGTCCGTTCACGTCCCCCATGCGGAACAACATAGCGGAATATGCACGTATTGCAAGTTTTTGCGGATTGGAATCTCCAAGCATTGCGGCGGGCTGCCGCCCCTGCAACGGCAACCTCGACGATGTTCCGGCGAAGAGTGATATCCCGCATCCGGCCGGAAGGCAATTGCGGCGTGTGGGAATCGTCGGCCCTGTCCATGAATCGGAATATCCGGATACGCGATCACCGGCGGCGACGCCCATCGGCTAACGGGCGTATTCCACGGCCCGGCTCTCACGAATTGCCACTATCTTGATTTGGCCGGGATAGGACAGATCTTTCTCGATCTTCTTGCGGATGTCCCTTGCCAGCAGGGTCAGGCCCTCTTCTCCAATGTTGGAATTCTCCACGATGATGCGAATCTCCCTGCCCGCCTGTATGGCAAATGACTTGCTGACTCCCTTGAAAGAATCGGCGATCCGTTCCAAATCTTCGAGGCGTTTCACGTAGTTCTCCAGCATCTCCCGCCGCGCCCCGGGCCTTGCCGCGGACAGCGTGTCGGCTGCCTGGACGAGCGCCGCCAACGTGCTGGTAGGTTCCTCATCCCCGTGGTGAGCGGCGATGGCGTTGACTATGAGCGGTGATTCTCCATGTCGCCGAGCTATGTCCGCGCCGATGACCGCGTGAGCACCCTCAACCTCATGATCGATGGCTTTGCCGATGTCATGGAGCAATCCGGCTCTCTTGGCCTTCTTCTGGTTAAGCCCGAGTTCCGCTGCCATGATTCCACAGAGAAACGCGACTTCAATGGAGTGCTGATACACGTTTTGAGCGAACGACGTCCGATATTTCAGCTTCCCGATCAACTTGATCAGTTCCGGATTAATCCCGTGGACTCCCACATCGAAGCTCGCCTGCTCACCGGCCTCGATTATGGTCTCCTCCATCTCCTGGGTGACTTTCTTGACCACTTCCTCGATGCGTGCAGGATGAATTCGGCCGTCGTTGACGAGCCGTTCCAGAGCCAATCTCGCCACCTCGCGTCTGACGGAATTGTAACCGGAAAGAATCACGGCTTCGGGCGTATCGTCAATGATCAGGTCGATTCCCGTGGCCGCTTCCAGGGCGCGGATGTTCCGGCCCTCGCGGCCTATGATACGTCCCTTCATCTCTTCGTTGGGAAGACTCACCACCGAGACGGTCCGCTCGGCCACGAAATCCGCGGCATAGCGGCCGGCGGCGACGGAGATGATCTCCTTGGCCTTCTTGTCCGCCTGGGAAAGAGTCTCTTCCTCGATCTGTCTGATGATCCGGGCGCTCTCGATTCTGGTCTCGTCTTCAACCTTTTTCAGGAGAATGTCCTTGGCCTCGGCCGTCGAAAGCCCGGCAAGTTGCTCCAGTTTCTCCTGTTGCTGTCTGACGAGGTTGTCCGCTCCCCGTTCCTTCTCCTTTGCCCGCCTCATACCCGCATCGATTTCCTTATCCTGTCGTGCGAGCAAAGCTTCCTTGGATTCCAGTTGCGTCGCCTTCCTGTCCAGATTCTCCTCTTTCTTGAGGAGCCTGGCTTCCCTGGCGGACAGCTCGGTACGGCGCTCTCTGATCTCGTTTTCCAGGTCCGACCGGGCCTGGAAGAGTTTGTCTTTTGCCTGTAATAAGGCTTCTTTCTTTATGGTTTCAGCTTCTTTTTCCGCTGTCCTGATTATCTCGGCGGCACCGGATTTCGCTGACTGCAAACGGCTCTTGTCTCGAAATCTGGTCGCGGCGTACCCGACCGCGAGCCCGATTATCAAAGCGACAAAGGCAGGAATCAAATTGGCAATCGATTCCAAAACCCCCTCCATCGTCAGTAGATTGACGGGACGCTTGATAAGGAAAAACCGTCGGCGGCGTCTAAGTTCGGAAGATATGTGTTACAAAGGGGCTAAATGATTGGTAACAGATCGAATCACCCAGTTGCACTGTTTATATACTTACCCGAATGGACACCCAGAGGTTTCATTCCACATCCCGGTTTCAAGGCGGAACAAGGTAGTTGACCGATAGAGGCAAAGTCCCCCGCAACCGGCCGTGGAGACAGAACTTTTGAACCTGGTTGCCCAGGTGGGACCCTAACGGCTGCTTTAGGCTTCCTGCTTCATGGCAGGCTTGCTCACCACGGCCGGGGGCGGTTCCCATTTTTTGAGTGTTGGCTCAAAAAATTGCTGTCAGTCACGCACCGCGCAGGGGACCCGTCTCAACCCAAACTTACCGGTCAACGGCTCTCCCGAGCCTGTCGACCTTTTCCTCCAGTTCTTTGATGGTCTGCTCTCTGACCTGCTTATCTCGAAACATCTCGTCGGTGATGTTGAGCAGCGTCAATACCACCAGATCAAGTGTGGAAACAACCTTCGCGTTGCTTTGCACTGCTTCGGCACGGTCTCTTATGAAATCCGCAAGCTCTTGGATATACCGTCTGTTACCGTGTCCCCGGATGCTGTACTCTCGACCGAACAACTTCACCCTTACCGATTCGGTCGACGTTCCCGAACAGTCGTCAAATCCCAACGCCTTTTCAGCACAATGCCCTTTCAGGTCACTGCCTCCAGCTTCTCGATGATTCTGTCCAACTTCACTTTCGCCGCTTTGTGATCTTTGTGAAGCTTCTTCAGCGTCCGGTCCAGCTCTCCAATTCGCTTGTCCCGCTTTTCCAGTTCCTTTCCGAAGCGTTCCTGTTCTTTCTTCGACTGATCGTTCTGCTCGATCAAGTGCATGATCTTTTCTTCGAGCAGAGCAAGCTTGTCGGAATCCATAAGGGTCTCCGTGAACTTTTTTTGAGAACCGCTTTAATTATATTTCTTTAGCAATATGTGTCAAGAAATATCTTGAAGATCAGGAAATCCCCGTGAGATGAGGCTGCCGTGATCCAACTCTCCAAAGCGTTCTTGTAACCAGGAACATACGGTGAGTCGGCCCCTCGGTCTTAAACCGCGAGACCCGTCCAAATCACCGCCGAATTATCTCAACTTACCGAGTTTTCTATGAAACGTGTTGCGGCTCATCCCCAGTTGCCTGGCTGCCTGGAGCTTGTTGCCGCGATTTTTCTCCAGTACCTTGATCAAGAGGCGTCTTTCCACCTCGCCCATTATGAGATGGTGGATATCGCTCACGTCATTGTCTATCAGATAGTCCACCAGCCTGTCCAAAGACTGCCCTATATTGGATTCGAGAAGCACCCGTGCTCTGCCGGGAACAATCCCGTCTTGCGGAGTGAGCCCGGCAGGCCCGGTGTCCTTGAAATGAGAGTTCATGAAACCACGGCTTTCCCGAAAAAGTCTTCTACCGATAAAATCACGCGTTTCGGATCATCTTCCCTGAAGATTCTCTTCCGGAACTCGGTTCCACCGGAAAAACCTTTCGAATACCATCCCCAATGCTTGCGCATCCGCCGGATCGTAGTCCGGGTGTCCCACCAATCGAGATGGTAGAAGAAGTGGTCCCGGATGACATCGGTCAGGGGTATGGTGCCGCGGTGAAACGCCGGCGGGTGCCCGAGGTGTTCGAGAATCCGGCCGGGCAACCACGGCCTGCCCAACGCGCCTCTCCCGACCATCACGCCGTCGCATTGGGTGTCGGCAATCATGGACGTTGCATCCTGCTCACACGTAATTCCTCCATTGCCTATGACGGGGATGCCTACGGCCCTCCTGACTTCGCCAATCATTTCCAGGGACGCTTCTCCCGAGTGCAACCGGGAACGGCAGCGTGAGTGAAGGACTATGGCATCCGCTCCTTCAGACTCCAGCAGCCTGGCCACAATCGGGGCATTCTGGGTCTTCTCGTCCCATCCCGACCTTATCTTGACCGTAAGGGGGATTTGAACGGATTTTCGCACGGCCCTCACGATAGCGGCCGCCAAAGGCAAATCCTTCAGCAACGCTGCACCGGCACCCCTCTTGACGATCTTCCTCGAAGGGCACCCCATGTTGATATCCACTGCCGCCGCGCCCCGGCCTTCAACCATACGTGCCGCTTCCGCCATCACATCGGGATTCTTTCCAAAAATCTGGAAAACGGTGGGAACCGTATGGCCGCCCAGATCCATTGTGGGAAATGCCGCTCTCCCTTTGATGAGGCCCTCGGCGCTAATCATCTCGGTCCACAGGGCGGACACGCCAAACCTTTGCACCGTCTTTCTAAAAGGTGGGTCCGTTATTCCCGCCATGGGGGCCAGGAAGACGTTCCCCAGTACCTCAAGATTCCCGATTCTCATCCGCTCTTCCGGGCTCCTGTCCGCGTCGCAAGGGGTAGTTCCTTTGTTTGGCACGCGATACCGCCAGGCTGTTGGCAGGAACATCTTTAGTGATGGTGCTGCCGGCACCGACTATGCTCCCGGACCCCACCTCCACCGGCGCCACGAACTGAACGTCGGAACCGATGAAGCAGTCGTTGCCTATGAAGGTCGGGTGCTTCTTCTTGCCGTCGTAGTTGCACGTGATGGTTCCGCAGCCGATGTTAACGCCGTCTCCTATAACGCTGTCTCCCAGATATGTCAGGTGGGCCGCCTTTGTTCCGTCCCCGACAACGGTCTTCTTCACCTCTACGAAATTCCCTATCCGCGCGTTTTTTCCTATCGTGGTCTCGGGTCTCAGATGCGCCATGGGACCAATCGTAGTCCCATCCTCGACCACGGCACGATTCAATCGGGAGCCCTGCAATATACCGACATTGTCTCCGATTCTACAGTCGATTATCGTCACTGCGGACTCGATGACACATTCCCGGCCTATCCGGGTATCACCGGAAAGGGTGACCAGAGGATGAATCACCGTATCCTCGCCAACCTGGACCTGAGTATCTACGTACACCGATCCCGGATCCAGCAACGTAACCCCCGATCTCATCAGGCTCTCTCTACGCCGATTCCAGATGTAGCCCGCCACGTCCGCGAGTTGGGACCGGGTGTTGATCCCGATCGCTTGCCGGGAATCCTGCAGAACATGCGCATGCACCGTCACGGATTCCTTCACGGCCTCTCTCACGATGTCCGTAAGATAGTACTCCCTCTGGGCATTATTTGGGGTGATTCTCTCCAGCAATTGGAACAGAAGAATGGAATCGACAAGATAGATCCCCGTGTTTATCTCTCCTACGGCTTTCTCTTCCTCCAGTGCGTCCCGCTCCTCAACGATACGAGCCACGGACCGGTCGCCGCTCCTGATTATTCTCCCGTATCCTGAAGGATCTTCAGGAAAGGTCGTCAGAACGGTCAAAAGACCTTCTTGCCCGTCGTGATACTTGATGAAACTCTCGATGGCGGCAGGCGTTATGAGGGGAACATCGCCGCAGAGAATGAGAACGTTTCCTGAAAAACCGTCCATGGCCGGCTGAGCAGCGGCCACGGCATGGCCCGTTCCCAGCTGCGGTTCCTGCAAAACGAACTCAAGCGCCTCATCCCGGAAAAACTCCTTCACTTCTGAGGACTGATGCCCCACCACAACCGCTATGTTGGTCAATCCGGCCGCTCGGACCGCATCGACCACGTATGCCATCATGGGTCGGCCGGCCACCGGGTGAAGCACCTTACAAAGGCGAGACCTCATACGGGTGCCTTTCCCCGCTGCCAGGATCAGAACTGCACAATCTTTCATGGTATCGAACGGTCGCTCCCCTCAATTTGAACCGCGCAACCTTATCTTAATGATTTCGGGCTGTCAAGGAGTTTCAATCGCTTCGGAGGGAACGCGGCGTTTGACTTCCCGGTGTTTCCGTGCTTTCCCGGGATGGCGACACCGGCCTCCGCGCCGGTCACGACTGAAGACGGGGAGCACCATCGTCAACAGCGAGCGACAATTCACCATAGCCGTGCTCGGATCGGCATCCGACCCGGAGCACTCCGAAACCGGAAGCAAGGCTGATAAACCTTGACCGGAAGGGAAAATTCTGATAGATATTAACCTGATAAATGTCGCGAGTTACATTGCCATATTCGGTGCAACTTATTCCTTCATTGATTACGGGGAACAGCATGAAAGAACATACCATGTCCTATGTAACCCAAGAGATGGACGAGATATCTTCTTCACCATCCGATTTCGTCCGGCATGCCGAGGCGGCATTATGTTCCCCGGCCGCTCTGCACGACGGGAACGGCGGCTTGTCGGGAATCCGGTTTCATCGGGGAGCGAAACGGACTCCGCAGAGTTCCGCAGCGTTTCTATCCGTCATGACGTTGTTTACAGTGCTGGCTGTAACCGTATTCGGCCTGATCGGGTCCGTACAGCCGGCACGGTGCCAAATGGACGAGGATTTGCGGGAGGCTGTCGACAGCCACAACGCCGGCCGCCCGAAAGAAGCGGTCGAAATCTACTCGGAAGTCCTCGAGAACAACCCCCGATCCGTAGAGGCCCTGAATTGGCGGGGTATGGCGTACGACGACATGGGCAAACTCGATGAAGCCTTGGCGGACCTCAACAAGGCAATCCAGTTGAACCCTTCGTACGCGGACGCCTACAACAATCGCGGAGAAGTCCATCGCAAGAAAAAGATGTACCGCCAGGCCCTTTCGGATTATAACAAAGCCGCGACTCTGGATAAGAAATTCGCAGAGCCTCATTTCAACCTTGCCCTCATTTACGAGCAGGAGAAGAACAACCAAAAGGCCGTTGCGGAATTGAGCCAATACCTCAAGCTCATGCCGAATGCCGAAGACAAGAAGGAAATTGAAGCCAAGATCAGAGAGCTTGGGGCATCTTCAAGAGTGGAGAAACCAGGCCGCGCGGCGGAGGCCGGGAAGCCTCCGGTCCGCATGGCCGCCAAAACGGGTGACCAGCCTGCGGCCAAACCTGGAGAGCGGCCGGGTCCCAAGCCGGGAGAGCGACCTGCCGTAAAGCCGGGCGACCGCCCTGCCGCCAAACCTGGGGAGCGGCCGGGAGCCAAACCGGGCTCGCCGCGGCCGGGGGCCAAGGAAGGGACGGCTCCACCGAAGAAACCCGAGCCCGGCATCGGAATTCCGGGAATGGACCAAATCCCGATTCCCCCCGAGGCGATGGCCTTCATCGGTGCATTGGGAATTGTCGCTCTCGTTGTCCCCATCGTCCTTTACATATTCGGCGCAGTGATGCTCTTCCTGATTGCCGGGAAGACGTCCACCAGCCCTGCCTGGCTCGCGTTCATACCAATCGCCAATGTGTTCCTCATGGTCTTGATAGCCGGTAAGCCCATATGGTGGCTTGCCCTTCTCCTGCTTCCGGTTCTGTCGCCGCTGTTCGGCATGCTGGCGTCGGTAGATCCTACGGGCGGGATAATCCCGCTTGCCCTTTCAGGCATAACAGTCTTGGTGAGCATGGCGGCATGGCTGTTCATATGTCTCGGTATCGCTCAAGCGAGGGGAAAATCGGTAATCTGGGGCGTACTCTTGTTCATCCCGTGCACCAATCCCATTGGTCTGGGTTACCTGGGGCTTTCGCGCTAGACGTGTTCCCCCATGAACTTTCATGGCTTGATCTGTTTACAAGCCACAACGAATAATGAAAGACCTCGGTGTTGACGGGCACTCCGGGGCTTCGCCTCGGAGGCAGGGCGTGAAGAGCGCACGATGCGCGACTATTGGGGGGGAGACCATCTCCCCCCCAACTCCCCCCATCGTGTACCCGACCGAGGTATCAGGTCGGAGGTCTCTCATATGAGGGACCCGAATCTTCCACCGGACTGGTTTCTCCGTGACGAGGTCCTCTTGAGAGAGGGCCTCTTCGAAGCACACGACTTTTCGGAATGCCCCGGAGCCTCGTCATCGAACGACGCAGTGAGGTTTTCCTCCACCTCGGGATTGATTCTCAAGCTGCATCCGGAAACGCATGATCTTTCCAAATACGACCGCTTTTCCCTGAAAGTTGTCAGCCACACGGGGGAAGATGTGCTGGTGGGGGTTACACTCCGCCACGGATCCGAGGAGGACTCACCCGACCACACCCGGCCGGTTTCCTTGTCCGGGGGGAGAGAGGTCCTTCCCCCGGGCCGGTGGGAAGACCTGCGGTTTCCACGGGAATCGTTCGGCAGCTACGGAAGCCCCAAAGGGTGGACCGACGTCCGGGAGATCGAGATCGCATTTACCCGGGAGCGTACGCATGTCGGACCCCACGACATTGACGTGTCCATCGCGGGGCTGTGGGGGGAGCGCCGCAGGATTCCCGCGGGGCCGCGCTTGACGCTGCCGGGCCTCCAAGCGGTACTGGCGGTAAGCCTTGAGGACATTGCGGCGTATTCCCGCGGAGGGGGGTCCAAGGAAGGGTCCGGTAAAGATTCTTCCGGCAAGCGATCGCTCGAACAAAGAATACCGGCACGGAGGCCGGCGCTACCAATACGGTCCGGCGAGAGATCATTCGAACCATATACCGGGCTGGATATCGGACTTTCAATTCCCGCCCCCCATTCGTACCCCGTTGAAAGCGCCGACGAGATTCTTGCCGGGAGGATAATGGGCTGTCCGGTCGGCCTTCCCGTGGCATGGGACTCCGATCCCCACGGGATGCAGGAATGGACCCATTTTCTCAATCGACACCATTTCATGCGTCAACTGATCCAGGGTATCGCGGCCACGGGCAATCCAGGGTACGTCACGGCATTGGATGCGCCGGCAGCGCATTGGATCAAATCAAATCCTGTACCGATCGGTTCCAACGGTGGAGCGGGGCCGGCATGGGAGACCCTGTCCGCTGCGTGGCGGCTTCGCGAATGGCTGTGGATTGTGGGCATCGCTTGGCCGCTGGAAGACTTCACGCAGGATACCAAGATCGCGATGCTTCGCTCCATATGGGAGCATGCCCGCAGCTTGACGGATCACCGGGGACACCCCAACAACTGGATCATAGTTGAATCCGCGGCGCTCGCGCTTGCCGGAATGTGCTTTCCGGAGTTCCGTGAAGCGGAACAGTGGTTCACGGCTGGAATGGAGAGGCTTAGAGCGGAGTTTCACAGGCAGTTCTTTGAGGACGGAGTGCACTTCGAGATCTCGCCGTTTTACCACGCGATCTGCCTCCACGCGTTGCTCGAAGTAAAACAGGCCGCCGCTGCACGAGGGATCGCCCTTCCCCCTGAATTCGATTCTCCATTGGAGAAGACCGCGGAGTATCTTGCCGCGCTTTGCAGACCGGATTTCACGTGGCCTTCATTGAACGACTCCCAGGGGGTGTTTGGGGACTACAGAGCGCTCATGGGTCTTGCAGGCCGGGTATACAAGCGGCCGGACTTTGCTTGGGTCGGGTCCGAGGGACGTCAGGGTAAGCCGCCCAAAGACACCGGCCGCGTCTTTCCCGCGGCCGGAATTTGCACGATGCGGTCGCGGTACGGCAGGGATGCGAATTTCTTGGTGTTTCGTACAGGGCCGGCGGGTGCCGCGCACGTTCATTGGGACACCTTGTCGTTGGACGTGACCGCGCTGGGGCGCCCGCGGCTTGTCGATCCGGGCATCACGTCCTATGCGCCCGATCCGCTGACCGGGCATTACCGATCGGCCGCGGCGCACAACACGATCCTGATCAACGGTAAGGGCGTGGATCCAGCTCGGATGGCTTTCCAAGAGAGAGTGAAGCCTGCCGACAAGCCGCTCCACTGGACCAGCCGGGCCGGCCTGGAAATCGTATCGGGCCTCTGTACCGGCCCGTGGGCTGGAACCGAGGAGCGTTGTGCCGTCATCCGGACCGTCATGTTCGTAAAGAATGAGTATTGGCTTGTACGAGACATGATTTCCGGCACGGGGAGTCCGGACGTTACGACGTGTTGGCAATTCGTTCCCGGACGTGTGGATATCGATCACAAGACATGCACGGCCCGGTTCATCGACGCACGCGGCACCGGCCTCCTGGTCATTCCCCTCTTCGGAACTCTTCCCTACCAGATGGAGATCGCCACCGGCCTGACTGTACCCCCAAGGGGATGGATCTCGGCGCATGGCACGGATCTGCCGGCCACATCATTGAGGTACACCGTGGAGGTCCCCATGTCCACGACGTTGTCCTGGCTGCTGATTCCCGTATTCGGCAAGGCTGCGGACGAGGTCAAAGCACGGCGGCGCGATGAAGATGAAACCGTCAGCGTGGAAATCACGTTTGGCCGAATGCACGCGGACCTCATATCCTGGAAGTCGGGGCAGATCGATGCAAAGGAACCTCGCCAGGGAATGGTTCATGAGGCGATACATTTCAGCCGAATCGGAATAGAACAATCAGCCTCGTGACTGTGGACGAAGGCCTGAATAATTGGCTATGTAGGTCGGCGGGCACAGTGGCTGAGATGAAGAAGCGTTTCGAGGCATATCCGGCGGGGCTCACCAAGGGCAATGTGCCCGGAAAGGTCCGGATCGTTTTGGAGTGGGAACCACGAATGGACACGAATTTACACCAATGGGATTTTGAAAAGCTGGTCGGGGTTATCCGGCAAATGCACCAGGAAATGGTTACACACGCCGGAAGAGCGGTAAACCTGAGCGTGACGGTCCGCAATTGGCTTATGGGATTCTATATTGCCGAACGGAATTATGCACTTAAAATACCCTTGACAGAATGCCCTTTTCGCTCAATAATGGATATGTGGCGTACACCAATAATAAAAAGCTTAGCCACATATAATTCTGAGATTGGGTGTACGTCCGGCTGCATCCTCATAGCCGGGGTGGTTATCGGGTAGAGTGCAGTATTTCGTAACCGGGGGTTGCCTATGGCTAAGCAGCATGGCATACCTACTTCAAAGACTTCACAGATGTTAATCTGGTCATTTGCATGGCTAGTGAAGCATCATGGAGAAGTTATTTTGGTTGGCAAGGTTATTTATTGGATCTATTTGGTTTGGAAACACTTTGCCTAGACGTTTAATTTAATGCACTCCTGGCACCGTGAAGTGGTGCCAGGATCTTTTGTCTGCTACTTCTCTGTGTCATTTTCAACCACATCAGACTTTGTTAAACGACGCTCTTCCTCTTCCAACTCCCTAATCCGCTTAGGGTCAACCTTCATAAACGCACGGATCACGTCTTCTGGCTTGTGTCCGTAAAAGGAGATAGGTTTGAGTCGTTCCTTTTTCTTCTTAGCCATTTTAGTCGCTCGCTTTCGTTTTCCGAGATTGCCGTCTTTGAGGTCAAGACGGCAACGCCAAGTTAGTCATTATCAGCACTCTTTAGTCTTGCCAGTTGACTCTTGTCGCTCTCAGACTTCCAGGTTCCATCAGGAAGCATAATAATCGCCCCTCCTCCTGGAGTATTCAGACTCTTTCGCCGCCGCTCTTCCAAGTTCATGCGCACTCTTTCACGTATTTCTCTGTCCTCTTCTGAATCTATAGGAATCATTGCACGCCTCCTTAATGATAGATTTGGGGTCTCGTGACAAGTCTGACTTTTTCAAAACCTTTGTATCTTGAAATAGTCGCTATTTGAACAGATCCTCCGACCCCCATACTATCTGATCCTGTACAACAGAACCGCGTATAGTAGGTTGTTGTCTCTACCAGAAAGACGGCTAACTCTGCCACGTTTCCGATAGGTGTAGTATCAGTTATAGGATGCGCTTCTAAGTCATACTCACAGTAGCGTATGATCTTAGAAATTGTTTTGTCATCTGAAATATAGTACTTCATAATACGTTCCAACTCACGATCTTCGAAACCAGCGAGCATACGGATTAATGGCTTGTCCATTCCTCGATGCACAAGACCGGGCAGGTGCTGGTCTATAATCATAATAGGTTTTTGAGGTATGCCATCCGTTACCACAATTTCCCATACTTCCCCGAATGCACTACGATGTCCATCGCTCGATGAGTAGCCCGCAATCAAAAATCCAGTCTTTTGATCTGAAGCGCGGCTATTGCACTGACTTGCCACGACTTCTTTGAATCGCCCTGCTATCTTCTGAACATCATAGGTCTGTCGGTCAATCCGTTTTGCGGGATCACTCAAACAATCGCGAAAGTCGGACACTAAGAGGCTCAGAGGGTACCCAGTAATAGTTGATGAGCCATAGGCAACAATTCCGACCGGGAAATCCTCGTGGAGTTGAAAAATCTTCGCCGTTTTGTCACAAAAATTACGAACGTCACCTTTATCATCTGTTTGAGTCCCCATACTGTCTGACGCTAAGACTATCCCCTCTTTCACCTTTACCGCGATTGCAATCGTCATCTGAGCCTCCCTCTCAGTTAGCTGACACAAAACGGTCTGATAGCTGCCGGATTATAGGTTATTCATCATGTGTCGAGGTCTTTTCCGGTTCCTCCTTTAAGCAGGATTTCATCACACCTGTCTTGAACAGGAGTTCAAAGGAACTGTCAATCATCGGTATTACCGTTTTCGCGAATTCTTCTAGTTCCTTGAATTGATACTTAGGCACTCCTCTCATCAGATAATTAGGCTCATCGGGGTCGTTTTTCTTCTTTTGAGGCTCGATGGTTTGGGTAATATGGTCAATTCCAGGCAGAAACAGATGTGTCATGTCCTGCCTATAATTCCTAACAATCTTGTTCAGTCCAGGATTTTTAGGTTCGATGTCCATAGACCTTAAAAAATCGTACATTATTTTCCTGTCGTCTTGCGTCAAGTACCCGATTTTGTGTGACGAATGAAGGGACTCGCATAGGATAGGTCTGAATGTCCCATAATACATTGTTCCTTTCTTCTCTAGCGGAGTCCCCTTTACAAGTTCGCCTTTTGTTAGAGAGGCTACAAAATAAGCCGCATGGTCTAGCAACGAGACGTACCTGGGAGCAAGATCGCTGAAATGGTAGTTTCTAATCCGATACCGCCAAAAGTCTGTCATTTTAATGTTGCTTTGCTGCTCATACTCTCGTGCTATGGCTTCCGCAGCAGCGGCATAACAATACATGTCGGCTAGATAGAGGAACAGATGGTTCAATCCACCTAATCCGCTCTTAAGAATTTCACAACAGACACAATCCCTCAGTGCTTGAAAATCTTCACTTTCAAATTCGTCACGCCACTTGAGGTTTTCTCTCCACTTTAGTATCCCTAAGCCAGAGAATACTTGTTGCTTCAATTCTAGGAATCGCAGCCAGTCTTGTTTGGTCTGTTCACCAAGAGTCATAATTGCTCCTGTAAAACACTTGATACTTCCAAGACAGAGCAGATTATTGCCCATTTCTCACAGTTTTATAAGCCAGTCGTTTTCCTTGAGCGCCACTAATGGCTTCAACTGTGCGTTCTCCGTCATTAACTTTCCTGTTGTTCCAGCGGAAAGAAAACTCGTCACAGTAGCGGTGGAGATGGTGCTTAGAGACATGATGGAAGATACCGTGAACACCTCTCTTCAACAAAGCAAAGTAGGATTCTACTGTATTCGTGCTTGCATTCCCTCTTTTGAATTCTCCATTGCCGTGATTAACGACTTCATGACCGCCGTTGAAGTCGTTTCCAATTCCGGTATAAGAGGCCCATTCGTCAGTCATAATGCAAGAATCTTTGTGGCAAATCTCTTTGATTGCTCCCTTAAGAGTCTTGGCATCCACATGCTCAATAGGTCTAGATACTGCTCTTCCATTTCTTTCTACGAGTGCCATAACCGGAACCTTATCTGTTCCACGCCCCCGTTTGGACTTCGGTTTCTCTTCTCCGTTACTTCCCTTAATCTCCTTCCTTGGCTTCCCACCTACATAAGTCTCGTCTACTTCGACTGTCCCACGTAACATCTTCAGGAGAGGGTCTTCACTCATTGAAAAGCGGATTCTATGGGAGAGATGCCAGGCGCTCCGATATGACCCTAAGCCAAGATTTCTCTGAAGTTGAAGGGCAGAGACTCCTTTCTTAGAGGAACACATAAGATGGAACGCTATAACCCACTGGCGGATAGAGATATGTGAAGAGTGCATGACTGTCCCGACCGTAACCGTAAATGGCTCTCGGCACTCTTGGCACTTATAGAGACCGGCGCGTACCGACGCGCCTTCAATTCTCCAAGCCCCCACACTTCCACAGTGAGGACAAACAGGTCCGTCGGGCCAGAGAATAGATTCAATATATTCACGGGCTTGCTCTTCCGTCATTTGGGTCGCTTCGTTGAGGTTCATCTTGACTCTATAGTTTTGCCTTTTCGGGTTGAATCTCAGCATAATTGAGAGGAATCATTTGAAAATTATCGGCGTTCCTGCCATAAACCGTTTGGCAACAAACTCGGGGAGGAACGCCGATGGCCAAGCGGAATCTGCCACATCCGT
>JAZDHD010000354.1:0-11941 GCA_043806215.1 Pseudomonadota bacterium | reverse complement strand
GGTACCGCTTCTTCGGCCATGGCACGGAGGGCGTCTGCGTAGACGCTGTCGTCGTCCACGGAAGGGCCCGGTTTCAGGACCGATGAACCTTCTTTCGCCGGCAACCCGGGCGAAGCGTTTGCATGCGCCCGCGGCGGGGTGGTATCGTCGACCTGATCCAGTTCGTCCATGGACTGCTGCACTTGAACAAAGGCCTTGGTGATGTTGGTTTCGGCCAGGCCCGCTCTCACTTCGAGCAACTGTTTCTTGATGAGCCCCGCCTGCACCATCTTGTGAAAGAGGTACTCCAACTGCTCGGCATTCAAGCCGTGTTTCTCCATAACCTGGAAGTCGTTCATTTGCGCTTCCAAGTCCTTCACAAGGACACTCGCCTTAATCTTGCGGATCGGGGGATTCACGGATCTCTTCCTCAAATCGGGCACGAAGCGATCATGCGTGCAGTCGAGGCTGCCGGGAGAATGAGTATGGTTGGGCGCATCTCAAACAAAAAGTACCTTCTTGCCTGGGGACCAACGTTGGTCGGGTAACAACTCGCCGGGCGGGCGCGACCGCCTGCACTACCAATGGGTGAACCGTTACGCTGCTAACGCGGACTTGGGCCGGAGTCCCCGGCACGTCCGTAGGCCATTGAATCACTACCATATTTGGGGCGGGAAGGCAATGTGGGATGTCGGGCGCCGGCTGGGAAGAGACCCCGCTGAACGCAGTGAGGCCGGCGCCGTCAAGACAGGGGCGTTTCCGTTCATGCCGTCATCGTACGTGCGCGATGCCGCATTAGAAGCCGACGTTCTCCTTTCCCTTGAGACCCAGGATCTTTCGTGCCTCGTCGGGAGTTGCAGTCTCGCGGTGAAGGGTGTCTGCCAGGCCTACGATCTTTGTCACCAGTTCGGCATTGCTCTTGGCGAGTACGCCTTTCTTGATGTAGATATTGTCTTCCAGGCCGACGCGCACATGACCTCCCATATGAATGGCCATGGTGGACAGATTGATCTCTGCGGCTCCTACTCCGATCACGGACCAGGTGAAGTTTTCCTCGCGGAAAAGGACCTTGGCCTTGGTAACCAGGTACGTGAGGTCCTCGGCCGTGCCGCGAATCGCCCCCAGCACGCCCATGACAAACTGCATGTGAAATGGAGGACTGATCTTACCCTCTTTGGCAATGTGATCGAGATTGTAGAGGTGGCCTACGTCGTAGATTTCCAGTTCGGGTTTTGTATTGTTTTCCCGGATAATGCCGGTAAGATAGTCAAAATCTTTGAAAGTGTTTTTGAAGACAAAGTCTTTGCTCATTTCGAGGTATGGTTTTTCCCACGGGTACTTGAATTCCTTGATGGAATTCAGCGCAGTATGAAGGGCGAAGTTGATCGAGCCCAGGTTGAACGAGCACATTTCGGGTTTGAAAATGGGCACCACCGAGGCACGCTCCTCAACGGTCATGGTCACCGACCCGCCGGTGGTAATACACACCACGACGTCCGAGTTGTCCTTTATCCTCGTGAGGATTTCCCGAAAGTGCTCCGGATTGGACGAGGGGTAGCCGTCTTCGGGCCTTCGGGCATGTATGTGAACGATTGCGGCCCCGGCCTCGGCCGCTGCTATGGCCGAGTCCGCTATCTCCCGGGGGGTCAACGGGAGATAGGGCGTCAGTGAAGGAACCGTGGCTGCGCCGGTTATTGCCGCGGTAATGATGAGTTTGTCCATGGTCTACTCCTTAGTATGCGCTCCCGCTTCGGGGAGCCGAATATCGTGAGGAGGTTCGAGAACCCTCCTGATATGTACCTGAAGTCCTCCGACATGATACCGAGGTCGGATGCACGATGGGGGGGCTTGGGGGGGAGATGGTCGCCCCCCCCAAATCCAGGCGCAACGATGCGCTCTTCGTACCCGATCTCCGAGGCGAAGCCCCGGAGGGATCCTGAATACCGAGGACTTTCATGATTCGTTGCGGCTTGTAGACAGCCTCAAGCCATGAAGGTTTATCCGAACACTTTGCCCACCACTGAAGGTTCATGTCCCGGGATCAGGAACCTGCGTTCCTTGATCATGGACTTGATCCGGTATATGGATCTGAACCATGCATAGTGGTCGTAAACGAGACTCGACGGAACCGCGGGCCCCCAGTGTTTCGGTGCGGGCGTAACGGGCAACGCTCGTCCGTCCATCAGGATCATCTCGGTCATGTCGGGAAACGCGATGGGAAGGACGTGAACCGTGTCGCCGGCAAGAAGGTAAACTCCGTCCTTTGTGTCAACCAGCAGACACTGGCTTCCCGCGGTGTGGCCCGGGGTGAGTATGACGTTCAGCCCAGGCAGGTACTCTACGTCTCCGACGAGCTTTTGACACTCGAGTCGTTCGATCTCGGGGATAAGGCTCTGATCGAAATCGCCGCGGATCTTCATGGAAGGCAGAGGATCCAGCAGTTCTTTCCACTCCGCTTCCTGGAACACGTGAAGCGCCCTCGGAAACAAATGACAGTTACCCGCGTGGTCATTGTGGAGATGGCTGTACACAACGCAGTCGATCTGACCGGGACCTATCCCGATGCGGTCGAGAGATTCGAGAACAAAGGTTTCGCCGCCCTCGGCAGGGCTCCCGGCCCATGCCTTGCCGTCCACGATGTATTTGGCGTTGATGCCGTTGTCCAGGAGAACCCTGTTGGATCCGTCGGTGAGGAAGAATCCCAGGTAAGGGACCGTCAAAGGAAGTCCCACATCCAGTCCCGTCGTCAGTTGCTCCTTCTTGACCTCAATTGTTCCGCACACCAGAGGAGTAATAGTCCATTCGGCCATTGAAACACCTCGTATTCGTTACTCTCGTGAAGCCGTCGGTCCGACGGCGTCCCGCGGGCGTTGCCGCTTCCTGCGGAAGTACTCTATCAATCCGTCGGGCATGAAAATGATCACCACGATGAACAGGCTGCCGTAAATTATGCGGGCCAGTTCGGCCTTGACAAATGTGGACAGGCCCTCGTTAATGAACGTCAGCGACGTTGCGCCGATGAGCGGTCCCAGCCACGAGCCGCCGCCGCCGAAAAGGGCCATGAGGACGATCAGTATTGAGATGTTTACCTCGAACACAATGTCGGCATGAATGTACGTGAGGTAGTATGCATAGATACCGCCCGCCGCTCCGGGGAAGAAGGCCGACAAGGCGAATGCCTTCATCTTCAGGAGCGGAGCGTTGATTGCCATGGTCCCGGCGACCTCCTCATCCTCCTTGATGGCCCGAAGCCCCGCGCCGAAACGTGAATGATTGATACGGATGCTCACTCCAAGCGAGATGACCATGAGTGCAAGCATCAGCTCGTAGAAGATCGAACGGCTTATCCCGATGGGGAGATCCATTGATTTCAACCAGAGTCCGTCGGGTCCGCCGAGAAAATCGAGGTTTTGGACCGCCAGTTGCACTACGAACGCGAAGCACATCGTGATTACCGCGAAATAGGGACCCCGCAGCCGCAGGCAGGGGTACCCGACCAGCACCGCGATCACTGCCGCGATCAACCCTGCGGGGATCGATGAGAGTATTGTTGCCGGCGGCGAGAGGTTCAGTATCTTAAACATCATGGCGGTGGAGTATGCGCCGATCCCGAAGAACGCCACGTGTCCGAAGGAAAGGTACCCGGCATAACCTCCGATGAAGCTCCATGAGGTGGCCAGCGTGACGTAGAGGAACACCGTGAAGAGAAACGAGATGAAGTACACCGGCGGCCCAAACCAGGGAAAGGCACCCAGTATGAGCAGCAACATGGCCCCGGCAACGATCCATCCTATCGATATCGGCCGCTCTTGATTCATGGTTATACCTCACTCCGGAAAAGGCCGTGGGGACGGAACACGAGGATGATCATGAGCAGGCCGAAGGTCAGGAGATTCACCCACTGATAGGGCAGAAAGGCAAGAGAAAGCCCCGTAATGATACCGATAATGACTCCCGCAGCCGCGGTTCCCAGAACGTTGCCGACGCCTCCCACGATCACCACCAGGAACAGGTATATCAGCCACAGATTGTGCGAATGGGGCTCAAAGGAATACAGCAAGGCCAGCCCCACCCCGCCGGCTCCTGCGGACGAGACGGCAATGCCGAAGGTGATCATGCTGATGCGTTTGAGGTTCACGCCGTACAGCTGTGAAGCTTCCGGCTGCTGCCACGCTGCGCGGACCGCCTTGCCGGTATAGGTCTTCTTGAGAAACAGATGAATCAGGGTGACGGAGACGATGGACATGAGGAACCCGGCCACCCAAGGGTACTGAAAATAGAAAGGTCCCACGATCAACACCTTCGTGGTATACGACGTGGTGAGAAGTCTCGGTTCCGGACCCCAGATCAGCAGCAACACGTTCTCGATAATAATGGCGACGCCGAATGTGAGGATCATCGAAGACACGATGACCTCTTTCGATTTTGTTACTGGGACGACCAACGCCCGGTAGGTAATGCAACCGGCCAGGAAGAGAAGGGGTGTGGTCACGCCCAAGGACAAGAGGGGATCCAGGCCGCACCACTTGAGCAGAGCGTATGCAACGAACGCCCCGGCCAAGCCGAACGCGGCATGGGATATGTTGATGACCTTCATTACTCCCCACGTGAGGGAGAAGCCCACCCCCAGCAGAGCGTACACCGCACCCATCATGATGCCGCTGATCAGTGATTGAACAACCAATGTCGTATTCATGAGCAGACTCAAGAGCGCAATTACGAATGCGCTTTTCCGTACGAAGTGATCTGCAAGGACCGCCCTCGCTCCACCGGGTTGCCGTGCCTTGGGTGGAAGGATCGTCCTTCCACCCCGCTGTTTGGCATAGGTGCTGACTCTTATGTCCTTGGTCGGGATGACACCTATCCTGAAGGATATTTCCTCTTGTTCCCCCATTGAAAAAGGGGGCTAGGGGGATTTATGAATCAGAAAAATCCCCCCTAATCCCCCTTTACTAAAGGGGGGAATCTGAGGACTCCGACTATTCCAGGTTAAGTTAGCGCCTATGCCGCTGTTCGTCGCTATTTCTTCCACGGCGGCTTCGGGTAAACCGGATCTGCGGTGCGGACGTTCTTGGGCCAGGTCAACTCGACCTGCCCTTTGATTACCTGCGTGCAGAAGTTGATCGGGTCGGGCAGACCCTTCTCATCGAATTTCATGGGACCCGCAATGGTCTTGACTTCGTGACTCTTGAGCCAGTCGCGGATCTTCGTCTGATCCAGAGACTTCACACCCTCCACCGCCTGTGAAAGGGTTTGCATCCAGGCATAGCCGAATCCGAAATAGACCGGATATGCGTCCAAACCGTGTTTTTCCTTCACGTGTGCGTTGAGTTTGTCGTTGCCCGGAAAATTGAGCTTGTCGTGGAGGACGGTGCCGGAGAACACATAGTCGCCGTCGGGGCCGAGTTCCTTCGTCCATTGCGGAATGACCGAACCGATTCCCTGGAGAATGGCCTTGGGATTATAGTCCAGTGCCTTTGCCGCACGTATGGTCATAACGCCGTCCGCGAAAAAGCCGTTGGACATGAGAAGGTCGCAGTTCATCTGCTTGGCCTTCATAACGAGAGAAGTCGCGTCGGGAAGAGGCAGATCGTACTTCTCATCGATCACTTTCGTGATGCCGAGCTTCTTGGTCCAGTGGTTGACGGAACCAAGCAGCGACACACCGATGGGGTTGTTCATGGTGTAGACGGCAGCCCTCTTGGGACGCTGATCCGCGGGCAAGGTCTCCAGCCACTGGAAGAACCCCTCATACCACCATTCTCCCATCAGGGGAGGTCCGCCGAAACTGTACGTGTAGCCCTGCTCGAAGCTTTTCATGTGGCCGCCCATGGAGATGTACACGCACTTGTGCTTTTCCGCGACCGGCATCACCGCACGGGCGGCAGTTCCCGGGTAGCCTCCGAAGAGGAGATCCACCTTGTCGACGGTGATTGCTTTTTCCGCAAAGGTTACGGCCTTTTTTGCATCGGATTCGTCGTCGTAGATCACGAACTTCACGGGGCGTCCAAGCAGCCCTCCCTTGTCCTGGATCTCCTTGGCCCAGAATTTCATTCCACGCTCAATCCAGACACCCGTATCAGCGAATTTCCCCGTCAAGGGAAGCGATCCGCCGATGACTATGGGTTTTTTGTCTTCCGCCGCCGAATTCCCGAGGCCGATTCCCACGGTGAACGCAAGAACGAGGGTCACGAGGAATAGGTCTCTCACGACGCATCTACTCATCTCATCTACCTCCTCCGAAATGAAATTGTTGACTCCGATCAGCCGAGGACCTTATAGGCCCAGATAAGACTCTTTCACACGCGGGTCCGCAAGCAAGGAATCCGCCGGCCCCGTCAGCGTAATGGCACCGTTTTCCAGAAGATAGGCATACTTTGCAATTGAGAGGGTTTGAAGCACTTCCTGAGACACGAGAAGCACGGACATGCCCTCCGCGTTCAGTTCCGCCGTGATGCGGAAGATCTCTTGCGCCATAATGGGAGCCAGTCCCAGGGAAGGTTCGTCCAGCATAAGTAGGCGAGGACAAGCCATCAATGCACGGCCCAACGCAAGCATCTGCTGTTCGCCCCCGGACAGGCTCCCCGCCGGCTGCCGCCTCCGTTCCTCCAGGCGCGGGAACAGATGGAACACCCGTGAGCGGTTCTCTTTCATTCGGGACCGGGCGGCCGGTAAATAAGCACCGATCTCCAGGTTTTCTTCCACGGTCATCAGGCCGAAGAGTTTTCTTCCCTCGGGAACCTGAACCACTCCCCGTCCGCAGATCTCGTCGGGAGTCAGCCCCGATAAGGGCTCATCATTAAAGGAAATCCTTCCATCATCAGGAGGGACGAGTCCGGAAACTGCGTTTATGAGGGTTGTCTTGCCCGCACCGTTGGAACCGATTATGGCCGCCAGGCTGCCGTCATCCACCTGCATGGACACCCCCCGGAGAGCACGCAGCTCCTGATGACGCACCGCGAGGTTCTCAATTACCAGCATAGTCGGCCCCCAAATAAGCTCTAATAACTTCAGGGTTGTTCGCGACGTCCTTGGGGGAGCCGTCGGCTATCTTAACGCCGTGGTGAACCGCCATGACGCGCGTACATGAAGTCATGATCGCCTTCATGACGTGCTCGATCATGAATATGGTAATGCCGTATTCGTCTCGAATGCGGTACGTGAGTTCAATGGCGGATTCGATCTCCTTGGGGTTCAGTCCTGCGAATACTTCGTCCAGCAGGAGAATCTCCGGCTTGGAGCCCAGGGCCCGCGCCACTTCGAGTCGCTTTCTGTCCACGAGGGCCAGCCGGCCCGGGAGACTGTGCGCCTTATCGGCGAGGCCCGTAAATTCCAGGATGTCCCCGGCACGTTCCCCTGCACGCTTCATGTCCCTCACGCCTTCCCTGCCGTAGAGTACTGCGGTGGTCACGTTATCCAAGAGACTCAAGTCCATCAGAGGGCGGACAATCTGGAAGGTCCGGCCGATCCCCATGGCGGCGATCCTGTGGGGAGGCAATCCGGTGATTCGGACATCCCGGAACCGCATCTCCCCCGAATCGACCTTGATCAGGCCTGAAATGAGGTTGAACAGCGTGGTCTTGCCCGAGCCGTTCGGGCCGATCAGTCCGACGATTTCCCCGGCGTCGACATGAAAATCGACCCTGGTCAAGGCAGTCAGACCGCCAAAGCGCTTGGTGATTTGGGTTCCTTGCAGCATAAATATTACGCGGCGCCTTGTTGAGGCGCTCCTGTCCGGACCAAATGTATTGATTCTTTACCGCATGACGCTGCGAGGGCGGGCAGTGCCCGCACAAGAAAATGACGGGCAGGGACGCCCGTCCCACGAAAGCGGTACAAGGCATCGTAGAGCTTTCCCTGGCCTGAGCCTCCGTGCCGGTCTCTTCCTCGAACTCGCCCGGCAGGGACGCCGGGACGCTACCGCGCGTTCTCGAGAATACGTGACAGCTTCCTTCTCGTTCCCAGGCTCCTGCCTGGGAATGCCTATCCGCCGGGCTTCGCCCGGTTTTCGGCTCGGAGTCGCGGGGGCTTTCATGGTCGGTTGTGATCCGCGAATCATGGTAGTTTACCCGATTTCAATCATTGCCGTTCACGATTGCCACCGGCCTCACCCATCCGGCGCTTGCTCTTTTGATCTTCACGGGGAAGCAGCAGACGGTGAACCCGCTTTGCCTGCCGATTGCCGAGAGGTTGGCCATTTTCTCCATGTGGCAATAGCCGATCTCGATCCCCGCAAAATGAGCCTCCCATATGACCTTGGGATCGCCGGTTTCCTGAAACTCTTTCGCCAGGTAGGGAAGGGGGCGGTCCCAGCTCCACGCGTCGATGCCGACCACCTTGACGCCTCGCTCCGTCAAGTAGAGGGTGCTCTCACGGTCCATGCCGGCGCCCTTGACCAGGTATTCTTCCGTACCCCATGCAGAATCGGCCCCGGTTTGGACCAGCACGATGTCCAGCGGCTTGAGCTTGTGTCCTATCCTGTTCAGTTCCTGTTCCACTTCCGCCGCAGTAATCCGCTCGCCATCGGCCTTATGTCGAAAGTCCAATACCACTCCGTCGCCGAAGCACCATTCCAAGGGAATTTCGTCTATGGCAAGGGAAGGCTTTCCTCTGTCCATGGTGGGGTGATAGTGATAGGGTGCATCCAAATGGGTGCCGCTGTGAGTGGTCAGGGTCATGAATTCAACAGCCCATCCCAATCCCGCGGGCAGCTGCTCACGATTGAGGCCGGGAAAGAACTGCTTCATTTGCTCGGCGCCCTGAGCATGATCCACGTACTCGACCTTGGGTATCATCATGGGCGGGTCGCTTGGAAGGTCCGCCTCGATGGCGATACTCAAGTCCACAAAACGTCGAGCGCCCATCGTTGTTCCCTCCTTACAGGCGTGGGGGGCCGCGTGTTTTGTCGAAACGTTACCGTACGTGTTCAGCACATCATGTCGAGGTTCTTCCGGATGTCTCTTTGATGCCTTCCAGAAATATCCGGGCACACTGACGACTGAGTTCCTCCGAGGTCACGAAATCCATTTGGCCCAGCACGTTCTTGTAGATGGCCAGATTGGACACCATGGCCTGGTAACAGTATATGAGCGTTCTTGGATCGATCTCACCGAAAGCTCCGTCCCGGACTCTTTCACCCACATAATCGGTCAGCCGGCTTATCATGAGGGTGTCTTTCTTGTGAAAATGCGACCGGTGGAATGAGTCCTCCCTGAGCCGGGCATACAAGAGAATCCTGAATATTTCACGGTCCTCACGGTCCTCCGTGTGCTTGAGAATGTGCTGCGCAAATCCTTCAAACACTGCAACGTCATCCTTGCGGCTTATGGGACCGGCAAGGTCCTGGTCCATGGGGTGCGCTGCGTAGGCAGCCTCTACTATGGCCTCGTAAATACTCTGCTTTGATCCGAATAGTTGGATCACCCGAGGCCGGCTCACGCCCACCCGTTTGGCGATCTCGTCCAGCGAAACCTCGGCATAACCCTTTTGAGAGAAGAGTGTCCGGGCTGCTGCCAGGATCTGTGACCTGCGTTCTTCTGAGGAAAGCTTGGATCTGCTCATCAACTTACGGCCGCCCACGGGCCGCCATGTCCGGCCAACCCCGAGATGACGCGGAAGGTTCCGCCTTGTGCCTTAGTGCTCCGCCGCATAGACACGGTCGCACAACCTGAGCCCCGGAAGACGACGGGCATCCAGCGCAGAACGCGGGAGTCCCACGATGTACGACGGGCTTGGTCTCTGTCCTTCGTAGCCCGGGCCTCCGTGCCCGGATATTATTCTTGGCGGCACGCAACGTGCCGGCGAGACGAAAATGCGAGACCGAACTTACGAAATGCCGCTAACCGAGGTGAACGACGCCGAATTCGGGTACGTGATGAGGTGAGGATAAAGTGATCTGGGGTGCTTGTCAAGCAAAAATATTACTAACTAGTAAGTAAGTTTGGTTCTCGTATCCCGGCCCTCCATGCCTGGAGAACTGCCGATAATTCCGTGTCCTTCACTTGACGAAAGAACTTTGTCGGTGCGAGACGATTTGATATTAAAGCAAGTGATGGGCGCCGTGGGATTCATCCCCCGGCGATCTGCGCAAAGAATGGATGAACCATGTCGAATCGACCTCACGATAATCTCTTGGAGACCGCTCCTGTACCTCTGGATCTGAACGACTATCGTTCCGCGATCCTTCTTGACGAACCTTTCCGCAAACCGGACCCTGCTCCGGAACCCGATTCGGCCCGTGCCGAGATTGCACGGGAGCTGCTGTCGCATCTGATTGCCGAGGGCCGTGCAGGGCAGTGGGGCTTGGATATGAGTGAAATCCCTTCTTCATATGGGGAAATGAGGCGTATGCTCCGGGCCTTGCTGACCGTGCGTGCTCCGGATCCGCTGCCGGCACGGTTCAACGGCCTGCTTGACCGACTCTTGCAGCGGGAAGCGCTTGACCGAGGCTGCACGGACGTGAACGACCTTCCGGTCATCGCGCAGGCTTTCCCCGGGTCTTCGTACGGGGCCGGCGACAGGTGCGCCTTGTGGCAAGGCAGCATCGTAGACCTTCGCTGCGACGCGGTCGTCAATGCCGCCAATACATATTTGCTCGGCTGCTTCCAGCCGTTTCATGCCTGTATCGACGACGTGATCCAAAACGCGGCCGGGCCCCGAGTCCGAGAGGACTGCAACACCATCATGCGGCTTCAGCGCGGCTTGGAAAGTACGGGATGGGCCAAGGCGACACGCGGGTACAACCTGCCGGCACGGTACATCTTCCACACGGTCGGCCCCATTATCGAGGGCCGTGAGAATCGGGTATCGACGCAACAGGAGCGGCACCTTTCCGCGTGCTATAGCTCGTGCCCGGACCTCGCGCTCCGAATGTCCTCCGTAAGGTCGGTGGCCTTCTGCTGCATTTCAACCGGGATTTTTGGGTTCCCCAAGGAACCGGCAGCGAGGATTGCCCTGGAAACGGTTGAAAAATGGTTTTCCGATCACCCCGGAACGCTGGATGTGGTGGTGTTTAATGTCTTTTCCGCTGGCGACTACGAAATCTACAAAGGCTTGCTGGAACGATGGTGACGGAGGCGAGCACTCAGGCCGGGTGATGAGGGAGCACGGACATGTTGAACCCCGACGAAATACAACGATTTGTCGAACTACTTCACGACGCAGACTGTGTGTTGGTTGGTGCGGGTGCGGGCTTATCCGTGGATGCCGGCATCGACTACACGGACACGGTTTCTTTTGCTCGTCGGTTTCCGGCATTGGCGAAACACGGTTTCCGGATGAAGGCCGAACTCATCGGATACACGGGTTGGACGCCGGAGGTCCAGTGGGGGTACCTTTCCCTGCATGTGAACGAGGTTCGCTTTCAGCCGCCGCCCCATCTCGTGTACCGCCGCCTGCGTGAGATGGTTACAGGGAAAGACTATTTCGTCATGACGTCCAACGTGGACGGCATGTTTTTCAAGAGCGGCTTTGCCGCGAACAAAGTGTTCACCCCCCAGGGCGACTATGCCCGGATGCAGTGCCTGACGCCGTGTCGAAACGCGACATGGCCTACCAAGCCCATAATCGATCGGATACTGCCCACTGTGGATCCGGAAACTCAGGAAGTGACAGACCCGAACGTAATTCCTCGCTGTCCGCATTGCGGCGGAGAAGTCTTCATGAATGTCCGTGGAGGCCGGTGGTTCATAGAAGATCCTTACTTACCGCAATCGGAAGCCCTTGCAGGGTGGCTCGATGGAACACGGGATTCACGTTTGTTGGCAATAGAGTTCGGTGCGGGATTCAACACTCCGAGTGTCATTCGGTGGCCCATGGAAGTGATCGTTCATGAACATCCGAGAGCCCGGCTCGTACGTGTGAACCTGCAGTGGCCTCAAGTTCCCGAGGTGATTGCCTCCCAGGCACTGTCGTTGCAGTGCCGGGCCATGGACGCGATCACGGCCGTGTGGGAAGCCATGGG
>JAZDHD010000353.1:0-18821 GCA_043806215.1 Pseudomonadota bacterium | reverse complement strand
CGCTGTCAAAGCAGGGATAATTGCCACAGCATCCGGGCACGGAGGCCCGGGCTACGGTAGGGGCGGACCTATGTGTCCGCCCGCATTTGGGCGCACACGCAGGTGCGCCCCTATCCCGCGGGACGCGGGATGGGACCGGCGTCCCTGCCCGTCTCCCCGGCGCAGGCCGGGGTCCAGGAAAAGGAGACTGGTTCCCGCCCTACGCCGGGAAGACGGTTCAGCTTTTCTCGATCCCGCGAGACGCGGGATTCGCTTCGCTCACCACGCCCTACAGTGCCTGAGCGCTGAAAGTGGTTCGTCCGGCTCGAGCCCCGAGTCGCAAGACAATCAATCGTTAACACGTCTTTGCAAGGAACGGAGTCCCGCGCAGAACGCGGGAAAGCAATCTCACCGCGGAAAATGTGCGACCGCATTTCCGCCGTGCCCGAACTAGTCCGATTCCCACGGTTTGGTCCGAGGAGGAATCTTGCAGCCCTTCTTTCTCATTTCGTTCTTGATATCGACAATCTTGTCCAATTTTTCCGCGATATCTTCAAATGTAATCGAGGTCCCATCCTTCCCCGAGGTGGACGCGAAGCGGTGAAACTCTTTTCTCAAACGGGCGAGATCCTTTTCCAGCTTCGTGCAGCCAAAGGCCGTTCCCATCCCTGCCACTGTCGCCAATAGAACCGGCCACAGCAAAAGACTACGCATCCGAATCCTCCCACTGTTTTCCCGGGTTGCCCGTACGCTCCGGGTTACATGCTCAGCCACTTTCTCCAATTGGACAGTCCCTTGAATCGCATCGTTTCCGGGCTCGTCTTGTTGAATGAGGGATGGTACTTCACGGTCCAGTTTCCCATGAGAATGAATGGAGCCCAGTAATAGGGATGACTGGTGGCGGCATTCTTGAGGAGCGCAAGTTTGGCTTTGCGAAGAGCCTCCGACTTGGAGCCTTCACTGAGATTGCGGTACATTTCAATGAAGAGTTTCGCGGTGCTCTCGTCATTCACCTGCCACAGGCTCAGGACCACCGAGTCCGTCCCGGCGAAGAGAAAAGCCCGGGAAATCCCCATAAGCCCCATGGCTTCGCCCGCATAGTTGCCGTCGGAAACCAGGCAGGACGACAAGACGACCAGGTCCGCGTTGAGTTTCAGCCCGAAAACCTCTCCCAATTCTAGGAAACCGTCGTTGTGCGCGTCTCCGTAGAGTGAAAAGACTATTGCGGGCTGTTGCCCGGACTTGCCTCCTGCGCTGAGAAGTACTCCGTGGGTGGCCAGATGTACATAACCGTAACGGCTCAGGTCGGCTTTCTTGAAGAGCGTTTCCGTGGCCTGAGACCCCAAATAGACTTGGGACGGCCCTCCGATTATCTTGGCAATCTCCTTGATTTCCCTCCGCGCCGCCGGCAGAGGATTCAAGTCCCGTCCTCTGGCTCCTTTCGCGGGACTACTGACCGCGCTCATCAGACGCTCGGCACCGGGATTACGTTCCCTGGTCTTGTCCTCGTCCGTGTAGGCGGCGTCGCCAAAAGCTACGAGACTCCATCCGGGCTTTTGATCGCTCTTTCTGGTGCGCAGGTGCGTCAGGACCGAAATGGATGGTGCGTAGCAGAAGGCGTAGCGTTCGAGCAGATATGACGGCTGGTCCGATGCCGACCAGAATCGCTTTCCCGCATGCGACGCCGAATCGACCAGGATTTCGAACGGTAGGGCACAGAGCGGGCCGTGAGGAATAACCATAACGGTCTTCTTTGTCAGCAGGAAGTGTTCCACCGGCTTCACGAGCTTGGAGTAGAGCCGGTATGCAGCCGAAGGATCCCAGCTGGCTTGGGTATCGGCATTGAAAAGCGGTCTGGTGAGCGTGCTTACATCACGCTTGAGGTCTTTGCTGGAACAGTCAACCGAGTGAGTGTAAAAACGGTTATTGTCGATCGCGAACACGTATGTCCGGCTCCGGGTCACCATGTAAGCCAATATCGCTTCATCCCGGTTGATGATATCCTTTTGCAGGCGGTGCACCGACACCGGGCGGGAGTATCTGAGTGCGGCATAACCGGGAAAGTCTCTTTCCAAGCGTTCCTTGAGATCTACAAAACTCTTTTCCTTGGCCCGGCGTTCGGCCAAGAGTTTCTGAATGACCTTTTGGTCGGGCTTGACCCCGGACCGCTCTTCCGCCAAACGGGTGTTGAGTTTTCGCAGCCCCAGCTTCAGGCTCTTCTCTTTTATCAGGAGCTTGTCGGGAAGGTCGGAAAAACTCACAACGTTTATCCTGGACAATGTATTCTCGAAATCCGTCGCGGTGAGTTTCTCCACGATCCTGAGAGCCTGTTTGTCGTACGCCCCATCAGGATCCTTTCTCGCCAGCTTCATCAGAACCCTGAGGGTAGTCTCGAAGAGAGCCGGCTTGCCGCCGAATATGAAATCATCCTCGTCCGACTCTTCAACCGTTTCCGCTTCCATGGCTTCGAGTATGGTGATGGCCTTCCGATAGGATTCCAGGGCTTCGCCATAGCTCTTTCGGCTCTCGAGGGTACGGCCCATGATGAAATACGCTTTCCAGAGCATAACGCGGTCTTCGGAGCACTGCGCAATCTGAAACGAGCGCTTTAAGTCGGAGATCGCCGCATCGAAATTCCCAAGAACAGAAGCGACAAGAGCGATTTGCAGGAGATTCTCGTTAATGCCCCGTCCGTCGCCGATCTCCGTGCGGATGTCGTGAGCCGCCCGATAGTTCTCCAAGGCGGTCCGCGGGCGTCCCAACATCTGGTATAGCGTCCCGATCCTCGTCAGGATGCGGGCCTCCGTGCGTACATCGGACAGCTCGCGGGCCAATGCGAGTGCTCTTTGTTGATACTTGAGCGCGTCATCGGCGTTTCCCAATTTGCTCGAGATGTCCCCCAGGCGGATCAACCGGCTCTGCTCGGCCGCCGGGTCCCGGGTTTCGCCGCTCAGCCTGAGCGCGTCCTCAAAGAAACTCTTGGCTTTGGCGTATTCTTCCATTCGGTAATAGATATTGCCGATCCGGTCGGATATCCTGCCGAGGACCGCATCGTTTCCCTGAATCTGGTACAGGGAAAGCGCCTTCTGATAGTGTTCCAGTGCCCTCTCATAATCTCGGAAGCCGTCATAGATCTCCCCGAGATAGAGGTCCAAATCCCGTGCATGGGATGCCGGGACTCCCAGTTCGACTCGCAAACGCTTGGCCTGGTGAAGATTGGACAACGCACTCTCGTAGTCTTCCATCTTGACTTGGATGATACCGATTCCCCCCAGAGCCCAAAGCTCCCCGTTTCTGTCTCCCAACCGTTTCATCGTCGCCAAGGTTTCGCGTAGGATATCCAAGGCCTTTCCGTATTCACCGGATTCCTCATATACGGTAGCCATTTTCAAGTTGATCGACGAAACGGCGCGGACGTCGCCCAACCGCTGTGCCTGATCGCGGGCCTGCTTGAGCAGCGAGAGAGCAGAACCGGAGTCTTTGCGGGCCCGTTGGAGCATCGCCAATTCCGCCAGGACGGACACCTCGCCCTTTGGGTTCCTGATCAGCGCATTGATCTTCTTGGCTTCCTTCAGAGCGGCCTCGGCATTCTCCAGATCTCCTTTGGCAAGGTAGATCTTACCCATGCCGGTGAGGTCGATGGCCGCTCCACGGGTATCACGAATTTCCCGGTGGCCGTCCAGCGCTTGCTGAAACTTCTCCAGAGCGGCCGACCGCAAACCGCGTGCCGCATCCACTTGGCCCAGATTGGTCAGTGTGTCGGCCTCGCCTTTCTTGTCGGAGAGTTCCCGGTACGTCTTCAACGCTTGATTGAGGTTTTCCAGTGCCGCCGGAAGTTCGTTCCGATGCTTCCGGAGATTCCCGATATTGGCGAGATTCGCCGCATGCCCGCGGTGGTCGCCGATAATCCGCCGGAGGTCCCGGGCCTTTACAAAGAACTCGTACGCCTTGTCGAGTTTGCCCAAATTCTTGTAGTGGACTCCCAGTGCCGTTAAGTCGAGGCCCTCCCCGTATCGGTCCCAGCCGGCCCGATGCTCTTCCAGTGCCCGTTCCAAATGGGATAGAGCCTTTCCCTGATCGCTTAGCAACTCGTACGCCAATCCCATGAGATGGTCGCAGTCGGCAACTCCCCGACGGTCGTTGATCTCGGCAAATTCCTTTCGAGCCGCTTCCGCCGCAGACAACGCCTTTTCGAGGTCCTCTTGGTAGAGCCGGTAGTGTGCCAGGGCGATCCGGCCGGCGGCGCGCGTCCGTGCGTTTACCCCTGTCTTAGCCCCATCGAGCGCCTCCTTTAGAAACTGGGAAGCCGTTTCCGCGTCACCCAGAGTCCTCTGAATATTCGCAAGAAGGATGCTTGATTGAACGGCCTGATCCTTGTCGTTGATCTTCTTCGATATGCTCGACGCCTCTTCGGCATATTCCAGTGCCTTGAGCGAGTAGCCCTGACGAAAGTACACCCGGGCGATAAGGAGAAGGGCTCCTGCCTCGCCTCCCGGTGAATGCAGTTCCCTGAATTCACCCAGAGATCTACCGCCCAGTTCCAGTGCGGATTTGAGCCGGGACCGGCCCATCTGGAGATCTGCAAGCGATAGCCTCACTCGAGCCTCCATGATGCGGTCGCCCTTCTTCTCGTAGAGGTTCAACGCCCGGGTGAGGCTGTGTACCGCCTGAACGATTTTGCCTTCATGATACTCGGTCATCCCCTTCACCACGAGGGGCAACGGCTCGGTCTGTTGGTCCGCATTCGTCCCCATTAGAGACCGGGCCTCTTCCACCAGTTTCCTCGCGCTCTTGAGGTCGCCGAGCATCTGATGGAGGTAGGCAATCCTGAACAGCGTCTCTCCAAGTTGCTTCTCATCGCCCGATGCGTCGAGCAACTTCCGGGCCTTATTGAAATAGGCCATGGCGGAACGGAAATCAGATCGGGAGACATGGATCTCCCCGATCAGGAGGTTCAGCCGGGCTGCTTCCTTCCGCCGCCCGGCCTTGTCGTGCAAGGCAAGACTGCGGTTCAATGTCTTCAGAGCCTGGTCGTATTGGCTGAGCCTCAGAAGGCACGTGCCTTTGTCTTCCAACAAGCCGGGCATCGCCGGCGCCTCGGACCCGGGGAGAATCTTCTGGGCTTCCTCAAACGATTTGTCGGCTTGAGAGAAGCTCTCCGACGCCATGAGGATCCGGCCTGCCAGGAGGTAATCGAGGCTGCGGGATCGAGCGTTCTTGATGGATCTGTTGACGGCTATGGAGCGCTTGACATACTCCAGCGCCTCCTTGGGTTTGCCCAGCTTGAGCGACGCTTCGGCGCATCCGTGTAATGCCGCGGCCGCAGCCTTGTCATCCTTCGCCTTTGATGCCTCCTGAGCTGCGGCAGCAAACGCGCTCAGCGCAGACGCATACTCACCCTTATCGAGGAGAGCCCGGGCCCGGCCGACTTCAGCCGCGGCGTCTTCCGTCTTCGCAGATTCCGGAGCCTTGCCCTCATCCTTGGGTATCGCCTCGTCCGCTGCCTTTTCCGATCCGGGTGGGGGGATGCTGTTGCCTTCCGCCCCCTTCGCGGGCTTCCTTTTCGCGGTCTGCGCCGGCTCGGACCACGGCGTCGATGGGCTCTTGATCAAAGCATTTCCAGGAGCCGGCCCCTCTTGTCTTGAAGCCTTGACCTGCGCTTCCGGAACCGGGCCCGCTCCCCCGTTCATCATTGTCTCCAAAACCGTGCCGCTGAAGACAGGGACGGAATCCGTTTCGGCAACCGCGGTCGCCGGCAGACAGTGCGGCAAAACGACCAACAAGAAGATGACGGTAACCGGGACGGCTACGCCGGCTGCAAGCTTGTTTCCGGACGATCGTGTCATTGTTCTTTCACTTCACACCTAAGGGCCGACTTTGGAAGGACCGCGGCGGACGAACATCAGAAGCCCGATGCCCGCCGCAATCATCGTCAAGCACAGGAGTTGCCCCATGGTCAGAGAATGGACGATAAAACCGAGTTGGATATCCGGCTCACGGAGGAACTCGACTAAGAACCGCAGGAACCCGTAACCTATGAGAAAAGCTGCAAGGGTCTCTCCGTGGTATTTCGTCCCGACCCTGAGCCGCCACAGAAAGAGGAAAAGCACGGGCCCTTCAAGAAATGATTCGTAGAGTTGAGACGGATGGCGCGGGAGAGGGCCCCCTTCGGGGAATACGATCCCCCACGATGCCGTGGTGACTCTTCCAAAGAGTTCACCGTTGATGAAATTGCCGAGCCTGCCGAGCATGAGGCCGATGGGAGCGGAAAGCGCGCCGATGTCGGCCAGTTCGAGGAACGACGCTCCACGAAGCTTGGCAAAGATCAATCCCGCAATGACCATGCCGATCAACCCGCCGTGGAAACTCATGCCGCCGTGCCACACGGCCAGGACTTCCCATGGGGCGTGGAGATACGCTTGTGCGTTGTAGAAAACCGCGTAACCGAGTCTGGCTCCGGCGAGAAGTCCAACGATCAAGTAGAAGAGAAAGTCATCGGCTTGTTCTACCGGGATCGGCCCGTTCCTGCGCCTGAGTTCGCTCCTGATGATGAAATGTCCGGCCAAGAAACCCAGGAGGTACATGAACCCGTACCATCGTACTTCGACTGGACCGACCCTGAACAACACGGGATCAACAAAAGCATATGAAAGGACCGCCATCATAGATTCGTGCCGCCTTTTCCGCATCCGTTTCCGGCTTCGGGCAAGCCCGCGGTTACGGAAGCCGTCCGCCGGATTCTTCCCGATCCTCAGGCGTGAGCCGCCTTTCGAGTTCCCCGACCCTTTCGTCGGATAGTCTCACCAGGTTGTCGATTTTGCGGAAGATGCCTCGAATGATTGTTGCGTCTCTGCCGTCCATGTCGGCACTGTTGAAGATACGTCGAATGTCCCGCATCATGCGCAACGGATTTGAGGGGTCGAGAAAACCCGCCCTCACCAGTACTTTTTCAATATGCGCGTACATGTCTTCCCTGGTCTCAATGGACGCAGGTCTCCGCGCCTTCGATTGAAAACCTATCGGTCTGCACGCCAGACGGAATATCTTGGATGCCGTCACTGCCACCGCGTGAGCGACATTCATCGACGCGAAGCGTGCATCGGTGGGAATGATCATGTGATCAGTGCAGAGTTTCATCTCTTCGTTGGTCAGACCTCGGGATTCTCTCCCGAAAACGCAAGCGACCGGCCCCGTCAGGGCGTGTTCCATGAGTAGGGGGATGATCTCCCCGGGAATGCGCGCCGAGATGCGTTTGCCGCCGAGCCTTGCCGACGTTCCCACGGCCATGTGGGTCTCGGCGAGTGCCTGCGGCAGATGAGCCTCAGTCCGGGCGTTTTCCACCACCTCGTACGCTCCGGATGCCATGGCAAAGGCATCGGTCTCCGGACCGCAATCAGTTGAGGAAACCAACGTAAGATTCTTTAGTCCCATATTTTTCATGACACGCGCGACCGCTCCGATGTTCCCGGCGTGAGTGGTTCCCACCAGGACGATCCGCACATTTTCCAAAGCGGTCGACCAACTCGGATGTACGGCAAATGCTCTCTGTACCCTTCGGGATGGCTTCATGAGACGGTTCTGCGGTCACCAATCATTAAGAAATCGCCCTTCTCGGCTCGTGGTGACGATAATATGCTGCTCTATAATTGTCAAGCAATCTCAAGAACCAAGGCAAGATCCACAATGTGGATTATCATATCCTGCAAAAGCCCTCCGGGATGACGGGTCTCCCTGATTCCTTGACTGTTCTTTCTTGCCGGCAGGATCTCGGTTGCTCTATGGTGGGGTTTGCGGCACGGCCGGGCACACGCTCGGGAACGTGTACATCAAAGGAGTGAACGGATGAGATACTCGCCTCCAAAAGCAATAACATGGTGGATCGCGCTGGCATGCCTGCTGATCGGCGTGTTGGGCACCCTCAAAATCATCATGATCCCCGCGTTGGCACCGTTTCTCTTCTGGGTGGTTGCGGCCGGCCTTGTGTTGCTGCTGCTCGCTGCGATTTTGCCGGGACTGTAGCTCACGCGGCGGAATTCGAAAAACCGTCGGCACATCGCCGCGGCAGTACGGCAACCTGTTGACGGAAACGGTCCCTATGCCGGCAGCCCCGGTCCGTCCTGCCGGGTGCATATGGGGAGCTCATCCTCACACGGAGGAAATGGCAACGCCGATCACCGAGCCTATGGCTACGGCCGTGACCGGATTGCACCACAAGGCTCAACCGGGAGCCGAGCCCGAGCTGAGGAGGTAAAGGGAGAAGCCCGCCGCAGCGCCTACGGCACCGCCGATGACATGCTTAATCGTCAAACCGGATCTCTCTTTCATGCAGGTGCCTCTTTCGATTAAGACCATTATGATTATGATATGGGTACCGGCGACGTTGTCAAGGCAATCGGCCCGCGGCGGTTCGGGCGTGCGTGCCGTGATGAAGCCGGCGAAAGGCGTATATAATGGCTGAATTCTGGAGCAGAGAGAAACTGTTGGAAGCCGCCGGCGCGTTCATGGCCGGGAGGATTCTGATCACCGCTGCGGAACTGGATCTGTTCACCAGGCTCGAGGCCGGTCCCGGCACCGCGGAAGAACTGAGCCGGGCACAGGGATGGGATTCACGGGGCTTACGAATACTCTTGGATGCCCTTGCCGCTCAAGGTCTTGTCTCCCGGTCGTCGGACGGGACCTATGGCGTTCCCCAAGATCTGACCGGCATGCTTTCTTCAGACGGTGAGCACTCGGTGCTGCCGATGATTCTCCACCGGGGCCGCATGTGGGAAAGCTGGTCCCGTTTGACGGAAATCGTCCGGACCGGCAGGAACCCCAGTCCCATGGGTATTGAATCCCGGTCCCGGCAGGAAATCGAGAGCTTCATCGGAGCCATGCACGTAGTCGGGAAGGCGCCGGCCGACAGTATGGCGGAGTCCATTGATCTGACGGGCTTCAGGAAACTGCTCGATGTCGGCGGCGGATCCGGGACGTACGCCATGGCATTTCTGAATCGGGCTCCACATATGTCGGCTACGGTGTTCGATCTCCCGGATGTGGTGGAAATCGCAAGGCGGCGGTTGAAACGAGACGGCTTTCCGGACCGTGTGGAATTGATTGCCGGAGATTTCCGGACCGATGGATTGCCGGAAGGGTACGATCTCGTTCTCTTGTCCGCAATAATCCACATGAACAGCCGACAAGGGAACCGGGACTTGTATGGGAAAGCGTACCGGGCCCTCGTGCCCGGCGGAACCATACTGGTCCGGGACTATTTCCTCGACGACGCCCGCCTCAATCCGCCGGACGGAGCCCTATTCGCGGTCAACATGCTCACCGCAACACGGCAGGGAAATTCCTACACGCTCGGAGAGACCCGTGAGGATCTTGAGTCCGTCGGATTCACGAACGTCCGTTTGATCCGTGATGGGACGAAGATGGATCAGCTTGTCTCCGCAGTCAAGTGACGGCTACAAACCCTCCCGGCTGATTCCCAAGAGATTGCCGGTACCGCAGGGGCGTCTTCTACCGCCAAGGGGGTAGGCAGATCCCGCCGTGCCGACGCCCCCCTGCGAAAGCGAGGCAGTGCGGCTATTTCCGCCCCGGGTCGCTCGTTACCGCATGGGGCTTTTCCCGTCCCCACCGAAAGCGCGGCGGTGCCGCCGCCGGCGCAGTTGTGGATTGTTTCTCCGGTTCGATGTGCGCGGAAGCGGCTCGCTGGTTGACTTGCGTCTCCGGCGGAGAAGGCTGGGTAGTTACGGGCCGCGGATTCTCCCGGGGTTCGGGCTGCAGACGCTGTGGAGGCACGGACCGCTCGTTGGTTTGCGCCTCGGATCGGGAAGGCTGGGGGGTTACGGGCCGCGGATGCTCCCGGAGCGCGGATTGCATGCGTTGTGGAGGCACGAACCGCTCGTTCGTTTGCGCCTCTGATCGGGAAGGCGGGGGAGTTGCGCGCTGCGGATGCTCCCGCAGGGACGATTCAGGACGCCGTGGAGACACCGGCTGCGGCGCCGCACGGGGAGTATTGAAGTTACGAGGTTGCACCGTGTGTGCACGCAGAGGCCGGGATGCAACCTTTGTCGGCCGTTGAGGAGGAGGAGGCATACATTCGCCTTCCGACCCCGGAGGAAGAGGATTGGGAGACTGATAGCGTGGAGCGAAGGTTTCCGGAGTAAACCCGAGAGCGCGAAGCTTTTCCGGTGAAGGGTAGTAATACGGTGCCCAGTATACCCAGGGGCCGAATCTCAGCTCTGCTCGAGAACCGGCCGGCGCGGCGACGATACATGCCGCGGCGAGAGTCAGGATGAGCGCGAATCGGGATGATCTCATTGTAGGGGCCTCCGGTGTTACTCGCGGCTTCGAGGGGGGTGCTGCGAGTTTTCTACCGGATTATATCAATTATGTCGCATGATTGTCAATATTGATGAGTATCCGACCATGCGTTTTTATGTAATGCTCTGAAAGAACATGGTGAATCTCTGCCTGTCAACATATTTCCCGAGCGCGCCTTTCATTTCTTGACTGAGCGATGAGATTTGTGTTTTATTAATTAATTCACCAGCACAAGACTCGGCATCGGTAGTCCCCGGTGGCCGCTTCCAAAGGGGTGTCAATGAAGCAGTATAAGACAGAAGACGTTCGAAATGTGGCGGTCGTCTCTCATGCGGGTTCAGGAAAGACGACCTTGTGTGAAGCCATGCTCTTTGATGCAGGAGCAGTCGACAGACTCGGGAAGGTGACGGACGGGACCTCGAATTTCGACTTCGAGCCGGAGGAGGTCAAACGGGCCATCACCATTGGAACCGCGCTGTTCACCGCGGAATGGAAGAAGAAGAAGATCAATCTCCTGGACACTCCCGGGGATCCGAATTTTTCCTCGGAGGTTGGTGCGGCGCTTCGCGCGGCAGACTTCGCGATTCTGGCCGTGGACGCGGTTGATTCCATTAAGCCGCTCACCGAAAAGGTGTGGGCCGGCATCGAGGAAGAAGGCATGCCGCGGCTGCTGGCCGTGACCAAGATGGATCGGGAGAGAGCGGATTTTGACAAAGTGGTGAGCGACGTCAAAGAAGCGTTGAACGTCAAGCCTCTTGTGCTGCAGCTACCAATAGGAAAAGAGGCCGGTTTCAAAGGTGTTGTGGATCTCCTTTCCATGAAGGCATTCACTTTCGACGGGGACGGCAGGAATGTGTCCGTCGAAGAAGTTCCGGCCGATTTGAAGGACGACGCGGAGTCGCGGCGTGAAGTGCTCATAGAAGATCTCGCCGAGGTTGACGACGGACTCATGGAACGCTACTTGGAAGGCGAAGAGTTGGGCAGCGCCGAGCTTGCAGGTGCTCTGAGTCAGGGAATCCTCAGCCGAAGCTTCATGCCCGTCATGTGTTGCTCGGGTTCCGCCAACAGGGGGATCCAGCCCATTCTGGATCTCATCGCCGACGCGTGCCCTTCACCCGCTGAAATGCCGGCCGTTACGGGACTCACGCCCGCAGGAGACGAGGTATCACGTGAACCTTCTCCGGATAAGCCGTTTTGCGGATACGTGTTCAAGACTCTGGCCGATCCCTACGCGGGCAGACTCACCCTTTTCCGCATCTTTTCGGGCACATTAACGCCGGATTCCAACGTGTACAACGCGGGCCGCGGAGCCAAGGAACGCTTCGGGCAGCTTCTTGCCATTCAAGGCAAACATCAGAAATCTCTGGAATCGGCGCAGGCCGGGGACATCGTCGCAGTGGCAAAACTCAAGGAGACCCTCACCGGCGATACCCTTTGCGTTGAAAAGGACCAGATCGTCATTCAGCCGCTGTCTCTTCCGAACGCGGTGATCTCTTTCGCTATGGAGCCCAAAGCCAAGGGCGATGAGGAGAAGATCACCCAGAGTCTTGCCAAGCTTTCCGAGGAAGATCCCACCCTCACGGTCAGCCGGGATGCGCAGACCAACGAGTTCCTCATCTGGGGTATGGGGCAGGTTCATATTGAAGTGACGGTCGAAAAGCTCAAGAGAAAATTCGGGGTGGACGTAAATCTCAAGACCCCGAAAGTGCCTTATAAGGAGACGATCAAGGGCAGGGCCAAGGTCGAAGGAAAACTCAAGAAGCAGACCGGAGGCCGCGGCCAATTCGCAGTGGCGTGGCTCGAACTCGAGCCCATGACAAGAGGCGAAGGGTTTGAGTTCGTGGACAAGATCGTTGGCGGAGTCATCCCTCGACAGTACATTCCCGCAGTCGAGAAGGGCATTGTCGAGGCCATGGAGGGAGGAGCGCTCGCGGGGTTTCCGGTAGTCGATGTCAGGGCGATCGTGTTTGACGGCAAGTATCACGATGTCGACTCGTCGGAACAGGCATTCAAGATTGCCGCGTCCAAAGGGTTCAAGGCGGGGGTACTCCAGGCCAGCCCGGTGCTGCTCGAACCGATCATGAACATGGAGATTGTTGTTCCGGAAGACTGCATGGGCGATGTGATGGGCGATCTCAATTCAAGGCGCGGTCGGATCAGCGGAATGGACGCGAAGGGCGGAAGCCAGGTGGTTAAGGCTCAAGTCCCCATGGCCGAGGTGCTGAAGTATGCTTCCGACCTCACGTCCATGACCTCGGGCCGCGGCATCTTCTCGATGGAATTCTCCCATTACGAAGAGGTCCCGTCGAGCATTGCGGACAAGATCATCGAGGCATCGGGCAAAGTGGCCGACGACGACGATTAGGGGCGCTGCCTTGATTGAACCGGTACCAGTGTTCCACGGGCGGGAGGACGCCTGTCCTGAAGGACATTTCCTCTTGTTCCCCCTTTGACAAAGGGGGTTAGGGGGGATTTTCGGCAACAACACCGGGCAGAGCCCGAGGGATAGGCGTTCCCAGGCAGAGCCTGGGAACGAGAAGAAATAGACCACATACCGGTCCGCACCATGATGAGGATTGCGGCCGCGGTGGGGAGAGAGGGTTCGAGAAACCGTCAAAAAACCGTCGGGAGGTAGTGTTCTATGGCAAAAATACGGTCACGCAATCAAGGCAACGATCCCGGCTTTGGTAGCGCCGGCCTCCGTGCCGGTACTCTTTGATCATGCGCCGGGACGCTACCGGGCCTTCACACGAACACGACAACGTATTTTCGCCACTGAACATTTAGAATCGTGCCGTGATCGGCATCACGTACCGACTCTTGAGACAGTTTCTTGAGACCCGCCCCCACCGGCCCGTATTGGGGGTGCGGCGGGACGGATATGAAGATTCAACCAAAATTCCGAAAAGACCTCGGCACCTCGGAGTACCCGGAACGAGACGGTTCGAAGACCATCATTCTGAAGGACCTGGTTGCCGCCAAATACTATCGGCTGTCCATGTTCGAGTACCGGTTTCTCCAAACCCTCGACGGCACCGCGACCTTGGAGGAAGCCGTGGAGCGGTTCAACAATTCGGGCCGGTACTGTTCCCTGGAGGACGCACGCGCCATTCTGGGAAGAGCCGCTCAGTTCGGGTTGATCCTGGGCACGGAGGCTTGTACCGCCAAGTACCAAAGCCTTGTCAAGAAACGCATCGAAAACGCAAAGAAGACGGCCCGGTTTTCCAGCGTCTATTTCCTCTTCATTCCTTTACTGAATCCCGACCGTTTTCTCGAACGGACTCTCCCGGCCGTCAGACTGTTTGCCAACAAATGGACGCTCGGCGCTGCGGCACTGTTCATTCCCGGTGCGGTCTATCTTCTCCTGACCGGCATGGGAAAGATCCAGCGTGAGTATCTCTACTTTTTCAACCTCCAGAACCTGCTCTACTTGTGGATCACCATAGCACTGACAAAGCTTGTGCATGAATTCTCACATGCCTACACCGCGAAGAGTTTCGGGCTCCACGTTCCTCAAATGGGAATCGGATTCCTCATTTTTTTCCCTTGTCTTTACTGCAACACCACCGATGCATGGCAATTGGCCGACCGCAAACAACGTATGGCGATCAGCGCGGCGGGCATCATCGCGGAAATGTTCACCGCGATCACCGCGACGTACATTTGGTACTTCTCCAAGCCGGGGATGATCAATTCATTGGCATTCTACCTCATGGCCGTATCGTTTGTATCGACCATACTCTTCAACGGCAACCCGTTGATGAAGTTCGACGGGTACTTTATGCTCACGGACTACCTGCGGATTCCCAACCTGATGCAGAAGTCGCTCGGACACTTACGGTATCTGTTCATGAACCGCGTGCTGGGAATAGACCAGGTGCCGGGCACCGCAACCCACCGGAGTGACGGCCTTCTGTTTACCGTTTACGGCGTGAGCGCCTTCATTTACAGGATCTTTTTGTACACGGGAATCGTTGCCGGCGTGTATTTCAGATTCGACAAAACATTGGGCCTCATACTTGCCGCGGCCGCACTCGTGCTGTTCGTAATACGGCCCATGGCGAGAGGAGTGAAGAATTTGTATGCCCGAAGATCCGAGTTGCGTCCCAGTGCTGCGGGAGTAATCTGTTTCGCGGTGATGGCGGCGGCGGTAATGGGGCCGCTGTTCATACCGGTGTCGACAAAATCCGTATATCCGTGCTATGTGGGATCCGTACTCGTTCAGAAGCTGACCGTGCCGTTTCAGACGGCGGTGGAGAAGGTTTTCGTGAAAGTGGGTGCGCCGGTGCGGCAAGGGGATGCCCTCTTCACGCTTGACACCTCCAATCTGGAATTGTCTCTCACTGAAAAACGTCTCCAACTGGGCATCGTGATGAAGGAAATCAATCAGATGCGCTTGGATCCGAAGCAAATGGGGGGTGTGCCGGCAAAGGAGATTGAACGCTTTCAGATCGAAGACGAGATCGCACGCATTCAAGATGACCTCAACACGGCCCGATTCGGAATAACCTCACCCTTTGACGGAATCGTCACCACGTTGGATTTCCGGATGCAAAAAGGTTTTCGCCCGGGTAAGGGAACCGTCGTGGGAGAGGTTCAATCACCGGAAGACTGTTTTGTCCGGGCTCTGATCCCGGAACATGACCGTCACCGGGTGCATGTGGGGCAAGAGATTGAGATCTGGCTTCCCGCGGGAACGGGAATGATCGTAACCGACCGCATACATGAAATCAAGACCTACAGCGAAAGGGATCTGAAAGACTCGCCCTTTTCAAGCCGTCTTGGAGGGGAATTGGCCACCGAAGCCCTGGGAGACCGCCTGCGGGATGTGCCCCTCGAAGCTCAATACGTATGCTCCGTGAAGTTCAGGAATGCGGAGGGAGCCGTGCCGTTGGGAATGACGGGAAGATTGGCGGTGCCTTCGCGGCCTCAAAGCATGTTTTCACGTTTCTTGGACGGACTGTTCAGAACGTTCAACAGAGAATCGCTTGTGTAGGATCGGAAGTGCAATGCCCACACACGGAACAGGTCCAACCACCACCGGCTTACCACAAACCACCGGGGAGTCCGGCGTCGGACAGGCCGTCGATCCCAGGCAAAGATCCCTCGCCATGGGCTTGGAATACTGCAAGAGGGTATTTGAAGCCGAGACCCTGGAGGATCTCTACATGCTCCTCACCAACGACGTGCGGATCCTCGTCGATTTCGACCGTTCGTCGCTGGTGGTTCACCTTGGCGGAACTTCCAGGTTCACGGCTGCCGCCCTGCAGCCCGTAATCGAGAAGAAATCGAAGTTCCATGACGAAATGACGCGTCTGGCGGCCGCCCTGAAAGGGGTCGGAAGAGGCCTCCTCCTGTCGAAGGACTTGGGAGCTTCGGTCCTGAAAGACGAAGAAATCCCCCCGTCCGCGAGGGAAGCGATTCAATCGTATATCGACTCTGCCGGCTGCGCGTTTCTCTTCTGCATACCGCTTACCCATGACCGCAAACCGGTCGGACATCTCATTCTGGAATTCTTTGAAACTCAACCCCCCAATCAGATAAGCATCCTCACTCTTCTCAACATATCTCCGTTCCTTGGTGCGGCATTGGCGGAGAAGTGGCTTGCCGACGCCAAGCCCGCGCTGATGTCCCTTATGGATCCGGATTCCGCGCGCGGCGGGCGGTCATCCAAGGTATTCAAGTTCGGGATCCTTCCCGCCCTGGTGTTCTGCGTATTGGCAGGGATTTTACTGCTCGTCCCCGTACCCTTTGACGTGGGAGGCGAGACTGAAATCGTCCCCACCATACGTCACGTGGCTTTTTGCGGAATCGAAGGGCTTATCGACAAAGTGCATGTGCATGAAGGCTCCAAGGTTGAAGAGGGGCAAGTGCTTGCCGACTTGGACCCGAGAGAGCTCGATTACAAGGTCGCAACGGCTGAAAGACAAGTCGGCATACTGACCGCGGAGATGGACTTACTCAAGCGTTCGGCCGGCCAGGATCCGTCGAAGCTGGCAGAGAGCGAGGTGACGGCGCTCAAACGCAAAGCGGCTCAGGCGGAATTGGAGCACTACAAATGGCAACAGCAATTCCAGCAGATTAAGTCGCCGACGGCAGGCATCGTTCTCACCAAGGACATCGAAAGCCTCTCGGGAAAGAAGTTCATGGCGGGTGAGGCCTTTTGTGAGATCGTTGCTCCGGGTAACCTGTCGGCCGACACGTTTGTCCCGGAGGACAAGATCACCCATGTGAAGACTGGAGACCCCGTCACGGTTTATCTCAGCGGCAACCCCAGAACGGGCTATGACCTCGCCGTATCTGAAATGGCTCCCATGGCCGAGGCCCTTCCACGGCTGGGAAATGTGTACCGCGTCAGGGCGCCGTTTCCCGATGCGCCTCCCTCCACCATGGTGGGGATGAGAGGAATCGGCAAGATCCACACCATGAACTCGACCCTGTGGTTTATCGTGAGCACCCGCGTGTTGTCTCAGTGGCGGCAGTTGACGTTGCATTTCTGAGGTGCACATCGATGCCGCACCGGGGCCGGCTCATCATAGGTTTTGCCGGAAGAGGAGTGGTATTTCGGCGTCATTGAGAGTCTTCAACGGGTTTGGGCTCAGGCGGATACACCGGAGGAACGTATCGAGGAATTTCGAGAAGCTTTGGAAGTGCGGATCGCCTCGATATGCCTGCTTGACACCAATGGTCTTTTCGGCCACAAAGGATACTCGCGGCCGAGAGTTCGGCGCACAGGATTCGAGGCCCATATCGAACCGCACGGAGGCAAACCTGCACGAGCATGACGACGATCCACGTACAACATGTCGGCGACCAAGCCTTGCTTCCGAGAAGCGAGTTTGAGCGGCTGCTCGAGCTTGCGCGGCAGTGCGGCGAGATTGTAATAAGACCGAGCGAAGACGATGTGCCGACCCCGGGCATCATGCGCTTAGCAGAGGCGGGCGGCGCATTCGACTTCTGGGGGGAAGCCGGTGAGGATATATATTCTCCTGAAGACGGTGAACCGGTGTGACAAGTCAAACGCTTACGCGGGGCGAGGTCGTCCTGACCCGCTTTCCGTTCACCGACTTGACCGGGGCTTCATTACGCCCGGCCATTATCGTGTCCCAAGGACAAATCGGCCGAGACGTCGTGCTTATGGCCGTCTCCAGTGTCGTGCGCGGCAGCCTCGCACCGACCGACTTCACGGTTGATTCGACCCATTCGGAATTCCCAATGACGGGTTTGCGGGTTACGTCGGTGATTCGGACGCACAAATTGGCGGCAGTGGAACAATCGGTGATCGTTCGCCGTCTGGGTCATCTGGGACCACAACTGCAGGCGGAAGTGGATCGGAACCTCCACCTGGTCCTGGGACTGTAGACCTCTCAAGGGAGAGCAATTGCGTGTTGCCGAGGCAGACAACGTGGGAAACTCCTTTCAGGTAAGAATGGTCCGGTAACGCCCATCAGGTGTCACGAGCCCACAGAGGCCGGGCTGCCGGAAGCGACCGGCAACTTGGGTGTTCGCCGACATGTTGACCGTGCCCTCTGCTCATTGGTATGATCTCTCCAACGACCGAAAGAAGGAGACTGCATGACCGATCTACTCCAGAAGGCCTTCGATGCCGTTTCAGAGCTCCCTCCCGAGCGTCGGAACGCTCTGGCCAAAATGATCCTCGCGGAGATCGAAGACGAAAAACGATGGGATGAGGCCTTCGCCGGATCACAGGACAAGCTTGCCGCCATGGCGGATGAAGCCATAGCCGAGCATAGAGGCGGCAGGACCCGCGCCATGGACGACGTACTGTGATCAGTCGGGCTTCCAGCGGCTTTTGGCGAGCCTTCGAGCGTCTTCCCTCTCATGTGCAGGCCAAAGCGAGAGAAGCCCACGCACAGTGGCTGCAAAACCCCCGGCATCCATCTCTGCAATTCAAGAAAGTGCATGATCGGTACAACATCTTCTCCGTTCGCGTCGACCTCCACTGGCGGGCATTGTGTACCAAAGACGCGGATGTGTTGATCTGGTTCTGGATCGGAACGCATGATGACTATGAGAGAATACTTTCTCAAATATGAACGGCCTGCTGTCTGCAGACGGAAACTCCCTTTCAGACGGTTCCGACCCAAGAAATAAACAAAGGTGAATGTTCATGCAGAAAGCCTTATCCGACACCGGTGCGGAGTGGATACAAGATCTGGTTGCCGACTTCATTGACAACTCCGGCGAAAACCGTCTTCAGAATGCTGAAGGAGACAAGGCCTTCGACACCCCGTTGGTGGGTTTCTCCCGAGGTGACGATCCGCTGTACGAGTCGTACAAAGAGTTCGTAGGTCCGTTTCATTGGACACCGTTGGAGGCTTTCCAAGGCGAGTTTCCGGACTGCGGCGCGACCGCCGGTGAACTGACGGTAATCAGTTGGATTCTGCCGCATATAAGGGCTACCAAACGCGACAACCGCAAGGAGACGTTCTACCCTGCCGAACGCTGGGCCAGAGCCCGCATCTTCGGAGAGGAAGTGAACGTGAAACTCCGCCTGCACGTGATTGCAA
>JAZDHD010000352.1:0-3452 GCA_043806215.1 Pseudomonadota bacterium | reverse complement strand
GGTTCCCATTGGCGAGATATCGCAAAAGGACGATAAGGTCTTCTCTATCCATGCTTCAATCTCCTTGGTTTGTCATTTTCTGTTTTTGAATGACTGTACCGGCTCATCGAGCCGATACACCTCCGTAGCCCAGACCACTTCTTCATCTTCGAAAATGCCGGCCGCAGCGGCGTTCACGGCCTCTTCTTCATCCCAAAGGATGTTAAGCTCCCACACTTCTCCATTGTAATACTGTACCACGAGCCATCGGGGCATACCCATGTTTCAATCTCCACCATTAGTCACTGTGACTTTCGTTCTGTTGTGTTACCATTCCCATTCCTCTACGCGGGGGGCGGCACCTATGGAGCGAAGCCACAGAACCAATTTCTCATCAAAGCATTTTCCGCACATGTCCACGGTCACTTCGGTTCCACTTCCTCCCTCTGGGTAGCTGGAACCTGTCTTGTGACGCACCTCGACCTCGTCTACCTCATAACAGCCATGAGATATCTTCGCTCCGCAAATATCGCAAGCCACAAAATCAACTATGTTTTGCGTGATTGCCGGAATTTCTATTCTCTTCATGTGCTTCATCATATCCTCCGATAAGTCACCTACGGAACGCGGCTGGAATCGAACCAGCTATGCCGGGCCTCTCTTCCCGGCGGGGCCGTGACATCCTTGACCTGTTTAGGGGCAGACGACCGACAGAGCCTTGGTTCCCCCGCCCTTCTGCCTTGCACAGTACCTTGCCGACCGGTAGCATTCGCGCTCCTGCCGCGCCATGGCGCAGCTTCATTTTAAGACTGCCCCGACACACGCCGAGGCAGGTGAGCGGTGGTTGCCGCGTCACATATCACGATTTAAGTCCCATTCGCTTGAACTTATCCTCGTCTTTTTTCTTGGCCTCTTGGAACATGCTCATGAGCGTGTATTTTCTATCGTTCTTCGGTAGATCCGAGAATACTTCGGGAGAGGGTGCCATGCCGCCCTGGGCAGCGGTGATAAAAAGATTCAGCTTCTGTAATGCTTCCACTTGATTTTTAATCCACTCTTTATCCTCTTTTGATTTTGCGGCCATCAACAGCGCCCCACACGCAGCTTTGAATTTGTCATCGTCTGAGACCGACCAGCAGACGACCGAAGAGTCGAAAGACGCATTCATCGCCTTCCTGCACATCGCCTCGAAGTCTTTCTCGTCTTGTATACGAGATTGGATAAACGTCGCATCAAGAATGTATGTTTCCATTTTATCCTCCTTTCAACAAATCAGGAATTAAGTTCCTCTCGCTCCTCTGCGCTCATGTAGGGGCAACCCGCGCTTGCCATTTCGCGTTCATCCGCAGCCCCACAACTCTCTTCGCCCTTGGGGTCAAAAAATCGACACGTCTCTTTGTGACACCCCTCACACATCCGTTCCATTTCCCCCGCAGTTGGCGGGTCATTCCATGCCATGTTCCACCTTCACAATCTAGGGTTTAAGTCTCCTTCTCTGCCTCATCGCTTCCTGACAAGCGACGACTACTTTATTTATCGCCGCGATGGGTGTTCGGCCCAAGGCCCAAGTCGAGGGGGAAGACAGTTCGGATATGGAAAAATCACCCATCCATTGCGCTTCACAGGACCACATCCCCTTTCCGATAGGCTTGTCCTCGCCAGGACCGTCGTACTCGCTTCGGCTGCCCTGGATGATATGGCTGCACTCCTTCGGCATGGCCTTCAGAACCACCAGCCAACCCCTTTTCCGAAGCCACATCATCTGGTCAATTACATCCGCCATCGGTTCTCCCCTTCACAATTTATTGTAAAAGTCCCAGGCTTTTCTTCAACTCCCGCACCCATACCGACCGTTCCTTGCAGCGTGTGATTTCCTTGTCGCGCTCCTCCGTGTAGTATTTAATATCGTGCCCGACACCGGCCTTAGCCTGTCTTAACCACTCCTCCCCCGTCCGGCGTTTGATTGCCTCATGCTCGTAATCGCAATCAAATCGGATTGATTCTTCAATCTGCTGTATCATGAAAGACCGCAGGCCCATGTGCTCCGAGGTAGGGGGTTGCCAATCCCTAACCTTCTTCAGCATCTCTTCGTACTTGCGTAAAAGAGCGGCGTTCTCTTTGTCGGATTTCGCCCGCTCTGCTACGGCTTTCTTGTACTCCTTCTCGGCCTCAATTTCTGCTTCGGCATCGGACATGGTTTCCACTTTCGTGCCCATTTTGACAGCCTTGGCGAGCGCCTTGTCATAGTAATCGCTGGGCTTGAATTCGTTGGGAATAGGCTTGTCGAGCGAATCATCCCTCATCTCAATCAATGCGCCGAAATTCCGGGCGCATCGGAGCACGAAGTTCTCGAAGCTAATCCCCTCCCCTATCGCTGCCGTATATCCCGTGGGCATGTTTTCCCCTTTCAATTGTCACTTATGGGTCGGGATGTCATAGTTTTTCCTTGCCTGGCCCAGTAAACTGCGCATCGTATGTCTGACAAACCTTGCGCATCTCGTTATTGTGTTTCACTTCTTCCTTGGCCTCATCGCTACAGAGGTCCATCCGTATCGAACCGCACGCAGGGCATTTCAACCGCGATGCTCTGTTGCGTTCTATCCAGTGATGATAAGATTCCTCTTTGCAATCGAAACACCGATATTTTCTCCCCCCCCTCACCGGTCTATGCTTTGGTATATTGCCTTCCACAGTGCCCTCCTTCACTTATGATTCTCTATGATGCCTTCTTCGTCACCTTCGCATTGGACTCGCTTGAACTCAGTGTCGGAACGATTACGGACTTCAAGATGGACAGGCAGATAAACATCCCGATGATAGCCCAGAGGGACGGCGACTGATATTTCACGGGCAGGAAGTCGAACCAGTCTTCACCCACCCCGCAGGCCGTCCAGAAGAACCAGAAAACTAGGGCCATACTGACATGCAGCAACAGCCCAATGGTCCACCCGAATACAGGTAACGCGTATATGTTCACGGTTTCTCCTTTCAATGTCACTTGACGGGCAGATTGCTACCTCTTCACCCTGTCCTGGATTTCGCTTCCGCACTGCGGGCAGTCCTCCGTCCGGGGCGGGATGTCCACATAGCGCCCCGACGCGCCGCACGTTGGATTCGTGCAGTCCCAGAGGTCGGGTTCGGGCATAGGTTCCCCCTGGTGACGGTCAAGGAATCTGGGGTCATGGTAGTGCTTGGCTTCCTGGCCCACGAAGTACAAGCCACCACAGAAACGGCAGGTTGCCATGAGCCGGTTAACCGCCGCGCCCGCCTCGATTGTCAGCTTATCGCGGGCTTCGCACACGCCGCCCATGTCCACCACGCGCACGACCGGGGCGGGCTCGGCCTTCGCCGTCGCCGGCGTGACTTCCTCTTTAATGTGTTTGAGGCTTTTGGGAAGGTCCTGCCAGTAATGATAGCCTGCATGCGCGTTGTCCTGCCGAAATGGCACAGTGTTGGATTGTACTATGCCCTCG
>JAZDHD010000351.1:0-9212 GCA_043806215.1 Pseudomonadota bacterium | reverse complement strand
ACTCGTCCAGCGGCACGAACATGTCTTCGGCTTCTTCGGTGACGCCGCTCAAGTCGCCGACCTGCTGATGAATCCGGTCAAACGCCTCTTCCGCGGTCCGAGTCTTGAGATCGTCTTCCCTCAGCATCAATGAAACCAGATCGTTAAAGTAGACTTCATCCGCAAGGTGGATCTTGGTGAGGATGTCCAGTGTCTCCTCGTCGGTCACTTCCAGGTCGTCGGGCTTGAGTTCCATTCTGTCGAGTTTGACAAGGAAATCCGCAGGGAAGGACTCCTCTTCCTCTTCGTCGGGCCGATCCGAGGCCCTGATCCACGGCCTGAGGATCTTGTCCTGAAACGCCGAAGCCACGATTTTGATATCAAGATTCCTCAGAAGCTTTGCGAAAACCGCATCTTCTTCTTCCATGAAGCTGATTATCCAGTGGTAGGCGGATTGCGGGTCGGTCGCCCCTCGTGCGGAGAACAACTCGGGGTCCAGGTCGAGGATGGACTGAATTCTTCCCGGTTGGACAATGGACAGAAGTCCGATGTGGGTCGATGTCTGGGCCTTCATTATGCGGAAGAGCGTCCGTTCACCGAGACCATCCACGATATCGCGGCTCTTCTCATCAGCCAACAGGAACAGTAATTCTTGAGCTCCCTTTGGATCTTTCACCGCTTGATGACTCACCAGGGAGATCTGCTCCTCCGGTGAAAGACATTCCATGAGCTCTGAAGCCTTCTCTCTGTCGATCTTTATCAGATCGAGCACACGGTTGCCGTCCGCTGATATGGGAACCAGTAAGTCTTCACGGTGCATAGGGGTCAGACCTCATCCGTTTGGGTCCAGTGTGGATCTTCAATGGAACGAACCGTCTCCAGCATGGATTCGTCGTTGCCGAAATCCTCGGCGGTCCAGCCTTCATCGGGAGGCGCATACGATTCACCCAGGTTCAAGACGACCTTGCGCCGCTCTCGGCTGATGGTCATGAGTTGAAGGGCCGTGACCAGCTTCGCGCCCGTTTCTTCATCGGGACAATCCCGGTACGAGAAGATGACGTTCCGCAGGCACAAGGCCTGGGATTTGTCCAACTGGATTCCCTTTAACGCAAGTATGTCCTGCAGAGTGGGCAATGATTCGTTCTTGAGCGATTGGAGAAGAAGATCCAACAACTCACGGGAAAAACGCATGAGATGCCGCATGCTGAACGCGAGAGTGATGGGATCCATCTCGAGTGGGTTCTGCGCCACAACCCCCAGGTACGACATTTCTCTCCCGGTGTTTTCCGCGCAGAACTCTTCAAATATGCTGAATTGCTCACTAATTTCCGGGCTTGCAAGAATTTCGTCTTCAGGCATCTCAACCCCTCCCTGAACAACCGATGATTCGGGCCATGTACCGCCGCCGAGGTTTCAAGAGTCTCCATCAACGCTTCGTTCCTTCGGAAAATTCGGTCATTCCGGTCACGGATCTCCCGGATTTGATCCGGAAGGAAACGCGGCGTCCCGCCCGCCACTCTAGCACAGACCGGCACCCATGCCAACATTCCTCTTGTAAGTCTCGAGGACATGCGGTCCATCGACCGGATTGCCACTTGCAAGGCTTGTTTTGGGACAGACACTTAGTGTTTTATGGCATAAATACGGTCACGTATTCAAGGCAACGATCCCGGCTTTGGTAGCGCCGGCCTCCGTGCCGGTTTTCTTTGATCATGCGCCCGGCAGGGACGCCGGGACGCTGCCGGGCCTTCACACGGACACGACAACGTATCTACCCCACGGCGCACTTAGTCCTCGAAAGGTTTCGCCATCTTGTGCGGTATGACGTGAGCGTCGAAATCCTCCCCGGAGAGGTAACCGAGGGAGACGCAGGCCTCCTTCAAGGTGATGCCTTTCTTGTGGGCCGTCTTCGCAACCTCTGCAGCCTTGTCGTACCCAATCTTGGGGTTTAGCGCGGTTACAAGCATGAGGGATTGGTTGAGGAGGAAGTCTATTCTTTCTCTGTCCGGTTGAAGCCCCACGACGGTGTATTTGGTGAACGATCCGCAGCTGTCGGTCAGCAATCCCATGGATTGGATGAGATTGAAGATCATCATGGGTTTGTACACGTTAAGTTCGAAATTGCCCTGAGAGCCTGCAATCGAAATAGCCGCGTCGTACCCCATGACCTGCACGGCCGCCATGGTCATTGCCTCACATTGCGTCGGGTTGACCTTTCCCGGCATGATGGAGGAGCCCGGTTCATTGGCCGGCAATATGAGTTCCCCGATGCCGCAGCGCGGACCGCATCCCAACCACCGAATGTCATTGGCGATCTTCATCAGGGAGCAGGCGAGGGTCTTCACCGCGCCCCCGGCCATGACAACGGCATCGTGCGCGGCCAGAACCGCAAACTTGTTCGGGGCCGATACAAAGGGCAAGCCGGTGATTTCCGCGATGTGTCCGGCCGTTCTCTCCCCAAATTCAGGGTGGGCATTCAACCCCGTCCCCACCGCGGTCCCTCCGACGGCCAGTTGGTACAATCCGGGCAGAACAGATTCCAGATAGGACATACAGGCGTCCAACTGTGCGACGTAACCGGAAAACTCCTGTCCCAGTGTCAATGGAACCGCGTCTTGAAGGTGCGTGCGTCCAATCTTGACGATATCTTTGAATTCATCGGCCTTTTGGTCAAGTGCGTCCCGCATGGTCTTCACCGCAGGCAGGAGACTGCCGGTCATCTTCACTGCCGCGGCAACGTACATGGCCGTAGGGAACGTGTCATTGGACGATTGGGACATGTTCACGTGATCATTGGGATGGATCGGGTCCTTGCTTCCCATCGCTCCGCCTGCCATTTCAATGGCGCGGTTTGCGATTACCTCGTTCACGTTCATGTTGGTCTGCGTGCCGCTGCCCGTCTGCCAGACCCTCAAGGGGAAGTTGCCGTCGAGTTTGCCTTTAATCACCTCTTCAGCGGCCCTTACAATGAGGTCCGCCTTGTCTTGGGGCAGCCTGCCGATCTCTCTGTTTGCCAACGCAGCACATTTCTTGAGAATCCCCATGGCCCGGATAACTTCTTCCGGAATCAGGTCCCGGCCGATATTGAAGTGCTTGAGGGATCGTTGGGTCTGAGCACCCCAGTATCGGTTCGAGGGCACTTCAATCCGTCCCATGCTGTCCCATTCTATCCTGACGTTACCTTCCGTCCCTCCGGTCATGCCGTCCCTCCGTCATTTTGAGATCAAGACTTCCGGGTGCCGGAGGCTCCTGAAAGCCGCCGGTCACCTATCAAGCGCCGGGCTTGTGAGTAGAGATAGTGGAGTACGAACCGTGCCCGTGTCAATGCAATCGTTGGACATCGATGGATCGGCGGTACGCCCGGGGGACGCGTTGGATCGACTACGGACCGTTCTTGAGCCGCCGACCGCACATACATGCCTCGGCGTGAGCATGAAAGAGGATCGGCCCTCCGTACAATCCTGCCGTATGGGAGACCCGGCGCAGAGCAATGCAGGAAAACGGCAAATTCCGGTGGGGTCTTCCCTTTACGCTTTGCCCCATAACGTCCGATCTGTGGTAAACTATCGTGCCGGCCGGCGAGGAGGAACTACGAAGCATTCAAACGGGGCGTTCACTATGACGACGGCATCGGTTGATTCAAACGGCACTGTGCGCGATCTGCTTTCGCTGCTGGTTGAGAAGTCCGGATCTCTTACGGCATTACTGGTCGGCAAGGATGGGGTATCGCTCACCGAGGCCGGCGACACGTCGTACTTGAATACGACGGCCATGGCTGCGCTGACGGCGGCCATGTTCTCGGCAACCCGCGAGGTGGCCCGGATGGTCGGCGAGAAGCAGTTCTCGGTACTCCTTCAGCAAGGCGATAACCGCCACATTCACATAAGCCTGATTCACGATTCGACAATGATGGTGATCGTGTTTGAGGATTACCAACGTATCGGACTCGTTCGGTACGAGGCGCGCCGGATGGGGGACGAAATTGCCAAAGCCCTGGAGCGTGAAACGATGCGGGGGGAAGTCTCCGAAGTTGCGACGCCTCGGTTCAAGGAGTATGCGCTCAATCTCATCGACAAGATCTTTGAAACCCAGTGACGGAATCTTTTGCGGCATCCGTCGTTCCTCGGAAGATGGAAATCTCCTTCAATACCGCCCGGTGTGCGGGAAGGACCGCCGATCAGCCTTGCGCAGGGAAGTTTCAGTCGTATATTATTGTCCACGGAGATCATGAAATGGCTCTCAAAGGAACATTGGCCGATATGGGGATTATCGACCTCATCCAATTCCCTCACAGCGGCCGTAAGACGGGACATCTCGTCATCAGCGGGACAAGGGGGGAGGCCAGGCTCTCTTATGAACGCGGGGCTTTGGTGCACGTCAGGCACGGCGACATGTCCGGTATGGATGCGTTGGTCCGCGTCGTGGATTGGAATGAAGGAGCGTTCGAGTTTATTCCGGACGAACAGCCGGAGGACAGGACGATTGATTTGGACCTCCACCGGGCGGTTATGCGGGCGCTCAAGCTTCACGACGAGCTCAAGAAACAAGCGGCAGCGGAAAGCTCTCGGAAGGATCCCGGCACGGACGGAAGCGACGAAGTCCTGGCGGCCAAGCTCACCCGGTTCATCGAGTCGAACGACGTTGCCGTGCATGTCGGCATACTCGGTCCGGATGGAGAAGCGAGGGCTTCGGCAGGCCGCGGTGAAGCATTACCGCAGGGTACCGAGGAGTTGCGCGTGAGCCTTCATTCATTGATGCAGGACTATCCGCGGTCCCCACTCAACCGGATCCTCGTCGAGGATGCTCAGGGCACTACGGTCCTGGTCCGCCTTAAGGACGGGGGCAGCCTGATTCTTGTGGCCGGGACTGAGGCATCGTTGGGTGCGGTTTCGATGAATGCCTCCAGACTCGCTGCGGGAATTGAATGACGCGGTGAGCGATGAGCAACGAAAAGCGAAGGGATGGGTCGCTGAGGCTCCCCGAATTCTTGCGGGTGAGCGTTGAAAAGGGAATCATCGACGAACGCACCGCGTATCGTCTGGAACTGCATCGACGGACCCGCGACGCCGGCAATGCCGGAATTCAGTCCGCTTTCCTTAACGATCCCCCCGATCCCGACCTGACCTTTGACACGTACCTTGTCTGCAAAGGCAACTCGTTTGCCGTCGAGCTTGCCCGGACCATTGCCGCCCAACCGCACTCCCGGCTTCCCTACAACCCTCTGTATCTTTACGGGGACATCGGTCTCGGGAAGACACATCTGCTTTCGGCCATTGCCAATGAGGCACATGAAAGCCAGGCACTGCTCGTGAACACCGCCGATCTCGAGGCGGAACTGCAACGGGCCCAACGTCTGAAATTGAGGGCGGAATTGAGGCAGTGGTTAATCTCCGTGGACATCTTGCTCATAGACGACATCCAGCTCTGCGAGGGACGGGAAGACCTCCAGCGCGACATCTTTTCAATTGTGAGCTACATGACGAAGGCTCACCGATTGGTGGTGATCAGCTCGGATGTTCCTCCCACAAGATTGGCGGGCGTTGAATCCCGGCTGCTCTCGCGGCTCGAGGGCGGTGTAATCGTCAGCCTTCAAATGGGCGACAAGACGGAACGCCGCAATTTGGTCGAACACTTTCTCGACAAGCGCCCGATGTCCCACGAGGTGATCGACTATGTGGCCGGCAATGTTACCGATAACGTCAGAAGGCTCAAGGCCGTCGTAACTCAACTGCTGACGCTGCATGAAACGTTGGACGAGCCGTTGACCGTCGACCTGGTCCGGTCGCTCGTACCCGAACCCAAGCCGGCGACCTCTCACACGCTGCCTGCGGGCAAGAACGTGGTACCTGCGGAAATCGAGCGAAAACCCGCACGGAAGACCGCCTCCAGAGCAGACCGCTTCAAGGAGATGCTTGCCGGCGCGGAAAGCGAAGCGGAACAGGCTTTGGCACTTCAAATTGCCCTTGGAGAACGAATACGGGAGTTGCGCAACACAAGCGGAGGGCAAGAATCAATCCGGCAACTGGAGAACGCCTTGAGCCTTCTCAGAGACGGAAAACTCGAAGAAGCGATCCGATGTATAAGCACCTGAAAAGCAGGCAGCGGACAATGCGGCACCGTAATGTGAAACGCAGCGCCAAGAGCGTCGATCTCTGTCTTTGATTCCGCTATATCTTGTACTGCCGGATCATTTCTTTGAGCGATGTTCCAAGTTCCTCAATCTTAATGGCCGTGATTTCGAGCTGTTTAGTCCCGGACAAGTTTTCGTGAATCGATTCCTCAATGTTCGACACGGCGGTGGACACTTGGTCAACCCCAACGAATTGTTGGTGAACGGAGGCCTCGATGACGCCGGCATCCTGAGCCGCAGCCGACACGGTCTTTGACAGTGTGACAATAGACCGGGAGGCCGCATCCGCCTGTGCCACGCCGGCGGTTACGGCCCTGTTGCCGTACTCCGTAGCCATTACCACGGCGCCGACCCATCTTCTGGTCTCATCGAGGATCGCGCGTACCCTGTTGGTCGAGGCTCTCGACTGATCTGCAAGGGTCTTGATCTCGCTTGCCACCACCGAGAACCCTTTGCCTTGCTCACCGGCCCGCGCCGCTTCGATGGACGCGTTCACCGCCAACAAGTTGGACTGATCGGCCAGGTCTTGAACGGTGGAAATGATGTTCTCGATTGCACTGCTCTGTTCATTGAGTCGCACCACCGTTTCCTTAATGGTTTCCATCTGATCTTGGATCAGATGCATCTTGTCGATGGTATCCTCCGTGGCCTGTCTGCCCTGCTCGGATACCTCCACGGCTTGCTTCGCACCCTCGGCGACTTTCTTTGCCTTGTCGCCGGCTAAGCGTCCCGCCTGTTTCACCTCTTCAAACGTGGTGGTCGTCTCCATCAGGGCAGCCGAAGTCTTGGAAGCGCTGACGGCGAGTTGGTTGGCCGTGGCGGAGATTTCCGAGGCGGATGAAGCCAGGGTGTCTATCCCCTCCAGCGTCGACCGGATTTGTCTTCTCAGGCCTTGCATCATTCCCTCGAACGCTCGTGTAAGGATCCCGATCTCATCCGTGCGGTCAAGGCTCGGCACTTCTGCGGTCAAATCTCCCCGGCCGACCTTGTCCAGTTGTCCGGCCAGCAGCGAAATGGGCCGGGATAAGGAACGGGCCAGAAGCACCGCCAGAACAGCCGCCAGAATCGCACCGCCGGCCCCCGCCATAAGCACGGACCGTCGGACATTCACCGCCGGCTCGATTGCTTCCGATTCATCCATTTCACAGACGACGGCCCATGGGAAACCGGTCACGAGATACTCGATTCGGCCGAGAGCAAGAGCGCTGTAGGCACCGAGCACATTGACTCCCCGGTAGTCGTGGTATGTACGTACCCCCCGATTGCCTCTCAATGCCTCGACCGGGCCCTCGCCTTCCACCTTGGTTTTCAGCACTGAAGCGCCGTTTTCCGTACGCAGTTGCGTACGCGAGAGAAGATCCCGGCCAACGAGGTACGCCTTGGCGGTTCTTCCCGCCCCGGGATTCAGTCTCATCGCATCGGTAAAAGGGGTCGCGTTGATCCTGATGACAAGGACGCCCGCGACTTCGCCGCTCTTGAACGACTTGACGGGAGATCCCTGGAAGGCTGCCGGAGCGCCCGTGGGTTTGTAGATCGAAAAATCACTCATCACAAGTTGCTTGGTTTTTACCACATCCTGCCACACCCGGGCCAAACCGGTTCCTGCAAAGGATTCCGATCTCACATTCGAAGCCGACTGCTCCATTTTCTTCTGAGAAAAAAGGATTTCCCCGTCCGAGGCGCTTATGAGAACAAAGTCTTCAATACCCTCCTTGGGTCCTTTCATCTCGAGAAACGCGGCGAACATCTGCTCGATGGTTGCCGCCTTTTCTTTGGCTTCCTCCGACATGGCCGGCCGGGATGATGATGCGCCGGAGGCATTCTTCGTTGCTTCGAGCGCATCCAAGGCCTGCCGGAGCCGAAACGTCCTGGACAGAAAGAGGAGATCATCGCTTATGTGCTCCACAAGACGAAGCACACGATCTTCTTTTTCGAAGCGCATGACTCTCAGTTTTTCAAATTGAGCGCCGGTCAAGCTCGACCGCGTCTTGATGTAAGACAGATAAGCCGAGATCGCGCCGGGAATGAGGGCGACGATGAGAAACAACACGACGAGTTTGTGCATTAGACGGGACTTGATATACTTTGCCACGACTCTTATCCTCCTGCAGGTGGAACGGCACGGGCGACGGCCCTCCACTGCTAGTCAGGGGTATGCGACGGAACCCGTCGGCGTTCTGTTGAGACGTCGACGCTCGTCCCCGTCTGCGGTCCATCCGCTGCAAAAAAACCTGACCTGGTAGGAAGTTGTGATGCAACCCCTGACTTTTTGGGTATTTTCACGCCTCAGCGTCGGCATTGCAGACAAGGGTGGGAAGGCAACAAGTGTACCACGTTGAGCGGACTTCCGCTTTTTCGGTACCCGTTGGTCTGACGATAGCGGATTGCGGGGAGAAGTCGGCGATACTTGCGGAACAGGGCGGGCGGATGCGGCGGAGTGGAGACTCTTTCGAAGCAACCGACGCTATTTCTCCTTACAGCCTGTAAAGAAACCGGACGGCGGTCGCGGGAAACCGGCAAAACGATGGGCACGGGGATTTCTTGGTCCCCGTCCATCGGGAGCTTCGGCTGCAAAAGAAATATACTCCGGCGGCTCACGCTGCGCCGGGTGGTATGCGCAGCGGGCCGGACCCGGAAATGTTCCCTTCAAGCAACAGGTTCTGATGCTTAATTCACGCAGAGATCAAAACAGCTGATGTCGTCGAGATTGAACACAAGGTTCCTGCCGGCCTGCACTCCCTCCACATAGCCGGGCAGACCCGTAACATAATCCGGTTTCGATGATTGAGGCGGTATGGAGGTCAGCATATCCGTGAAGTGGATTTCGTCGATGTTGAAGACAAGTACCTTGCCCTTTTCGACCTCCTGAACGTATCCATACAGACCGGTGTTTTCCTCCGACGGCGAGCCTTGTCCGAGTCCGATTTCCGCTCCTCCGGGGAATTCCGGATCCGAGTTCCCCGCTCCGAACCGAGCCAAGTCCTCGGGCGTCGTCCGAAGGACCTCAAACGCAGGCACATCGGCTTCGTAGCCGCCGGCATTGGGTGTGTACGGACCCGGCTCAGGCTCCGGAATACGAATTCCGCCGCCCGTTCCGGAACTC
>JAZDHD010000350.1:0-36742 GCA_043806215.1 Pseudomonadota bacterium | reverse complement strand
CACGGGAACGCTGTCCATGCCGAGAAGCGAAGCCAAGCGGATCGTTCAGGGCCTTGGCGGCAAGGTAAGCGGCTCGGTGAGCCGGAAGACGGATTTTGTGGTGGCGGGGGCCGAGGCCGGTTCCAAGCTCGACAAAGCCCGCGAGTTGGGAGTTGCCGTACTCGGTGAAGAAGAATTTCGGTCCATGACCGCCACGTGATATCCTGGTGTTTCGCTGCGTAAGTGCAGTGACTTATTCCGGTCACAATGGAGAGCATTCCGGTGTCCCTTCGGGACGTTATGAATGAACCCAAGTCCAAGCCGACCAACAGGTTTAAGGTAACGCTTATGGGCCGGCGCCCGGGAACGAGATGAACAGACGACCGGCAGGATGCCGGTCCCACTGAAGAGGGCGTCCCGGGCGCCGGCGGCAACCCGAGGAATACCCCGCGGGACGGTTCATCCCGCTGAAAGCGGGATTCACCAAATCCTACGGCCCCGACAAGCTGCACCGATCATTGGTTGAGTCTTTCACCGAAGGAGCTTCGAACATGTCGGACACAATTCGCCGGAGAGTCGTGGTCTCCGGACTCGTTCAAGGGGTAGCCTTCCGATACTATGCCAGAGATGCGGCGAGAGAGGCCGGTGCCCGGGGGTGGGTCAGGAACCTTCCCGACGGCAGGGTCGAGGCGGTACTGGAGGGTGACCATGAGGCTGTGAATTCTCTGGTGAAGTGGTTCCACAGCGGATCCCCGGCCAGTCGCGTTGAGATGGTAAGGGTTATCGAGGAGGCCCCCACAGGCGAGTTTTCCGATTTCGACATAACATTTGCCCGAGGGGACATGTGGTGATGACCTGCCCAAGAAACGCACTTCCTCGGGTATTGCTCTCGGCAGTGGTGGTATTGGCCGTCACAACCTGCTTACCGGCGTCCGCAATGTCCGACAAGCCGTTCATTATCGATGTTCTCGCCGGCGAACCTGTTCCCATGGACGTCATGGTGGACGACCTCGCGTCCGTGAGGATCGTGTATGTGGGGGAAGTCCATACCATAGACCGTCACCACGGGCTCCAGGCGGAGATTCTCCGCACCCTGTCCCGACGTGGTTTGAAGCTCGCTCTCGGGATGGAGATGTTCTCCGTGAAACAGCAGGAGATACTGGACCGATGGCAACGCGGACATAAAGGTGTCCCCGATCTTATCCATGATTTGGGTAAGGGCGTCTGGAGCAATCTGCCGGATTACGAACCGGTCCTGCTCACGGCACGGGCCCTCAAGATTCCAATTCTCGCCATCAATGCAGAGGATAGTCTCGTTAGAAAGGTGGCCCGCGGAGGAATCGCCGGCCTGACCGCGGATGAGCGGAGTCTGGCGCCCGAGGGTCTTGATCACATCAACCCGCTCAACGACAGGCTTCTCAGATTAAGGCTCAGAGTTCACAAGGCCTTTGACGGAAAGAGTCTGGATCGAATAGTACTTGCACAGGCTCTCAGGGATGCAACCATGGCCCGGGCCGTCGTGCGCTTTCTCCGGTCGCCCCAAGGGGAAGGCCGGACAATCATGGTTATTGCCGGTAATGGTCATCTCAATTACGGCTTGGGGATACCCGACCGAGTTCAACGGCGTGCCGAATTTTCCGACAGGATCGTCCTGCCCAGCGAAAGCGGTGAACTCGTTCTTACGGAGACGGAGAAACGTCAGGCTCTTCCCGTCGACATAACCCACAAGGATCTCCGATTCATCAACAAACCAATCGCCGATTATCTCCACGTGATACCGCTTAAGGAGAAATCAGGTGAGCCTGCCGCGCCGCAGAGCCCCCCCGGAATGGATCAGGCGCGGGTGACCAAGCGTTAGCTGGAAGGAATCTCACTGAATGCTCCGTGGCGCACTACGGTCGCACAACCTGCGCCGGGGAGACGGCGGGCAGGGCGCCCGCCCCACGTTCAAGACTGAGCTTCGGGGCTGTCTTTCGTAGCCCGGGCCTCCGTGCCCGGATATTCTTCTTGCCGGCACCCAACATGGCGGCGAGACGAAAAAATTCGACCGTACTTCCTCTCGTTCCCAGGCTCCTGCCTGGGAATGCCTATCCACCGGGCTCTGCCCGGTATTCGGCTCGGAGTCCCGGGGCTTTCATGCTCAGTTGTGATCGCCCCGATCATGGGGGTTTACGTCACACGGACATCTTCCTGAATAACATGCCGCCCGCGATGGTCACGGCAATCCAGAACAGGAGCAGAACCGCCAGATTCAACAGCGGGGAAAACTGGTACGGCGCGCCGAGCGCAAAGCGCATTCCGTCTACGCCGTACGTCAGAGGATTCATGCGCGTTGCCGCGGCGAGCCATCCCGGAATACGGTCGAGCGGGAAGAGCGCGCCCGAGAGAAAGAACACCGGCATGATGAGAAAGTTCATGATCAATGGGAAGGCGTGGGGATCCGTCATCCGCGACGCAAACGCTATGCCGAGGCTCACGAAGGCCGCGGAAATCAGGAACATGAATACCATTGCCAGAAGGATCCCCTGAAGATCGCTTTTCACAAGCCCCCCGATAAGTAAGGCAATCAAGAACACCATTGCTTTGGCCATGGACGTCGTTACGGTTCCCAAGGTTTGTCCCGCCATGATTGCCGAACGGCCCACCGGCGCGACGAGGATTTCCTTGAGAAATCCGAACTGCTTGTCCCAGAGAACGTTCATTCCTCCGAACATGGACGAAAACAAGAGGGACATGCCCACGATACCCGGACCAATGAACTCCGCGTATGAGGTGTCGCTGCGGTATCGGAAGACACCCCCGAAACCGGTCCCCAGCACAATGAGAAACAGTGCGGGCATCGCCATGGAGCCGAACAGCCTCCCCTTATTCCTGGCAAAGCGTTTGACTTCCCTCAACCACAACGTATATACCGTTCCGAAATAATTCATTTTCGCCGTCCCCATCTGTAGATTCTCACGCGATCCTTGGGTTCGGCGGACGGCTCATCTCGTATCTCTCGGCCGGTCAGCCGTATGAAGACGTCTTCCAGATTCGGTTTTCGCATGGAAACCGAGGAGATTCCCACGCCCAGTGTCTGAGCGATCTCGAAGACCCTCGGGATAAATGACTCGCCTCGTGTCACGGTGAGAATGAGTCTGCCGTCCTGAATGTCGACGCCTCGGACGTCCGAGTATTCCTCAAGCCTTCTTCCAAATTCCGGGCTATGGCCGGAGATGTCGATGAGCAGGACATCGCCGCCCAATCGGGCCTTGAGGTTCCCGGGGCTGTCCAGTGCTACGATCTCGCCGCGGTCGATAATGGCAACCCGCGAGCAGAGGCGGTCGGCTTCATCCATGTAGTGGGTCGTCAGGATAATCGTCATACCGAAGGATTCTTCGAGACCTCTGATGTACTTCCATATTTTTCTTCTCGTTTGAGGATCGAGCCCCAACGTCGGTTCGTCCAGAAACAGCACCTCCGGCCGGTGCATGAGCCCGCGCGCAATTTCCAGGCGCCTCCGCATCCCCCCCGAGTACGTTTTCACCTGATCCTCCCGTCGATGCGTAAGGTCCACAAGGGCCAGCACTTCGTCTATCCGGGATGCCCGGAGCCCTGCGCCCATTCCGTACAAGCGGCCGTGGAAATCCAGGTTTTCCTGTCCGGTGAGTTCATCATCGAGGCTGGAATCCTGAAACACGATCCCGATGGCTCTCCGGACCGCATTCTGTTCCGTCCGGACGTTATGTCCGCAGACCATCGCGGTTCCCCGGGACGCCGGAAGAATGGTGGAAAGTATCGAAATAAGGGTAGTCTTGCCGGCTCCGTTTGGTCCGAGCAATCCGAAGAGCTCGCCCTTCCCTATTTCCAGGTTCACGTCCTTCAACGCCGTCAGGTTTCCAAAAACCTTTGTGAGGCCCGAAATACGAATAGTCCCTTGTGCCGTGTCATCAGTCATATGCGGCTCGGTTTGTACACTCCCTGGTCTCGCCCATTCCTGGAATTGCCGTTTTGTTCCGTTTGTTGTCGGGGACGAAGCCCCAGAATGCCTTAGTGCTTTATGGCACAAATACGGTCACGCATTCTGCAAAAACGCGGTAGCGTCCCGGCGTCCCTGCCGGGCGAGAGATAGTACGTTGTTTCTACTAAAGAATACCGGCACGGAGGCCGGCGCTACCAAAGCAGGGATAATTGCCACAAATGTGACACCGTACTTCTGCCACGGAGCACTTAGTGCTCCGCGGCGTAAATACGGTCACGGATTTTACGCGCTGAGATTGCTTCGTCGCTGCGCTCCTCGCAATAACATCTCGTGGTTGCACGCGATTTCGATCACGCAACCACGCTGAACCATGTCATTGCGAGCCCGAGGCTTTGGGAGGGCACGGCAATCTCAAGAGGCTAAGAATGTGCGACCGTAATTGGGAAACGCCGAACTCAGCCCCAGGATACGATATAGGTACAGGAATCTCCGCCGCTCTTCCTGCAAGGCGCTTCTTCATCCTTACGGACAAAGACTTCCATTCCCGGCTGTTTGAACCGTTCGCCCATTCCCTGTAGGATGCCGAAATCATATTCACACGGCCAGTGCGTCCTCGCGATCGACTTCATGCGACGCAAGCCCGACACGGTTCCCAGGTCTTCATAGGAATACGATCCCACTTGCCCCCCACGGTGATTCATCTTGTACCCGATATCCAGTTCTTTGACGGCCATGTCAACCGACTTCCAATGAGGAGGTAGCTGGACGATTTGCCCAACGCGGCTCCCCATACGCGTGAGCAAACCCGGGTTGAACGATTCGTACAAGTCCTTCATTACGTCCAGCACGGCCTGTAGGCTATACCAGGCATCGGGTTTGGGGTCTTGAAGCCCTCTTGCAGCCAGAATCGACTTTGCGATCTTCTCGGTGCCGGCCGGAAACGCCTGGATGATCGCGCTCAGATGCCCTCCGCTTAGTTCAACCCGTGGATCGAAAGCCTTAAAGTGAGCCATGTTACTCTCCTTTGTCATTGGTGAAGCCCTGGTTGTGGGGGTACGCGAACCGTGTATACATGATATGGGCTGTTACCCCCGCTGTCAACGACCTCTCCGAAAGGCGCTCGATCGACACGAAACCTGCGACGGCCGTTGCCGGCCGTTCCATCATCCTCCCCTTAGTGCTCTTTGGCGTAAATACGGTCACGGATTTTTCGCGCTGAGATTGCTTTCCCGCGTTCCGCGCGGGACTGCGCTCCTCGCAATGACATCTCGTGGTTGCACGCGATTTCGGTCAGGGCACCACGCTGAACCATGTCATTGCGAGCCCGAGGCTTTGGGAGGGCGTGGCAATCTCAAGAGGTTAGGAATGTGCTACCATATTTGGGACACCGAGCACTTAGTTAGTTTTATGTTGGAAGTTCAAGCGGATACAGATTCAGAGATGTGTTGTTGGGAAGCCGGTATTCGACCCATCGTTCGGCCGGCGGCTGCATGCCGGATTGCGAACGGGCGTCGGCCGGCCCTAAGGGGCGGCCATAAAGAGAATCGGACTGTTCGGCGGAATATCAAAAAAGTCGCGATATGCCGTACACTTGCTCATCAGCATGTAGCATATGGTGCTTTCCGTGTTCTTCTGCTCGTCCAACGTGTCGAAATTGCCGCCTCCTTTCGAGATGATAAGGTCGGCGGAGGACCAGAGGCTCCGTACTTCCCCGGAGCATCGCGACAAAATCGTTCCGGGTAACGGTCCTTGAATTCCGTTTTCCACGACTACGGCCACATCTCCCATACCTACGAAATGGGCGTCCGTGAGGGTTGCATCGTTCAGGATGGGTATGCTCCGCACGACGAAAAACACCTCGACATCATAATGCGCCTTGATTAATTGAATGAGCAGTTTGTCGAAGACAATCTCGCCGCAGTTGTCTCCCAGATACAGAATTCGGCCGGCTCGTTCGAGCCGCTCTTGCAGAGCTGCGAACCTTTCACGGGAAACAGGTCGATTAATCGTCTCCCTTATTACCTGCTCCAGGTCCTGAGTACTCTGATATCCCATAGGGTCGATGCAATTTGCGGCAATGGCCAAAGTCACGGCAGTGAGCAGGGAGTGCTCGGATTGGGCCGTGAGGTCACGTAACCACGGGTACAGTTCAATGCATCTTTCGTTCTGTATTTGTTTGGTTTTCCGGAACGGATCGGGGTTACCGCACGCTGCCGTGATTCTTCCGAAAACCTCTTCCACCAGATCGGAACCCGTTATGTCCCAGTCGAGGCCCTGCATTGCCGGTATTTGCATGACCTCTGCGACGAGATCTTTCATTACGCGGTCTTCACCGGTGATCTCACTTATGGTCGAGAGAGCTGCATTGAAGTTGCACGCGATACACGCAGGCTTCAGCTTCATAATTCTCCTCTTGGAGAAACCCCGGCCGCAATGCCGCAACACTACGATCCGGGAGAATTCTTGGCGGTGCTCTTCTTGAGTTGTTCCTCGAACTTTCGGAAAACCTCGTTCTTTTGCTTTCCCTCCGCCCCGAGATTTCCGGCAAAGCCTGCGCCCGCCAAATCAACGGACTTGTGCCACCAGAAGCGCTTTCCTTCACCGCGAAGTATGTCTTCCAGCAATTCCTTGAGGTCCCCCATATATTCCTTCGGAAGAAAGGACGCGGCGCCAAGGGTGATGGACCTCTTCAGTGCTTCCGTAGTGACCGCGTGCGCCGTGAGCATCACCGTGGTAAACCCCCTTGCCACGGCATGCCTCAACAACTCGAATCCGTTCACGCCCATTATGTCCAGGATTACAATATCAAAGGTGCCCGTTTCCAGGCAATGGAGAGCCGTCCTGAAATCATTTGCCTTGTGCACGGTGCACGTCTCCAGCATTTCCTCGACGGTATCAAGCACATCGGGCTCGTCGTCAACAACCAGGACGTCCATACCATTCAAACCGCTTTCTTTGCCCATATCCGTAGTGCCTCCGCATGCTGCTTTCACGTTTTGTCCGTAAGCGGGACAGGGCGTTTTGCGCCCGATCCCGCACACTCCATCGAAGCCGAGGGGACTTCCGGTCTGCATTCTGTCGAGGTAAACCGAATCGAGGACCGTACCCCCGGTTCATCGATGCCCGTCCTCAATCGTCCAGTATGTATATGGCACCGTCTCTTGCGTCCACCCTTACCCGCTGACCATTCTTGATCATTGCCGTGGCCTCGAACGTATTGACTATCGTGGGTACGGCATATTCGCGGCCGACTATGGCCGCATGAGACAAAGTGCCTCCCCGGTCGGTGATTACCGCATTGACTATCCCGTACACCGGCGTCCACGCAGGATTTGTCCCGGGACAGACCATGATGTCTCCCGGCTGGACTTTCCTCAAATCATCGTACGTCAGTACGACGCGGGCCGGCCCTTCCGCGGTTCCGGGACACCCACAAATCCCGAACAATGAAGCCCCCAGTTCGGGTTTCACCTCAGGCAATTCACCCACGACCAGTTTAATGGCAATGGGATCCCGTGAGGGCAGAATGTCTTCGACCATGGCTTCCTCAAGGCCGGAACGATCTGTCACAAGCGGGGGATTCGGCCTGGTGTGCCATTGTTCCCACTGCGCACGACGTCTCCTGGTAATGAACCGAAGATCGTCGTGCGTCGGAACCATCATGACCCTTTCGATCTCGGTAGGATTGAGCATGAAGATATCTTCGGGCTGATCGATGGTCCCCGCACCGGTCAGTCTACGGCCCATGGCTAAATAGCCCCTCCGTAGGAGCGAGTGGGCTACGAGCTCACAATACAGATCGTGCTCTTCACTGAACGAGCCCGCCTTGCCTGCCAAGTGGATTAGCCCCTTGAACGTGTCTCTCTCTGCAGGCGGAACCTTCTCGAGAAAAGCAGATATCGCTTGCTCCCGCTTCCGGGTCAAGTCGCCGATGATGTTTCCGAGGACGTCCTCGGTGCCTTTGTTCAGGTGATTCTTCATGACGCCGATGGGGGTGCTGAGATCCTCCAGCCAGTAGGGCTCGGTGAGATCCGTCATCCTTCGCATCCTCCAGCCGCCCACTTCATCCGTGTCCAGATACGTCATGAATTTCGTGTACCATTCTTTTCCTTTGTCGGATCCCTGAAGCTTGGACACGATGCCTTGCGCCGGAGTCTCCACGAAGGTGTCCCGCAATCCCATGTCTTTGGCTAGAGCTGAGAACTCCAACAGTTTCCTGTCCATTTCGTATGCCTTGTTGTCGAAGCCCCGCAGCATGTCCTGAAATTCCGGGTCCTGATCAGTTATCCCGAAACGGTCTTTGCATAGGCCTTCGAGCAGAATCCAGGCATACATGGACGTGTACATTCCCTCAAAGTGAATCTCCCACATCTTCTGGTTGGCCGCCATAAGATCGAAATTGTGCCAGTAGAGTTGACGGTTTGAAGCATTGTCCACATCGACGGCCTTAAGCCCGTCGTAGATCTTCAACAGCTCCTTTTTCTGAGCCGACCACAGGCCGTCAAAATCCTCAATCCACGGTCGGAGTGCAGCCCGGAACTTGTCTTGCCGCGCTTCCATTTCCTTCTCATCTCGGATGATGTTGAAGGCATTATATGCGCCGCCGTCCCTGAACCTCATTTCCCAGCCTTTGCAGGCAGGAAAGGAGAACTTTTCCGCCGCGGCCTTCAACCCATGAGCGCAGAACCTGATCCAATAGTTGCCGAAAAGAGGCGTCAACGGAGGCACGCTGTGCGTTCCGTCAAGGAACCAGGAATGCATCCTGGGGAGATCGTTTTCCTCAATAAGATCGTACCCCGGTACTTCATCCCATAGCTTCACCCGTGCGTTAGTGTCCTCTGCCATGGCTTTTGCTCCTTGGAATTATGATGTGGATTGAGGAGACCGGGGCCTTTGGAACAAGGCCCCGCCGCTTCGGGAAAATGGTCAGGAATCAATAGCCCCATTTCTCCCATACTTTGGGCAGCCCCATATCGGCTGCTATCGATCTATATGCTTGATAGCTCGAACCTCTCGCGATTCCTTGACCTCCCTGGAGCGACGACTCACAGGCGTAGAGGTTCTTGACGGGGGTCCGGTAGTCCGCCAGTTCGGGCAGACCTCGAAACGACTCATTTTGCGAAGCGATGTGCGCCTGCCGGGTGAAACTTCCTTCGATCATATCCGGATGGGTTTCAAAAAGATCCATGGGAGTATAGATCCGCGTCCCCATCACGTTGTCTTTTGTCATGTTGGAAGCATACTGCTCCCACGTCGGCAGCATGTGGTTGTCGACAAATTCATCCCTGAGATCCCGCCATTCTTTGTAACTGAAATACCTCAGCGCACAGGAGGCTTCTTCTATCCAAAGGTTGTGTTTGCCCGGTTCGGCCCGGGACGGATCCCATATGCTGTCGGGAGTCACCAGCAGATTCAGGCGGGACGGAAATCCCATGAGACAGATTTCATGCCAGTACTTGTCCTCGAAATACCCCACATCTTTCGGAGCGAGATACAGCCGGTATATGCGATTGAGGTCGGGCTCGTCGTCGGATCCCTTGTATCGAGGAAGCTCATGTACGGCCAGATGTCCCCACAGAATCTGAGACCGGTCAAACGAGGCCGCATTCATCAGACGTTTGGTTCTGTCGGTTACGTACTCTCCTCCCAACAGTTTGTGCATGAGCTGCGGTATCCCCACATCGGCAACCACCAACTTCCTTGCCGTGATCTCATCGCCGTTCTTCAGGATTATCCCCCGGGCCGTTCCGTTTTGCACATTGATCTTGGCGACCTGCATATCCGTAAAGTACTCGTTGCCCAGCTTCTTTCCCGCGGACACGAGTGCGTCGGTGATGGCCCGGGTTCCCCCCACGGCAATCGAGGGCGGGGACCAGGAGAGGCAGATCGTCAGTGTTCCGAACATCCCCTGAAGCCCCATGACGTCATCCATCTGACAGCAGCAACTGGTTATGGCGTTGCGCATGAACAGAATCCGCAATTCGGGGCTTTCAAAAAAATACCGTGCGAGCTGTTTCACCGTCATGTACTTCATGACGTGTTCCAGGCCGCTGTCGGGATCGTCACACAATCTTTCGAGAGGCCCCGGCGCCCCCCATGGCAGGGGCTCCGAGTACCGCTGCTGCGAAAACGCGGGCGACCACTTGTCTTTTGCCTTCTTGGTCAGGTCGAGGTATGTCTCCGCGTCGGTCTTGGAGAATTGGGAAATGTTATTATAGGTTTTCCGAACGTTCTCCTCGGAGTACTCGACCTTTCCCTTCACCGGATCCGCCAATACCCATGCCGGATAACCGAGGAAACGGCTGCCGTCGTCAAACAGGATTCCCGTGCCGGTCTCTGGAACCACATAATGGAGTCCTTCGTCGTACAGATTGAAATCGTGATACGCGGGGTGCCCGTAAAACCGGGTAAAATGAGCGCAAAAATCCTGTTTGAAACCGGGGACCGGGCCGATTTCGGTCACCGCTCCGCCGCCCAGGCGATCCGTCCGTTCAAAGACGCCCACGCTCATCCCCGCCTTGCCCAAATATGCGGCCAAGATGGTTCCATGATGACCGCCGCCGATGATCACGGCATCATAGCTTTTCTGATACATGCTTATGCCTCTCCTTTCTTATTCCAAGACACTCTTCCGCAGTTTTCCCGTTGGGCTTCAAACTGCGAAACGCCATTCTTGCAGCGCTCTCGGAGAATTCGTTCACCCGTCGTTTCCGGGAAGGCCCCACAGGGCGACGGATGATTGCCGCCTCTCTTGTCCGGCTTGTCTGAAAATCCCCCTCCCCTCGTTCCCAGGCTCCTGCCTGGGAATGACTATCCGCCGGGCTCTGCCCGGTCTTCGGCCCGGAATACCGAGGGATTTTCATGCTCAGTTGTGATCGCCCCATCATGGAGGTTTACCCGAATTCTCTCTTGAGAATCTTTGCCAAATTACGGCCCTTCTCTTCAGGGGATCCACCGTCTATGAACTCGCATTGTCGAGTCAAATCCGGAGGAGGAAACATCCGGACGATCTGCATGGCCCGTATCCTCTCCGGGTCCGCCTGGACGTCTTCGAGGCCCCACGTATCCACCGGACGTCTGCGGCTCTGTAGGATCATCTTCATGGACGGATACCGGAGTCCGCCGACTTCATTGCTCACCGTCACGAGGGCCGGCAATGCCGCCCTCACCTCCTCGTAACCGCCTGGGACGATCTTCTCCACGATGACATTCCCGTCGTCCACGCTCACCTTTCGGGCCAGGTTTATGGCCGCAATTCCCAACATTTGTCCCAGGACGATTCCGGTGTGCCCGGAATCCCAGTCTCCGGCCTGTCTCCCCGTCAATACGAGATCATAAGGCCCCGTCTTCTTGACGGCCGCAGACAGCGCATAAGCGGCGGAATTGGTATCGATGTTTTCCAGAAGCGGCGCCTTGAGGAGAATCAGCTTATCGGCACCGACGGCCAGGGCTTTCCTCAATACCGAGACATCGAGGTTGTGGCCGGCGCTCAGTACCGTGACCTCGCCCCCGTTCCGGTCCTTTATCCGCAGCGCGGCCTCCAGGGCATTTTCATCGTAAGGGTTAACGACCTGCCGAAGAGAGGAAGCATCGATGGTTCTTCCGTCGGAACCGATCTTGATCGAGCCCAACGGGGCCTCGGGGTCGGGTATCTGCTTAACGCAGACCAGTATCTTCATCCCTTTCACGACACAACTCCTCCCATCCGGCCTTCAATGCCGGAACGACCTTTCTGTAGTCTTCGACAACGCCATAGTCGGCAACGGTAAATATGCTGCACGCGGGGTCGGTGTTCACCGCCACGATTTTCCTTGACCGTGCCATGCCGACCAGATGCTGGATGGCCCCGGATATTCCCACGGCGATGTACAAATCCGGCTGAACCATGGCCCCCGACAGGCCGATCTGGTGACTCGACGGCTTCCAACCCGCATCCACGACGGGTCTGCTGCATCCAACCATGACTTCATCGAATGACTTCTTAAGCGCATCCGCCAGGTCTTCAAGCTCTTTGAAGCCTTCCGGACCGCCTATTCCGTTCCCTCCGGCTACGATGACATCTGCTTTGTCGAGAGCCACGGTCTCTTCCTTGACTTTCCTGACGGACTGAACCCTTGTCATGGACGGATCGACGTCCGCCTCAACATCCATAATCTTCCCTTGGACGGTTCCCCGTTCGGCGGGTTTCATCACGTTTCTTCTCACGGTAACCAGCTGCGTGGGTTCGTCGTACTTGAAAACGGCCAGAGCGCTCCCCCCAAACACCGGCTTAGTTCTCGACAAGAGCTTGTCCGTCGGGTCGATTTGCAGATCGACACAATCCGTCGTCAGTACTGCATCAAGTCCAAAGGCCAGTCTTGGAGCGACGTCCATCCATACAGGGGTATGGAGCATGAGTACAATGCCCGAACTGAGTTGTCGGCATAGCCGGTCCAAAGCCTGCGCCCACAAATCCGGGTCAAACGTTTCAAGCATTGGATGCTCTATCTTGTAGACGTTATCTACCCCGAAAAAACTTACCTCGTCCGCAGCTCCGCCGACGTTGTCCCCAATGATAACTACCGAAAGATCGACCCCCATGTCCGCGGCAAGCGTCTTGCCGGCGCCCGCCAATTCCAGGGTTCTTTCATCGAGGATGCCGTTATTACTCTCTCCACACACGAGAACACAGTGATTTGACATTAAACGAGTCCTTCTTATCCGGCCCGGATGTCCCCTCGAAGGGCATCCTTGCGCCGATCTCTCCAAGATGTGCGTGCAATTGCCTATAGTCTCTTGACGATCAAATCGAGAATCTTGTCGGTGACCGACATGGACGCTACGGTTTGGACCTTTGCAGGCCGCGTCTGCAGCCAACAGATGTTTTGGGGATAGGGAAGATCGCTGTCGATGGCCCATTCCATATCCTGAGGACATCCCAACCGGGTCTCGGTCAGTTTGGCTACCCGGGAGATTTCACGGATTTCCTCGTCGCCGACACAGGAAATGCTTTGCATGTTCTCGGGAACATCCACCCAGCCGGCTCCCGTTTCCAGGTTCATCACACAGGCGCCCTTCGGCGCCACCCGGGCGGATAGGATTTCCAGGGATTGCTTGTCCACTACGAAGCCGTCGACACTTTCCGCTCCGCTGACAACACCTTCTCCCAGACCCCAGTTCGCTTCCAGGATGATCTTTGTGTCGTCGCCGGAAACAGGATCCACCGTGAAACAGATTCCCGACGAGCGTGCGTGCACCATTTTGGGAACGGCTATCCCCAGTTCGTCTCCCAGGACCGGCAGGCCTTTGTTCACCCGGAAAGCCACGGCTCTGGTTGTGTAGGCACTGGCCCAGACTTTCCTTATCTTCTCGAAGAGGTCGTCCTTGCCCTTAACGTTGAGATAGGTCTCGAACATTCCGGGTCTGCTTTCGGTGCCCGCGGATCTGACCGACACTGCCGCGTCGGGGATGCCGACCCGTTCGCAGAGTTCATCGTAGTACGTGCTTATGGGTTCCTTTACTCCTGTGGGCATCTCTCGGGTTTCAATCATGCCTTGTATCTTCCGGCTGATCTCGTCGAAAACATCGACTCCTTGCCCTTTGAGATCCCCGAACCCGGAAACGTATCGCAGGATTTCCTCTTTGGCCCCGGTTTCACCAATAAACTTCCGATACATGTCGATGGATATGGCAAAACCGGGTGGAACCTCCAACCCCATCCGGGTCATTCGACCGAGATTTGCACATTTCTTGCCCACTATGTCGTTGTGCTCATCTCCCATTTCTTCAAACCAGAAGAGTAGTCTCTCCGAGTTCATCGCCCACTCCCTTTCCAACACATTGGTGTAGAGGTTCATTGCCGCTCTCCATTGCCTAGTGCATGTACCGTCCTCCATCAACGACCAGAGTCTGCCCGGTGATGAAATCGCTGTCGTTACTACCGAGGAAGATAACGGACCCGACAATATCTTCAGGGACTCCCAATCGTCCCAGGGGGGTCGGACTTACGTCATATTTGTTGATGTCGGCGGTGAGGGTTCTCGCCGCTTCGGTATCGGTAAAACCCGGCGCAACACAGTTCACGCAGATGCCGTATTGCCCCAGCTCGGCTGCAAGGGACCGGGTGAAGCTGATCACCCCGCCTTTGGAGGTGACGTAGTGGAGAAAACCTCTGGAACCGGTGAAGGCCGTTTCGGAGGAGATGTTGATAATCTTCCCCTTGTTCCGCTTCTTCATTTCCGGGAAGACAGCCTTTGCACAGAGGAAGGAACCTTTGAGACTTACACTCATCATCCGGTCCCATTCGGCCACGGGGATATCGACAAACGATTTCCGACCCACCCCATAGACCATGGCTGCGTTGTTCACCAGGATGTCTATCCGGCCGAATGCCTCCACTGCCTTCTCGGCCAGCATCATGGTGTCGCTCTCGGAGGTCACGTCCGTCTGGAGGGGTAACGCCGCACCTCCCCTCTTCTCGATCTCCTTGGCCGTCTGCACGGCCTCTTCGCGCAGGAGATCCGCAATAACAACCTTAGCGCCCTGCTCCGCCATAGCCAACGAGAACGCTTTGCCCAGGCCTCTCGCCCCACCGGTGATGATTGCCGTTTTGTTCTTCAGTCTGTCCATCTTCTCCGCCTTTGCAGCATCGCGATCTTTTCGATACCCGGAAGCTCACTCTTCTTCATAGGTTTTCTTTATGAGCCTGGCCTTCATGTCGAATCTGGGAAGCGTGCCTTCACTTACCAGGTCCACGTCGGCCCTGAACAAGAGCTTGTCCCGCAACACTCCCTCCACCTCCTTTTTCAAAGCGGAGATGTCCTCCACCCCGCGGGCGTATTCCGCTTGGATCCTCAGGGGAGGGTCCACTTTCGGCCCGGGTGCATCCAACAGAATGAGCATGTCGCCGGTGGTCCTAGGCCTCAGGCCGGCGATCACGTCCTTTATTGCCGACGGGAAAACGTTCACGCCCAGAACGATAAGCATGTCGTCGGTGCGCCCTATGCATCGGACACGGAAGCTGGTCCGGCCGCACTCGCATGGGTTGGTGAATACGGTGATCCGGTCCCGCGTCCTGAACCGGACGACGGGGCAGCATTCCCGGTCAATCAACGTATAGACAAGCTCCCCTTGAACCCCGTCGGTCATCTCCACCGGTTGTCCCGATTCCGGGTCTATCAGTTCACAGTAGATGTACTCCTGCGCACTGAAGTGCATGCCCTGCTGATATTGGCATTCGCCGAAAATGATGGGAGCTGCATCCGAGTTTCCAAGGCCCTCGGTGACACGGCACTTGTACTCTTCTTCGAGTTGTTTTCTTACCGCCGGCACGCCTCCGCCGGGCTCGGCACCGACAACCAGTTTTTCGTAACCGAGATCGGCCGCCCGTATGCCGTGTTTCTTCTTTACATACTCGGCCAGGTAGAGGGCATACGACGGGGTGCAATGGAGTGCATTTGCGCCGAGGCGCTGCGTGGTCATCACCACCCGGTCCGATGCGCCCGTCCCGATGGGAACGAACGCTGCGCCGATGTGTTCGATGGCGTCTTTCACCGGCAGTCCGCCCACGAAGAAGGTCAATCCCGCAGCCTGAATGACCGTGTCGGTCTTTCTTATGCCTTTCGTGAAGAGAGAACGTGCCGTAATCTCGGTCCACACCTTGTGGTCATGCCTGGTAATTCCCACGAAGGTGGGAACCCCTGTGGTTCCCGAGGAGGAGTGGATCCGAATCACATCTTCATAGGGAGCGGCACAATGGAGCCCCAGAGGGGGGCATTCTTCCTGGCTCTTGCGGAGCTCGTCCTTTTCGGTGAAGGGGAGCTTTACGAGGTCGTCCAGACCTCTTATGTCGCCTCGGGCGATTCCGCTTTCTTCGAATTTCCTCCGGTAGAAGGGTGAGTTGCGCCAAACATAATCCAGTTGAGCCAAGGCCTTCTTTTCCTGCAACTTCCGCAAGTCGGCCGGATCCATTGTCTCCATTTCTTCATTAAGGAACTCACGATTCATGGTCTCTCCTCCTTCACTCATTGAGCTATATTTGCCGGCGGGCAGGGACGCCCGCTCTTAAAGATGACGGGCACGGAGGCCCGTCCCACGAAACAGGTCCAAGCCTTCATGACAGTCGTTCACAGCCCGGGCCTCCGTGCCCGGATCTTGTTCTTGCCGACATCCGAGCCGGCTGCGAGACGACAATGTGCGTCCGCAGTATTCAAGGAGCGACACTACTGTTGCCGCATGTATACCGCAGGGTACTAGGCTTCCATCGACGGGGCCGAATCCGCCACCACATTCTGCGGTAACACGTTGCCGAATTTGTGCAAGAGAACACTGCATGTTCCCCCGCGTCACGTGACCGGGTGTTTCCTTCCCCGTCTTCCGCGAGGGGTTTTCGGGTTATTCCGGCTTGATCTACGGGCGCACATTCCAATGCGCTTCACTGCGAGAATAGTTGTGGGGTTTTCTTCTTGGAGGATTCCGGGGACGCCTCCAACTCAACACATGATGACGACCTTACGATCTTATAAGTTACGATAGCCAAGTGTTTCCTAGTTGTCAACTCTTTTTTTCCTCTTTGGCAACATTTTGTATCCCGGAGAACCTTTCCCGCACCAAGGCGTCCTCATGCCGTCCAGTTCCGGATGCCCTTATGCTCCATAATTCCCGGGTGATTGCCCACCGCCTGACTGTGTTTCCCGAATGTTGCGGATCAGCGGACACTGACCGGCCTCTGGTATCCTTTTGGGATACACGATGATATAACTGTTCCCTGTTGCTTACGGGCCGTTTCTTCTCCTCGCCCCCCGCAACATTTCCGCGGATGAACGGAATCTTCCGGTATGCTATAATGGGACGGCGATAGGCGTTATGGCGGCGCCCCAGCGCCTTATACTAAGTGTTCTATGGCGTAAATACGGTCACGGATTCCGTAAACGCGCAGTAGCGTCCCGGCGTCGCTGCCGAGCGAGAGATAGTACGTTGTTTCTACTAAAGAATACCGGCACGGAGGCCGGCGCTACCAAAGCAGGGATAGTTGCCACAAATGTGACACCGTACTTCTGCCACTGAGCACTAAGCTTGGACCGGTGATCATGCACGACAAGCACAAGGAACTGTTCGATCTGGCTCGACCGTTTTTGGACACCCGCGAAAACGACAAACACACACGAATCGCGTTTCAGTTCGCATTGCGCCTTCTGGGCGAAGAGGCGGCGGATCCAGCGGTGGTTCTCCCGGCCGTTATCGTTCATGACGTGGGATGGAAGTGTGTCCCCGAGGACGTCCAGCTCACGGCTTTCGGGCCCGGGCTGAAGGACTGGAATCTTAACAGGGTTCACGAGGTTGAGGGAGCCCGAATTGCGTCGGATTTGCTGAAACGCGCCGGCTACCCGCAGCATGTAGTTGAGGAAATCCAAGAAATCGTCTTGGGGCACGACTCAAGACCGGAAGCCTTGTCTCTCAACGATGCCGTCGTGAAGGATTCGGACAAGCTGTGGCGGTATTCGGAACACGGATTTTGGCTCAGCATCAAGCGCTTCGATTTAACCTATGAGCACCAGCAACATCGTCTTCGGAACAACATGGAAGAATGGTTCCTGACGCCGACGGCGAAGCGGTTTGCAAGGGAGGAACTGGAGTTGAGGGCCGGGGAATCGCATAAGTAACGAATTACAGGGTTGCGCGAATAGGGTCGCGTATTGGGTTCCATCTTCTCTGCGCAAGCGGCGAGCCGGTCTTCTTGTCCCGGGCCCCGGCCTTTGCCGGGGAGACGGGCGGGATGCCCGCCCTTGAAGATGACGGGCACGGAGGCCCGTCCCACAAAACAGATCTAAGGCTTCATGACAGTCCTTCACAGCCCGGGCGTACGTTATAGTGACGCGCATTGAAATTCGCGGTAATCCTGATCCGGTTCCTCAAGGATCCCGCCGGTCGTTCCTGTCATTGCGAGGAGCGCAGTCCCGCGCAGAACGCGGAAAAGCAATCTCAATGCCTGGTGAAAGGCTGAGATTGCCGTGCCCTCCCGTAGGGGCGGCCCCCTGTGGCCGCCCAGGGTAGGCACGGGGGCCTACCCCTACGGCTCGCAATGACAAACGTGAAGGCGTCCGCAGTATTCAAGGAGCGACACTATAATGTGTCACCGCATGTACGCCATGGGCGTAGGAATGTTGGCCGGTCCTGATTCAACATGGTTTGAGACATCCCGGAGGGCCGCACTGTAGGGTCCCGCGGAACGCGGTTGCCGCCGGCGCCCGGGACACCCTCTTCAGTGGGACCGGCATCCTGCCGGTCGTCTTCATACCGTCATCCCGGCGAAGGCCGGGAACCAGTCTTCTTTTCCTCCCGGACCCCGGCCTTCGCCGGGGAGACGGGCAGCGATGCCCGCATGCTCTTTCAGGAGGGCATCGAACCGGCCTCAAAATATGCGCAGCAGAATCGGGTCCGAACTGGCGGTCACTTCATATGATTTGAGTGACGGTTCTCCGTCGTACATCGCGTTGAAGAGACCGACCAGCCGCTCGTAGTCGCCGCTTGTTTCGTATGCGTCGACATCCGCTTTCGTATCCCAGGCGGTAACCGAGATTCCTTCGTCGGCATCATCCAAACTCTCGAGCAGATGCACGAAGCGAACGCCCTTGTGATTTTTGTGAGCCGGGATCACTTCCTTGTTGTAGAGATCCCTCAGATCTCTCATCTTGCCTTCCGTAACCCTGAAAAACGTCATACGTACATACATGGGTTAACTCCTTCATGGTTGCCCATCGTGATTGCGGGCGGTCGAATCCGTCCCTGTAGAGGCTTGGCGCCTTTTGTCCCGGGCGCAGTACAGTCCTCCGCCGTTTACTCACCAAACGACGTGCCGGGCCGTTCCTTACGTCGGTCAAACGAATCCGGGTTCTAAAACCCCTTCATCATCTCACTCAGCATCGAGGGAATTTCTATGCGCCCGGTGGGGCAAAGTATGCGGCTGCTGTAATCGACGGCATAGTCCTTCTTGAGTGTGCGTACCAGTCTCCGGAACTCTGCAGTATCTATGGCTTTTGCGATGGTTTCCAGCTTTCTGGACGTGCACTCCGCAAGCATCCTCGGACCCGATCCGATGACGAGGCGCCATCCTTGGGTGATGGGCACATCCAAAGCTTTCATGCCGGGTATGCATTCTTCCTTGACCCAGCGGTAATGGTCGTCCTCCTTTCCCGGCAACACGTTGTAATATTGGTTGAACTTCCACGCACCGGTCTGGATCTTATACGGCCCTTCCTTGAGCCTGCCGCTCGCAACCCAGAGCTTGCTTGAATAGTTGCAGACCAGGTGCATCAGTTTGTCGGACATAATCCGGTATTCCTCGCCGGCAAGAATCCTGCGGAGCTGATCGGCATCGTCCACCGTGGCCACCGCAACGATCCGGGGGCCTTCTCCTACCGCTACATAGAAGCCCCCCAGCGGTCTGATGCCGATCCTTTGCGAAGTAGGTATGTACTCGCCCGTCATGAAGTCCGAATACTCGTCGAACTTTCCGGGAGTTACGTCCCAATACTGCGAAAAAAGTATATCCATGGTATATCCTCCACGAGGGAATTACCCGCTTCCTCGGATCACGCCCCGGGATCGGTGGAAGCCCTCCGGAAGACCTCGAACAGGGCTTACATCCTGAAAACCCGCGTCATCAGTTCGGCAAGGTATTCCGACTCGTTGTTCTTGGGCTTGGAGTATTTTGCCGGTCTGGTCTGAACCCAGAACAGATTCTCCGGAAAAGGCAGGTCTCTGTCCACAACCCATTCCATGTCCTGGGGCATGTCAAAATGCGCTTCCACGTCCTTTGAGATCCGCACGATCTCTCGGAGTTCCCCTTCATCGAGGCATGGTCTGCATCTCATCTCGTCCGGAACGTCGGTCACACATGTTCCGCCGGGGGCATAGCAAACCATTTTGTTCTTTTCTCCGAGCGTGCAATCGTACACTCCATGTTCCTTGTCAACAATGAACTGGTCGGGAGTGATCTCTCCACTCACCACGCTCTCACCCAATCCCCAGTTGCCTTCCACCACGACCTTGGACGTATCGCCGGTGGTAGGCAGTACCGTCAGGCAGACCCCGGCGCACTTGGCATTGACCATCTTGAGGACTGCAACGCCGATGGGGGCCTTGTCCATTGCCATTCCCTTTTCCAAGCGGAATGCTATGGCTCTGGTGGTGAACGCGCTTCCCCACACCTGTACGACCTTCGTTGCCAACCGGTCGGGGCCTGAGACGTTGAGGTAGGTTTCCATCTGACCGGGCATGCTCACGGAACCACTGGACCGAACCGCTACGGAAACCTGATCGAGGCCCACTCTCCGGCAAAGTTCCGCATAGTGCCGATACAGATCCATCTTCATGTCTTCCGGCATGGACTTTGCTTCTATGTACCCTCGAATCGCGCGGCTTGCCTCCACCTGCTTACCGACCTGGTTCAGCCGGCCCCGATTGTCGTGAACATAGCGCCTTACATCTTCACCGGCACCACTTTCTTCCATAAACCTCTCATACCCGTCCACCGAGATCGCGAACCCGGGGGGTACCTTCATTCCCAACCCCGTCATCTCCCCTAGGTTGGAGCATTTCTTTCCGACCAAATCATTGTGTGCACTGGACAGCTCTTCGTACCAGTAAATCCATTTCCGTGACATCGTGAACTTATCCCCTTCCCGATAGGGAGCGGGCCCGGAAACCTGGTACGCGGCCCGGACCGCTCCCCGAAGAGATCGTTTACTTATCCTGGATGTAAACGGTCCCCAGGTTGGCATCGACCTTGATTGTCTGACCGGATTTGATCTTCGCCGTTCCTTCAAAGACGTTCATTACCACGGGAATGCCGTACTCGCGTCCGACAATTGCCGCATGGGACAAGCTGGCCCCGCGGTCCACCACAACGCCCTTGATCATGGAGAAGACGGGAGTCCAACTCGGCGACGTGCTCGCTGCGACGAGGATATCGCCTTCCTGAACGAGATGCAGTTCGTCTTCCGTCATGATGACGCGGGCCGTGCCTTCGGCTACCCCGGGGGAACCGCAGGTCCCATAGAGATCGGCCTTCAGTTCCGGACGCACCTGCGGCATTGCTCCGACAACGACTTTGAGTGCAATCGGGTCATTGGATTGCACCAGAACTCCCATGGCCTGATCCAAATCGAAACCTTCCTTCAGGATTGCCGGAGGATTCGGTTCCTTCTGCCACTCTTCCCATTCAGCCTTTCTTCTGTTCACGATATAGCGCAGATCGAACTGATCGGGACTGATTCCGGCTCTGCGAATCTCGTCCGGCATGAGGAAGAAGACGTCTTCCGGGGCATCAACGGCCCCAAGGCCGGCAAACCGCCTTCCGAGGCCAAGGACGCTTCTCCTTATCATTGCGTGGGTATACAAGTCGAGGTAGTGATCGTGCTCTTCGCTGAAGATTCCGCTCTTCTGAGCAAGGCGCATGAGTTGCTCGAACCATCCCTTCTGTTCCGCCGGCACTTTGCCCAGGATCTCCTTTTCTGCTTGCTCCCGCTTTCCCGTCAGATTCTTGCGCTCTTGATCCAGGTTGAATCCTCCGCCTTTCTGCAGGAACTGCTTGACCATGCCCAAGGCAGGGGTGGGATCCTCTACCCAGGTCGGCAAGTTGATCTCCGACATTCTCTGCATCCGCCATCCGTCTTCATTCATGAATTCCATGAAATCCTTCATGAAGACCTTGCCGGCGCCGTCGCTTTCGATCTTCCCGCGGATCTGATCCGGTTCGCTGTTGAGGATAGTCTGATCGAGGCCCTCTTTCGAGGCACGCTGTGAAAACTCCCAGAGCCGTTTGTCTACCTGAAACACTTTGTTGTCGAAACCGGATACCACATGGTGAAACAACGGGGACGTATCATCGATCCCGGCAAGCTCACGGCACATGTTTTCAAAAAGGATATACGCGGTGTACGTCCCGTACATCATGTACATGTGGATTTCCCACATGCGGCGACACGTGTTTATGGTTTCCTCGAAATTGTCCAACAGTTCGATATTGCTTGCAGTGTCCACATCCAGAGATTTCAGGCGCTCGTATCGCCCCAGGATTTCCTTGATGAAGCCCCCCCAGAGGCCGTCGTAGTCCTGAATAAACGGGAGGATGGCCTTGCGGAATTCCGCTTCCCGCCTTCGTTTCTCTTCCTCATCCGTGACAAGGAGAAGCGTGAGGTACCCTCCACCCCTCAAAAAACGCCAATCCCAGCCTTTGACCGTGGGGAGGCTCAGCTTCTCCGCGCCCCATTGCATTCCGTGCCGGCAGAAATTCACCCAAAACCAGCCGAACATCGGGGTCCACGGCGGGACTGAATGGGTAGCGTCTAGAAACCAAGCTGGAGATTGCTCCAAATCACGCTCAGGATCAAACTCCAACCCCGGGACCACATCATACATTTTCATGCCCTGCTCCTCCTCGTTGATGGTTGAGTGGTTATGTGGTTGAGATGCCTATCTGAAAATGCGTCCCCGTTCTATTTCCATTCCGCTCCATGACGGCAGCGAAGAGGCCCGCCCTCCTTCCGCGCCCTCCCGCAACCTTGGAGTGAAACTCGCACCCTGTAATGGATTATTCCGGCTCTCTTTCTTGACTTCAGAACACGGCGAAAAGAGCGTCTTCTTGCGTACGCTCTCCGCTCTGCCGGCCGTTCATAGTGTTTCCCCGAGGCGAAACCCGTGAGGCCCCGAGGGCCACGGGCTTTCATGTTTCGTCTCACCTACGGAAACGGACGTGAATATCGGTATATCAGTGCATTGCCCTGCCGCCGTCGACCAGGATGGTTTGACCGGTAATGAAGTCGCTTTCGTCGGAAGCGAGAAAGGCGACGATTCCCAGGAGGTCTTCCGGCTGCTGTAGCCTCCTCAGAGGAGTGCGGGATGTGTCGTACTTGTTGACGTCGCCGATGGTTCTGCTGGCCTCGGTATCGGTGTACCCGGGCGCAACGGCGTTTATGCAGATTCCGTAGGGCCCCAGTTCAATCGCCAGGGCTCGGGTGAGTCCCACCACGCCGCCTTTGGATGCGACGTAGTGAGCAAAGCCGTGGGAGCCGGTGAAGAAGACTTCGGAGGAGAGGTTGATAATTTTGCCCTTTCCCTGGGCTTTCATTTGAGGGAATACCGCCCTGGCACACAGCCAGGGCCCTTTGACGTTGGTGTTCATCACGAGGTCCCACTGGTCGATTTCGATCTCGGTGAAGGGCTTTCGCGTGACACCGTAGTAGATTGCCGCATTATTGACAAGTATATCCACACGGCCGAATTTCTTCACGGCCTGTTCGGCCATCGACTTGGTTTCGGCTTCGCTGCACACGTCCACGCGCGCCGTCAGAATTTCCCGGCCCAAGTCTCTCACATCCTTGGCGGTCTGTTCAAGTCCTTCCATATCGGCCCGGGTGACCGCCATGATGTCGGCTCCTTCCTGGGCCAGCCTCTTACAGAAAGCCCTGCCGAGGCCTTTACCCGCGCCTGTGACCAGAGCCGTCCGTCCTTCCAATCGAGACATTGGAACCTCCTGTCCTGATGGTCGGGATCTCTAACTGACTAAGATCTCTATGGAATAAATACGATCGCGCATGCCGAACCGTCCTAACTTGTAGGGGCACCCCCCTGTGGGTGCCACGGGCAGGCACGGGGGCCCGCCCCTACGGTCCTCCAGAACACGTCGCCGGATTTTCTTAGCGCAGTACCCGGCACAATGGATTATGTTTCTGTCAGTACGCCCTTCCCTTGTCCTCCCAGATCCTGGGAAGGCCATAGTCTTCGGCTATCACCTTGAAACAGTTGTAGCTGCTGCCTTTTCCGATTCCCGGCCCTGAGTGCCCCGATGCGGATGCCATGTACAGATTCTTCACGGGGAGGCGGTACCCGGATATCTCGGGAAACGGCCTCATGCGTCCGAACTGCGACGCGAAGGTGTCCTCCATGGCCCAGCCGCCCTGCGGCATGTTGATGTTCCTCATCTGCACGTCCATGGGAGTGGTTATATGGGAGGCTATGATATTGTCCTCGGTCATGTTCGGCGCATACCAGGACCATTGTTCGAGCATGATCTTCACAATGTCCTTCTTCATTTTCAGCCATTCCTTATCGCTGAAAAAGCGATACGGCGCGGTGAACTGTTCAATGAGGATCGTATGCTTGTCTCCCGGTGCCCGGGTCCTGTCCCAGATGCTGTCCGGCGCCACGATGACCACCAGTTTTTCCGGTATCCCCTTGACGAACAGCTCCGCCTGATGCCTCGTTGCGAAGTAGTCTGCGTCTTTCGGGCCCCAGTTCAGTCTGGGACACATGCCGATCCCCGGGTTGTCCTTCTCCGCGGTGTACACCGGGAGCTCGTGCATCGCCATGTTGCCCCAGAAAAGCTGCGACCGGTCAAAGAGGAGATTCTTTGCTCTGTGAGCTATGGTTGACGGAACGTTTTCCTCTCCCATGAGCTTCAGTACGGTTTGAGGAGCGTTCAGGTCGCTGACTACAACCTTTCGGGCGCCGATCTCACGGCCGTCCGCCAGCTGAACGCCGACCGCCTTGCCGTCTTTAATGATCGCTCTTTCCACGGGGGTTTCGACGACGAACTCTCCGCCCATGGAACTGAAGGCCCGTTGAAGTGCGTGAGTTATTGCATGGGTTCCTCCCACCGCTATGGAAGCAGGCTCCCATGAGAGAATCAAACCGAGGGTGTGGAGGAGCATACAGAAGCCGACGGCGTCGTTGGGCATGACTCCGCTGGAGGTCATGCACGATCTCATGAAGATCGTCCTCATATAGTCGCTCTCGAATAGATCGAACGCGACCTGTTGTGACGTGTAGAACTGATATTCCGGCGGCAGGCCCGCTTCCGGGTCTCCTATGAGCCGTTCCAAGGCGTCCGGGACTCCCCACGGGGTCGGAGGGTTATACCTGAATTCGTGAAAGGCCGCCCGCCATTTCTTCTTGTATCTGATCAGCAGATCGTAGGCCGTGTCCGCGTCCCGCTGTGAGAAGCGTGCGATCTGGTCGATGGTCTTCTGGGCGTTCTTCTCGCTGAACTCGGCCCTTCCGGAATCCTTGTCGACAACTTCCCAGGCCGTGAAGCCCATGAAGCTCGTACCATCGTCATAGATCATGCCTTCGCTGTGCTCCGGGTACACGTAGGACAGGCCCTTGCCGCGGAGTTTGAAGTCATCGTATGCCGGATGACCGTAGAAGCGTGTGAAATGTGCGCACGGATTCTGCAGAAATCCCGGGAGAGGGAGAGCTTCGCCGCAGGCACCCCCCCCGAGCTCGTGTTGTCTCTCAAAGATGACGGTCTGCATCCCCGCGTGTTGCAGGTAACAGCCAATAATCGTGCCGTGATGTCCGCCGCCCACGACGATGGCGTCATACGTCTTATCAGCCATGGAGAAACCTCCTTAGTTTCACATTGGTCCGGTGGAGAGCAGGGAAACGGTCTTCGCGTGCAGCATGGTCTCTGTACTGGATCCTCATTTTCTTGTCGTACCGCTACGATTTCTTCGGAAATTGCCGTCCGGATTTCGGTTTGGTTGCACCCGATGCCCGGGAGCCGCCGGCAGCCTCCAGAGCCCCTGCGCAGTACGATGGTTCTTGCGAAGCTCAAGGTCATGCGTGACGTCGGTGCCTGCAATCGCCATTTGGTTGCGGTTCTAACCGTCCCTGCGCATCCACGGCTTATTTCTTTTCGTTGTTGCCCAAATTCTTGCCGAAACAAACCAGCCAGACGGCCCGAAGGAGGATGGACGGTTTGAGCAGCAGCTTTGCAAACGTCCTCAAGTCCTCTCCTCCAACCGTGGCCTTAATGGACCAGTGAACAGGCTCGGTGGCTTCTATGTTGAGCACCATGGCACCGGACCCGTTTTCCTCGGCCTTCGACAGCTGAGCAAAGTGGGCCACCATGGTCGTCTTTCCAAGCCCTGTTGAATTGACTTTCATCTGCCTGCCTCCCTAAAGCGTCCCCTTGGCCTTCGCCTTGCCGACGCATTCCGGTTCACCCCACCAGCGGTCGATCCCGAGATCTTCGGCGATCTTGTTTGCCGCGTTGTACCCGGGTCCAAACGTTATCAGTCCTCCGGGAAAGGTGCTGGCCCCACAAACGTAGAGATTCTTAACGGGAGTCTCGTATTGCGAACACTCTTCGTTAGGCCTCAGATACCCCATCTGAAGCGGTAAGTAACCTCCCTGTTTGTAGGAACCCTTCACCATGTCCGCAAACTTGTTCCCGATATCCAGAGGACTGGTGATGTAGTGCCACAAAATGTGCTCCTGAGTGATATTCGGCACATATTTCCTCAGCAAATCGATGCATCGGGCCGCTTCCCGTTCCCTGATCCTGTACCACGCCTCGGCTCCGCCCTCCTTGAGGTCATGCGGGGCATGCAACGAGATCAGTGCGGTATGCCTCCCCGAGGGAGCCTGCTTGGGATCATGGAGCGACGGGAAGCAGCAGTTGAATCCTCCGGGAAACAGTTCACCGTGGTGAATTGCGTTGTAGTGCTTCACCAGATCGTCCTGGGATTCATACCCCACGACGTTGATGAGAGCCTTGTTCAGATCGGGGTTCGACTTGGCCGCTGCAAACTCCGGGACTACATCCAATGCAAGATGGACGTGGAAGAAACTGGAAGACTCCCACTGCCAGTCATTGAGACGCGTGACGAAGCGCTCCTCGAGGTTGGCGGGTCCAACGTAATCGAGAAACGTCTGATAAGGGTTGAGGCTGCTGGCGACGAATTTCTTCGCCCGGTACATGGTGCCGTCCTCGAGTTCAACGCCTGTTGCCGAACCGTTTTCCAACACGATGCGCTTGATGTTGACCGGGGAGATAATCATGCCGCCGTTGCGGTACAACACCTTGGTGAACAGGTGAGCCAAGTGGTGGGAACCGCCCACGACCAGGCGGTAGTTTACCGCCCTGTTGATGAGCAAGGGAACCAGATAACTGACTCCTTCCAAATCGTGGTGCAGCCCCCACATGCAGGAGAGGTAGAGAAACAGGCTCCGGACCCGGTCGTTTTCGAACAGGCCGTTGATAATGTCGAGAGGCGTCTTTTCGGTGAGTTCGGTGATCTCCCGCCCCACATCCGTTTGTTGCAGCGTCACCATTTGCTCGAAAGCCGGTTTTGGCATCTCGTACGTAGCCGGCCCCAGGAAATCCTCGGTGAGGACCCGGTATCGCTCCGCTATCCGCCGGTACGTATCCGCATCCTTTTGGGAGAATTGTGCGATCGACGTGCAGGTCTTTTCGATGTCCTGATACAGGCAGAGCGAGGTGCCGTCCGAAAAGGGCATGGCCATGACGAGTTCCGGGAACACGAACTTGAGATCGTAGTCCCGTGTCAGGTAATCATCGAAATCCTTCAATGGGGGAGCGTAGTCCACCATGGGCATGTAGACCGCGTGGGTGTTGTGTAGGAATCCCGGAAGCGTAACCTGCTCGGTGGCCAGACCGCCGCCTGCCTCGAAGTTCTTTTCCAACACCAGGATCTTGAGACCGGCCCTGGCAAGATAAGCTGCCGTGGTCAATCCGTTCGGTCCGGCGCCCAGGATAACTCCATCGTATTCTTCAACCATGTGGTTCCTCCTATGAGGTGCTGGTGAAGTCGGCCCAATCCATGACGTGTTCTTCTATCCGTAAAATACCGCGGTAAGATAGACGAGAGATGGTGTTTCAAGATGTAATTGCCTTAATTGAGATAATGGCAACATTTTACTTGACATGTCAAAGCAGTAATTCTTATGATAATATAAAAATAATTTATGTCGTCCTCGCAGGGTCTGTTGCCGTGCATTGTGATCTCAACCTTACCCAATTGAAAGCATTCTATTTTGCCGCCACTCATGGCAGCTTCACCCTGGCGGCGGAGAAGCTTTTCATTACTCAGCCCGCAGTGAGCATGCAAGTCAAGGCTCTCGAAGCCTGTTATGGCGTGCAGCTGTTTGTGAGGCGGAAAAAGGAGCTGCAACTCACCGATGTCGGCGATGATCTGTTTCAAATCGCCAAACGGATCTTTGGGATGGTAAGAGAAGCCGAGAATCTTCTTGAACTGGCCGGCGAACCCAAGACGGAAGTCCTCAAGATCGGAAGCACCAAGACTCTTGTCCGTTACGTCTTGGCCAAGTACATATCCACATTTCAGAAATCCTATCCGCTGGTTCAGATTCAGATCGACGACGGAAGTTCGCGGGAAATGGTTCAGAGCGTGCTGAGAAATGAGAACGATCTCGCCATAGTGGGCAGGGTTACGTACGACGACAGCCTGCAGGTGATACCGTTCTTTGAAGATGAACTGGTTCTTATGGCCGCCCCCAGTCATCCTCTCTGCAAAAAAGCGGTGGTCTCCATCGAAGACTTGAAAGGCGAGAGCCTGATACTCAGAGAAAAGGGATCGGGCACTCGGGAACTCGTGGAAAGGGTTCTCGAGAAGACTTCCATTGTGTCGTCGGCGATCATTGAATCGGGCAACGCGGATTTCATCAAAGAACTGGTCCGGATCGGCGACGGGATAACCCTGCTGGCCGAGATGGGAGCGGACGAACACGTGAATCGCGGAGATCTCAGAATCCTTCCTCTCAAGGAGGGGAGCTTCCGTCTCAAGATCGACATCGTTTACAGCAAGGATAGGGAACTGTCCGCAATCGATGAGGCCTTTCTCAAGGTTCTGCTGGAAGACCACAGAGAGATGGAAACGCTTGAGGAACCCGTCGGCGGGGTTATTTCGGTTGAAGAATCCGGGAGCGCTCTGGGGATTTGACCGAACATAAGGAATCCACGGATGCAACGGCACCGGCATTGCCGGTCAAACCGGCAGGATGCCGGTCCTACTGAAGAAGGGACAGCTTCCCTCCTTGGACGGGGGATTCGAGCATGAAACGCGTTTGGTCTTAATCTCGGTTACGCAAATGTGATATGGATACCAACCGGAGGGATGTTCCGGACCCTGTCCCGGACGCAAAGGGCAGCCGGTTTGGAGATTTACTACCAAGTTTACAGGAGAATATGGATGGGCCTTCATGATTACACGATGTACCACGTCCTGAAACGTAACGCCCGTATCTTCGGGCATCGAACCGCACTCGTCTTTGAACGGGAGCGCGTTACATACGGAGAACTCATTGACAAAGTCGACTCTCTCTCCGCGGGACTCGCTTCCCACGGCGTGGAGGCCGGCGACCGTGTTGCCGTCCTGGCCCAGAACTGCCTCGAATATGTTTACCTTTACGCGGCAGCAGCGAAACTGGGAGCAATCTTGCTCCCCATCAATTGGCGCCTGAGTACCGACGAGATCCAGCATGTTCTTTCCGACGGCTCGCCGAAGCTCTTTTTCGTCGATTCCGACTATCAGGCCGCGGTAACGCCTCTGCTCGACGGGGGTTCATTCTCTTTGGAATGCTTCGGCATGGATGAAGCGGCCGGACCTTTCAAGCCGTTCTCGGATCTCACAACGGGTGGTTCCCGGATATCTTACGTTGAACCCAACGATCTCGACGGATGGATCATCATGCACACCGCAGCGGTTCAGGGCAAGGCGCGCGGCGCGCTCCTGACGCACCGGGGACCGCTTCTCGTCGCGGATCAACTCGTCAAGTGCTTCTCGCTCACCCATGAAGACGCCAACATCGTGATGCTGCCGCTGTTCCACGTCATGGGCCTCCTTATGACCCTGACCGCGATGATCCCAGGCGGCGTTAACGTGATTCTTCCCCGTTTCGACGCTGATAAGGTCCTGGACACGATCGAGGAGGAACACATCACCATGTTCGGTGAATTCGCTCCCATCCTCAAGTCCATCCTGGATAAGGCTTCTGAATCGGTCCGCGGTCTTTCGTCCGTTCGCCATGTGGTCGGACTGGACCTCCCGGAGACAATCGAGAGGTTCCAAAACGAAACCAACGGAACCTTCTGGACCGTATACGGGCAATCCGAGACGTCCGGATTCGTCACTGCCGGACCGTATTCCGAGAAACCGGGAGCAGCGGGCAGACCCCTTCCTTTTGCGGAGGTCGAAATCGTCGACGACATGGGGAATGTGGTCGCACCGGGCGTCTCGGGTGAGATCGTCGCGCGCGGGCCTGTGGTGTTTCGAGGATACTGGAACCTCGAACAGGAGACCGAGTATACGTTTCGTGGCGGATGGCACCATACCGGCGATATGGGCAGACTCGACAACGACGGGTACCTCTGGTTCGAGGGCCGGGCCCCCGAAAAGGAACTCATCAAACCCGGAGGCGAGAACGTCTACCCCGCGGAGGTCGAGAAGGCCATCCTCGAACACGAAGCGGTCAAGGAGACCGTGGTCATCGGGGTTCCCGACGTGAAATGGGGCGAAGCCGTCAAGGCGGTGTGCGTTCTCGAGCAGGGAGCCTCGCTGAGCGCCAAAGATCTCATCGACTTCGTAGCGGGGAGAATCGCCAGATACAAGAAGCCGCAACACGTGGTGTTCGTCTCCGAACTTCCCAAGACGGGATCGGGAGCTATAGACAGGCAAAAGGTGAAGGAGGACCACGGTAGTTGACGGAGACACGTCGATTCGCAACAGCCATGGAGTATCGAGCCCGGACTTGCTACAGTATAACTGTCTATGATCCCGATCCCCTTCTTTGGGGATTCGGATCTTGGTGTCTGTCCCGAAATAGGCATTGCACATGGACGGCGTGCCGCTTCGTAGGGGCACGGCGTGAGGTGCCCGCGGAATGAGAAGGTTCCGCGAGATTGAACCGTTTATTCCGAGAGGTTCCCGCCGACATCTGTGGCAACTGCGGAGATTACTACCTTGACGAGAGTACTACGGATCGAGTCCTTCTAATGGCTGAAGAAGCGGTGAAAAGGAACGTTGAAGTGGAAATCCTGAGATTCGCCGCTTAATGTGGGAGAGGTTCCGCTATGGAGACTACCGGGATCAAAGATGAGGCGTTCGACTTGGTAAATGACCTGCCGGATGATGCTTCCTGGGATGACCTTATGTACAGGATCTATGTCCGTCAAACCGTCGAAGCAGGACTATCAGACAGCGAGGCAGGCCGTACTGTGGACGTACGGGAAGTACGAGCACGGTTTGGGTTGAACCCGTGAGAGTACATTAGACCAGCACGGCCACAGACCATCTTCACGTTATCCATGAATACGTTGCTCAAAACTCGAAGACTTATGCAGATCGCCTGATTGATCGTTTGACCCAGAGGTCTAAACAGATAGCCCTCTATCCGAGATCCGGCAGAGTCGTTCCCGAATACAGACGACACGATATTCGGGAAGTAATCGAACCGCCGTACCGGATCATCTACCGAGTCAAAGAGAAGCAGATCGACGTACTGGCCGTGCTCCACGGTGCGCAGCAGGTGCCTTCGATTTCACAAACATGAAGAGGCCGTTGGGTTGGACAAGACTATCGTCTTGATGGGGAATCCCGAGTCATGTCCCGTGAAGGGCACCGGAATGGGGTCTTTCTTCCTTCAACAGGTCGCGTGCCTCTGATGCGTCTCGGTCAGTCGGATGATCTCTCCACCGACAATCAGATCCTAACAATGAAGGCGTCCATTCCCCCGCACATGAGGGTAATCAGCCACAGACAGAGCCAAGTAGCCGGCAGTATTCCGAATAGCACCAATCGCTTGCCCGTTTCGGTAGAATCGGGCCGTTTTATGTGACCTGCCAGGAAGAGACCGGCTTCCACCATCAACGTCACAACGGAGATTGGGGGCAGCGCCAACGCGAGGAGAATCGGAGCCGGCACCATTCCCGCATCGAGCTTCCGGTACATGAAAACGACCGCGAAGATGCAGACCAACTGCCACGTCAGCAAAGTCGCGGCGGCCCACACGAGCAAGAACGACGCGAAGCTCGGCCACTTGAGCTTTTCAACGCATCCCATGGGACCGGATCTCCTCCGCGCTCACGAACAGGTATTCCTAGGGTTTCGGGGGTGTGCCTCCACCGTCCGACACCGTGGTTGCCCGAGCCCGGGGCATACAAACCATAGTGTATCCCCCGGACCCATGATGTCAACACCTGTCGCACCGTGTCCACGGAGGTCTAGTGCTTCATCTTGAGCATCTTCTTCTTCCCGGCCTGGAGATCGTTCAGGGTGACCATTGAAAATGGGGCCACTCTCTTGGCCTTATGTTCCGCTTTGAATTTCTCGGCATCCTCTTGTTTCGAGAACGCTATGGCCTCCGGCCCCATGCCTCCGGTCAAATCGCTTCCCAAGACATAGAACGCGGCCTTGGCATCAACGAACTTCTTGGTTCCGTAATCGGTGGCAAACAGAGCCTTGATGTCCGAGGGGTTGAACCCGTATTTCGACGGCGACAACAGGTAGCGGAAAAGATCTCCGCTTCCGTCGAGGCTCACCACTTTGCCGTCTTTGAAGACGACGGCTGCGGGACCGAGCTTGCCCGCGCCGACCTTCATTGTGCATACCGGGCAGATTGCCGCCGGGTCCAGCTTCGACCCGTCGGGCAGGTCGACCGCGTCCGCAAGGACCGGAGTCGCCCAGGCGGTTAACGTAAGTGCGCAGAGGGCCAAAAGGCACGTGATGTTCCTCATGCTTGCAACCATGTCGATGCTCCTTTTTTTGATCATGCAGTTTGTGCTGCTCTTCTCTTAAACTCCGTCTCTTTGATAAGACAGTAGATTGTGGGGACAACAAAGATGGTAATGATGTCGATGCACATTCCTCCGAAGCTCGGCAAGGCCATGGGAACCATGACTTCGGCTCCCTTTCCCTGCGACGTGAGTACGGGTATCAGGGCGAGAACCGTGGTGGCCGTGGTCATGAGCGCCGGCCTGACCCTCTTCAGGCCGGCCTCCACCGTTGCCTCCCGGATTTCTTTGATGGACGTGAAGGCGTGCTTCGCGAAGACTTGATCCAGATACGTGGAATAGATCACGCCGTCATTGGTCGCTATCCCGAAGAGCGCCAGGAAGCCGACCCATACCGCAACACTCAAGTTGTAAGGCTGAACCTGGAAGAGTGTCCTCATGCCGACGCCAAACACGTTGAAGTCAAGGAACCAGGGTTGAGCATACAGCCAAAGCATGATGAATCCGCCCGACCAGGCGACGAAAATGCCCGAAAACACGTTCAGAGAAGTGGGTACGGATCGGAATTGTAAGTAGAGTACCGTGAAGATAAGCATGAGAGCGACGGGGATCACGATACGCAAGGTCTGTTCCGATCTCACCTGATTCTCGTATGAGCCTGCAAAAGCGTATGATACGCCCGCCGGCAGATTGAGGCCGCCGGCGGCAATCCGATGCTTGAGATAATTGTCTGCGGCAGTGACCACATCCACCTCCGCTCGGCCGGGCCGTTTGTCGAAGAGGACATAGCTCACAAGAAACGTGTCCTCGCTCTTGATCGTCATCGGCCCGCGGACGTAGGTGACTTCCGCAAGCAGCCGAAGTGGCATCTGCACTCCCCCGGTGCCCGAAACAAGAATCTTGTCAATAGATTCGAGGGAATCCCTTAGCTCCCTCTGATACCGGACTCTTACAGGATATCGTTCCCGTCCTTCCACGGTCGTTGTAATTCTCTTACCTCCGAGAGCTATTTCCACCACGTCCTGCACCTCTTTTATCTTGATGCCGTAACGGGCGATTGCCTTCCGGTCGATCTTGATCTCGAGATATGGATTACCCACCACACGATCCGCAATCACGGAAGAGGGCTCCACGGACGGGACCTCCTTGAGCAGCCGCTCGATATCGAGCCCCACCTGTTCGACCTCTTCAAGGCTCTTCCCTCTCACCTTGACTCCCATTGCGGCTCTCATCCCGCTCTGGAGCATCACGACCCGGGCCGTGATCGGCTGAAGCTTCGGAGCGGACGTGGTTCCGGGCAACCGGGCCGCGTCGAGGATCTCCTTCCAGATGTCCGCAGGTGTCTTGATGTGAGACCGCCAGTTCCGGACCGGTTTTCCCGTTTTCGGGTCCCGCACCGGTTCTCCTGTGGAAGGATCAGTCTTGTATTCCGGAAGATACGTGATCAACGTTTCGATCATGGAAAGAGGAGCAGGATCGAGAGCACTTTCCACCCGTCCGATCTTGCCCACCACCGACTCGACCTCGGGGATCGTCCTGATCGCCATATCCTGCTTTTGTATTACGTCGAGCGCCTCACCGATTGACGCATGCGGCATTGTGGTGGGCATGAAGAGAAACGAACCCTCGTCCAAATCCGGCATAAACTCCTTGCCAAGACCGGGAAAAGCGTGGGCAAGTCTACTCCAGATCCGAGTCTTCCTTATGGGATTCACTGTATCTTGAGTGCTCTGAGCCGCAGCCTGCCCCCCGGCGCTCCCCGGATTTCGGCCGGAAACGGCGGAATATACCGGCCGTCCCACGAGGCGGTCCGCAGTCCATGGAATGAACGCGAACACCCGCTCGAACCCCAGCCATATGACAAGCCCGAAGAGTACGAGAGAACAAGGCGCCATGAGAAACGCGGCCTTGTGGTCGAGAGCCCACGATAGAAGGGGCCGGTAAAAGGCGGTGAATATTTTCCTCACGGCCAGCAATCCGAATATGATTCCCGATGCAAAGACAAGATTCCGGATCAACCCCTTTTCCGGCCCAAGGGGCAACCAGTGTTCCGTAAGGAGTACGACGACAAACCCGAGAGCGGATACGTTGAGAACGGTGGGAATCCGCTGCCGGAAGGCCTCCGGGAGATACAACGCGAGGCATTTCACCAAACCGATGAAGACCACCGGCCCTCCGATCCACAAGGACAGCGAATATCCCACCCACAGACCGATCATAACAATCAGTGCGTTGACGATGAGCCGGGTGCGGATCCGAATCGACCTCTTCGCGAACAGCGCATGCGCCAGAGGAGGCACCACGGCCAATGCCAGGACAAGTGAGGCCGCCACCGCAAAGGTCTTCGTGTAGGCCACCGGTTTGAATAGTTTACCTTCCGGTCCGGTAAGGCTGAAAACCGGCAGGAACGATATGATGGTGGTCAACGACGAGGTTACCACTGCGCCCCAGACCTCCATGGCCGACTCGTAAACTATGTCGAGAATGCTTCGGTCCGGAGGGCTTTCTTCCATGTGCCGCAGCACGTTTTCACAGATGATGATCCCCATGTCCACCATGACGCCAATGGCGATTGCAATCCCCGAAAGCGCCATGATGTTTGCATCGGTGGACGTGAACTTCATGACCACAAAGGTCAAGAGGACGGAGAGAGGCAGAACCAGTGAGATCAATCCCGAGCTGCCGATATGGTTGACCATCACGATGACCACGATGATGGTTACCAGAATCTCTTCCTGGAGAGCCTTTTTGAGGGTGTCCAAGGTCTGATGGATAAGCTCGGTTCGATCGTAAAAGGGGACGATCCTGACCTGAGATACTCTCCCATCGGGTAGGGTCTTCTTGGGCAGTCCGGGTGATATCTCCTGAATTTTCCTCTTGACGTTCTTGATCACCTCGAGCGGATTCTCCGAAAACCGGACGACCACTACTCCGCCGGCAACTTCCGCTCCCTCCTTGTCGAGCGCGCCCCGCCTCATCTCCGGCCCTTCGGTCACCACCGCCACATCCTTGATGTAGAGCGGCACGCTGTCGTTCACCTTTATGACGCTGTGTCTCAGGTCATCGACGGATCGGATGAAACCCAGGCTCCGGATGGAGTATTCGACGCGATTGACCTCGATGGTGGAGGCCCCCACGTCCAAGTTGGCCATGCGCACCGCGTCGAAGACCTCGGGCAACGTTATGCCGTGGGCCCTCATCGCGTCCGGGTTGATATCAATCTGATATTCCTTGACATACCCCCCCACCGAAGCGACTTCGCTCACACCGCCCGCAGACTGCAGGGCATAGCGGACGTTGTAGTCCTGAATGGTCCGTAGTTCTTGGAGACTGAAACCTTCGCCTTCCACCGTGTACCAGAAGACCTGGCCGAGCGCGGTGGCGTCGGGCCCCAGCACGGGCTGCACCCCCTCGGGCAGCGTGCCGGAGGGAAGAGAATTCAGCTTCTCCAGGACACGTGACCGGGACCAGTAGAACTCGATGTCTTCCTCAAAGATGATGTAGATCGTGGAGAACCCGAAGAAGGAATTGCTTCGTACGGTCTTCACTCCGGGAATCCCCAGCAATGCCGCGGTGAGCGGATAGGTGATTTGATCCTCGATGTCTTTGGGCGAGCGGCCCTCCCAGTCGGTGAAGACAATCTGCTGATTCTCGCCGATGTCCGGGATTGCGTCGACAGGTACCGGTCGGCGAGGCAGCCAAGAGATATCCCAATCAAAGGGGGCGACCATCAACCCACCCAGGAGAACAGCGGCGATAAGCATTGCCATGAGCAGCTTCTGTTCGATCCAGAAGCGTACCGCCCTCGAAAGAACCGTTTGCGATGAAGCGTCTCGGTATTCAGTTTGTTTCGTGTCGGTACTCATGGCTTGCCTCTTTGACCTGTTTCATGCGATTGAGTCGGACATGCGCCGACGGACGGCGTCGCTCGAAGTTGCGCCCACAGAGCACTTAGTGCTGCATTTCATAAGTTCGGTCACACATTGTCGTCTCGTTGCCATTTGGGTGCCGGCAAGAAGAATATCCGGACACGGAGACCCGAGAGCACCTGAACCGTAGGGTCCCGCGCGGAACGCGGGATGCCTGCCCTGGGCACCCACAGGGGGGGTGCCCCTACAAGTTAGGATCGTGGGGCGGGCGTCCCTGCCCGCCGTCTCCCCGGCGCAGGCCGGGGTCCAGGAAAAAAGGACTGGTTCCCGGCCTACGCCGGGAAGACGCTTCAGCTTGTGCGACCGTATTTATGCCTTAAGACACTTGGGTTCTTCGGC